>JASJEI010000290.1 GCA_030064795.1 Pleurocapsa sp. MO_226.B13 | reverse complement strand
TTGAAGTTTTTTTACCAATTAATCTTAAGCAATGCCAAAATAAAAAAAGCTTAAATAATCGTGAAAACTCTTTGCTTTTAGCTACCTTAAGTACTTTTTTCCAAAGTAGTACAAAAGTATGCTGTGGAATTTATCCGATGCTAAACCTGGAAGCTTAAACAAAGTTAAACATGATTTTGGTGTGAGTGAGGATTGTCTGCAATGTTTAGATTATGGGAAAAGCTTCAGCGAATCGCCCCGATTTTTGTCGTGTGTTTTTTATTCTTGCCCAGTACAAAAGCTACCGCGAACGATCGCTTGCCGTTTGTGCTTGGGGAACAGATTCGTAGCAAAGCTACACGAACGCTAGCAGCTTTTCCAAGGAAAATAGCCAGTAGGACTCAGGTTGCAGATGAGAGAGGTTTGTTAGAAAATCAAGTCAGACAAGAAATTCTTAATCCTCAAAAAGATTCAGTTGATGAGCTTAATTTTCAAACCGACAACACTAAACTATTTTTTGCTCAAGTCGATCGTGTCGAACAACTAAGAGATATCGAACCTACAGATTGGTCTTATCGAGCTTTACGGGATCTAATCGATCGCTATGGTTGCATTTCTGGATTTCCCGATCGCACTTATCGGGGAGAACAAGCTATTTCTCGTGCTGAATTTGTTGCAGGGCTAAATAGTTGTTTAAATCAAATTGAAAGTATTCTGACTAATTCGGATCGAATGCCCAAAACTGATGTCGATCTTGTTTTACGACTGATGCAAGAATATCAGTCAGATTTGGCTATACTTCAAGGGAGAACCGATGGGACGCAAGCACGAATAGAGGATCTCGAAGCAACTCAATTTTCTACTACTACTAAACTGACAGGAGAAGCAGTTTTTGGATTGAGTGATGTTTTGTCTGAAGATGCTAGCACTAGCACGATCTTTGGGACTAGATTGAGACTAGATTTAGAAACTAGCTTGAGTGGGAATGATTTGTTATTAACTAGATTATCTCGGCGTAATTTTGCTGGTTTTGCTGAAGAAATTGATACTTTCCAGGGAAACTTTTCTTTTGCTTCTGAAACAGATGATTTTCAACTAGAAAAATTGCGCTATAACTTTGGCGTCGGCGATCGCCTAGACTTTATTGTCGGTGCAACAGGAGTTGAGGCCGAAGATCTCGCCCCGACGATTAATGTTTTGGATGGAGATGGCGGTTCGGGAGCGATTTCTGCTTTTGGTACGCGCAACCCTATTTACTATCCTCCTGGGGATACGGGAGTTGGGGTGAGACATCGTCCTATTGACCAAATTCAGATTAGTGCTGGATATCTAGCCTCCTCGGCAAACGAACCAAATTCTGGCAGTGGTTTGTTTAATGGCCCCTATAGCGCGTTAGGACAAATTACGATCGCACCTTTTGAAAACCTCAGTTTTGCTGCTACTTATATTCATAGTTACAATCAAAGCGATACCGAAACAGGGACGAATCGAGCTAATCTGCGATCGCAAACTAGCGAATTGTTTGGCGAAGCTACACCCACTGTCAGCAACTCCTATGGCTTAGAATTATCTTGGGCAATTAGCGATCGCATTGTTATTGGTGGTTGGGGTGGTTTGAGTAAGGTAAGTAATCTTTCTACTCTTAACCAACAAATAGATCGAGGTACGCAAGACATCTGGAATTGGGCAGCAACTCTAGCTTTTCCCGATTTAGGACAAGAAGGCAGTATGGCAGGAATTGTTGTCGGTAGCGAACCGACAGTAACTAATTCTACGATTGATAATTTAGAGGAAGATAGCAAGCGTTCTTTACATTTGGAGGCTTTTTATCAGTATCAAGTTAATGACAATATAGCCATTACTCCTGGGGTAGTCTGGATTACCGAACCTGATAGTAATATTCAAGATGCTGATGATTTGGTTATTGGTACGGTGAGGACTACTTTTAGTTTTTGATTATTGTTAATGGTTGATTGAGGAATTGTCTCGATCGTGTCTAGATCGATCGCTATTGAGTATTTTGTAATTTATTTTTAATTGGTATGAATCGCAGCATTATAGCTACAGTCAACGCAGAAATAAACGGCAAATATAGCAACCAAAATTCACTCAATTTTTCACTAAAAGCAACAGTAAAAGACAACCAAAGATAATACATTCCTACGGTGTGTAAAATTTTCCAGTTACGTCTTCCTAAAATATTAGCAGGACGTTTAAAGGAAGTAATAGTCATCAGGATAATAAACAAATAACCCAAGTTTGCCCCGTGATTATCTCGCACCATATTCTCTGATGTTAAGAGGGCTACTCCCGCGATCGCAATAGCATGAAAACCATGAGATATTGCCATCGATAATCCTAAATAGCGACGGTTGCTCAACAGCCAATTGGTTAAAGGATTGGGTCTTAGTCGGCGTAAGGAAGATGCAGTAAAAGCCAATAAAAATAAGACACAAGAAGAACGAGCTGTAAATCTAATGGCAATACGAAAACTAGCTTCATTGATGCCATTAAAAACCAGTATCAAGGCAAAAATGGTTGCGATGGCGATGGTTGACCATTTAACAATCTGCCATCTTTGCATAGAAAACGATTGAATCATGTTGCTTCGCTCAAAAACTCTGTCTGAAGATGGTGTGATAAGCCTGTCCTAAAGGATACCGCGATGCGCAGCGAGTCATGCGCGGGCTTCGCATAACGGCATGGCTTTGCTACGCACCCAGAGGAATACAGGTAAGGCAAAAGATAAACCAATAGCTAAATTCAAGACAACATATAGCCAGAGGAATTTTAAATTTATCCTTTTTCCTTCTTTAAAGACCAAGAGCCAAAATACTACCGAAGAAACTAATAAATCAAAGGCAAAAACACTAGAAATTTGATTGGCAAATAGTTGTGACCAAAACAATGATAAGTTCAAGCCATGATCGATAAAAAATGGAACTAATTGGGAGTAAGGCAGAATAAAACCGAATATGGCTAAGATTAGATAGATTATTTGCATAACTGCCAGCAATATTTTCTAAACTACAGTTATTAGTTTAAAAAAAGTTCGCGATCGCAGTCTTGCCGATTATTCCAAAAATTGTTCTATTGTTCTGATTAATCTCAAATATTGTTAAGTCAAAATAAATCTCGATATGCTTTGGGGGTAATTTGAAAATGTTGGCGAAACGCTCTGGTGAAGTGACTTTGATTTTTGAATCCTACTTCTTGGCAAATTAAAGCAATAGGTAAATCTCGCTGACGTAATAAAGTTTTGGCTTTTTCTAGACGACATTGAGTAATGTACTTATGGGGCGACAATTGAGTAGACTGTTTGAATAAACTAGCAAAGTAATGAGGGCTAATATGAACTAAGCTGGCTACGTTGCTTAGATTTAAATCTCTATCAAGATGAGTCTGGATATATTCAACGACTGTTCTCAACTGAGATGGTGTTAATCCTCCTTGATACTCTTTAACTACCGATTTTTTAACACCGTATCTTCGTAGTAAATGCGTTCCCAATGCCGTTGCCATCGCATCAGCATATAGCCTGCTATCTTTTTCTGCTGTTTCTAACTCAGTTTTTAGTGCCAAAGCCATTTGTTGAATCAAAGGATCGCGCAGACGAAAATGGGACTGTAATTTGACTTTAGGAGAAATGATTTCTCCTACTCCATCAAGTAAACTGTCGGGAGACAAAAACAATTCTAGTAAAGGTACTTGACGATCTATCCTCACTCTAGGAAAAATCTCCCCCGCAGGGATGATAACGATATCTCCTTGACTGTATTGTTCGTGATGCCATTGTCCCTCCAGCCAAAAACTTCCTTGAAAATCTCCCAAACAAATCACCAAAGAATGAGCGGGAGCAGCAACTTCAGGCATTTCCCCTGCTGGCTCTAGTTCGTAGATTAAACTTAGTTTATCCCACCCTGCGCGGTCGCTCTCTAGTAAATGTTTGTGTTCTACATATTCTCCATTTAAATCAGTAGGAAAATTTTCTGAAGCCATATTTTGAGATTATTGTTGTCCAAGTTTCATCAAAGATATTTTAGGTTGAGTTGGTGTGGGTGATTCGGGTTTTAGCTGTAGCAAAATCCAGTTAATTAAGCCTGATAAAAAAGGTAGAGCAAAACAGATTACTAAAGCGATCGCAACATAACGAAATATAGCTGGTCTTTTGTTTCCTTGAGGATCTTGACCGCAACTAAGACAAGTTTCCACCCCTTCTGCATTGAGAGTACCACAAACTTTACAAGGTTTTAAAGTCATAATAATATTCTTAATTTTATCTTAATTTGAGTGGTCAAATCGATAACAATACAATTTAAGCTGGTTGAGTTTGTCTCTAGTTAGTCACTTTTTTTTGATAAATTTTAACTTAAAAGGTAGAGACAAGTAGTAAATTACCCCGATCTTTTTGAAGAAAGCTTAACAGTTTATTAAAGAAGCAATGAATACTAGTCAACCAACAGTTTTACTGTTTCAACCATCTAAGTTGCAAGCAGAGATATGGCGATTTGTGCTGCGAGAATATAATATCTCAGTAGTCTGGAATAAGAAGTATATTGATGAAAGACAAATTGCCCAAGGTATTGAAAAATTAGAATCAGAACTGAAAATACTGATAATAGATTTAAAAATGAGGAGGGTTTATGAAATTTGTCGTTATTTTCGTCAACAATATCCTTCATTGAAAATTATTGTAACTACGAATCCGCGCTCCGATAAGTATAAAGAGTTGGCTCTTCGTCGATGGCTGGGAAACCAAGAAGTCGATGAACTATTAATAAACTTTCACAAGCAAAATTTATTGTCGGTTTTAAACACTAATCTTAATTGTGTCCTGAGAATTTTAGAATATTCTCCTGCTAATTCTGCCAAGATTTTAAAAATAGCAAACTTTCTCAAACAAAAACATGTTTTCCAATCGGAAAATACTGTTACACCTCAACTGCCACCAGCTTCTTTAAATTCTGCAAATATATCTACCCGAAACAAGGAAAAAACCAGAACTAAAATAGTTTTTCCTTTGATTTACTCCAGCTTTTTTATTATTACTTTTATAATAGTTACAGTTACAGGAGTCAGTAATTTATTGATAGTAGATTCGCTACAGGTAATTAAACGTAAAAGTCTTGCCCATAGTCAAGAACAAATCGAAGATAAAGATACAGATACAGTAAAAGTTAAAGCGAGTACTTTTGAGAAAACTAATGTAGTACCACAAGGAATCTATAATTATGGAGGTAGTACTACCTGGGCCCCAATTCGCCAAGAGGTTAATCCCCAATTAGCCGAGAAATATCCTAAATTCCATATCCGTTATGTACCACCAATTAATGCTACCCCTGGTTCGGGAACGGGTATTCGGATGTTGTTAGAGGGAGAACTAGATTTTTCTCAATCATCTCGTCCGATTAAGCCTGAAGAACACGTCATTGCCCATCAGCAAGGCTTTACCCTCAGAAATTATCACGTAGCTATTGATGCGATCGCAGTTGCGGTTAAACCTTCTTTACCAGTATCGGGTTTGACCATGGAACAGTTAAAGAAAATCTATACAGGAAAGATTACTAATTGGAAAGAGGTAAATGGCCCCGATCTCGAAATTATTCCTCTATCTCGTAAAGCCGAAGATGGGGGTACGCCCGAATTTTTCCACGAACACGTATTGCACGACGAGGATTTTGGTAGCAATGTCAAATATGTTTATTCAACTACCGATGGATTAAAGCAGGTTGTAAATATACCAGGAGCAATTTATTATGCTTCAGCCCCAGAAGTCGTGCCTCAGTGTACCGTTAAAGCTTTGTCCTTAGCCGATCAAACGAAAGAATTTGTTCCTCCTTACCTGCCACCCTTAGTAAATCCAAGCGACTGTCCCCAACAACGCAATCAATTAAATCAGGAGGCGATTAAAAACGCTACCTATCCTCTGACTCGTTATTTATCTGCGATCGTCAAACAAGATGGAAGTCGCGCTCAGAAGGCAGGGGAAGCTTATGCCCATTTACTACTTAGTAAGGAGATGCAGGAATTGGTCGAACAAGCAGGATTTGTCCCCATTAACAATGTGGAGGAAAAGTAACCACACGATGCATAAAGATAATTTTGTGTTTCTTTGCTCAATCTTTTCTTTAAAATCGCCAAGTCGTATAGCGAGACTATACGGCTTTTTTATTGAGCAAGAGCTTTTTTAATTATTTCTGGGGTGACGCGATCGCTTATAGTTACTTTGCCAATAGTTGTCGGTAAGATAAAGCGTACTTTTCCCGCTTTTACTTTTTTATCGCTTTTAATTGTTTCTAAGATATCTTCGATGGCTAATTCAGTCGGAATTTCTGTAGGTAAGCCAGTTTTGGCAATTAAACTATCCTGACGTTGAGCTTCTTCTGCCGTCCATAAACCCATTTCCACCGCAATTTTGCCTGCTGCAACCATGCCAATAGCCACTGCTTCGCCATGAACAAACTGCTTATAGTTAGTGAGACTTTCTACTGCATGACCGATAGTATGTCCATAATTGAGAATTGCCCGCAAACCTGCTTCTTTTTCATCTTGACTGACTACCTCGGCTTTTGCTTGACAGGAGCGAGTAATAATGGTTTCTAGTAGCTCATCGCCAACACTTTCTAAAGTATTGAGATGCTCGTGATGTTCTAATTTGGTAAACAGATCTCGATCCCAAATCACACCGTATTTAATTACTTCAGCCATTCCTGCACGAAATTCCCTAGGAGGGAGAGTTTTTAATAAATTAGGATCGATCGCGACTAATTTTGGTTGATAAAAAGCACCGATCAGGTTTTTACCCTGGGGATGATTTACCCCCGTTTTTCCTCCTACCGAAGCATCAACAATTGCTAATAGCGAAGTAGGTACTTGGACAAAATTTACTCCCCGTAACCAAGTTGCCGCCGAAAACCCCGTCATATCTCCAATTACCCCACCACCCAAAGCCACAAAGGTGGAAGAACGTTCTAGATGGTTGGCTAATGCGGTATCGTAGACTTGCTGGATAGATTGGAGGTGTTTGTGTTCTTCTCCTGCTGGTATCAGATGGGTGCAGGTTGTAAAACCAGCAGTTTCTAGAGACTGAAGACAAGTCTCTCCATAATGACTAAAGATCTCTGGATTAGAGACTAGCAAAACTTTTTTGCCCAGATGTAATTGTTGCATCATTGTACCTAATTGACTGAGAAGATCGGGAGCGATCGCAATTTGGTAAGAGTCTTGGGGTAAATTGACAGTAATATTGGGCATAGCAACTTTGGTCTTAGAGATAAAAATTCGAGCAACTAGCTTTAAGCATTTTATATTTAATTTCACTTTAAACTAAAGAACTAACCAATTTAGCTTAAGCTTTAGTAAATAAATCAATTTCCCTCGTAGTTAACGGTAAATCTGCTTTGAGTTTATCTTCTGCAACTAAAATAATCAGGCGTTTTGCACTCAATGGTTGGACGCTTTTGGTAATGGCGATCGCTCTGGTCATAGCTACACCTATTTTCTTTGTTTTTAGCAGTGTTTTTACTAAATCGAGTTCTATCTGGCAACATTTAGCTAGTACCGTCTTAAAAGATTATCTGGTTAACTCTTTCTTGCTGATGCTCTCGGTAGGAACGGGAGTGTGTCTCATCGGAGTGGGTACGGCTTGGTTGGTAACTATGTGTCGCTTTTGGGGTAGTCGCCAGCTTGAGTGGGCTTTATTATTACCTTTAGCTGCTCCCGCCTATCTACTAGCTTATGCTTATACTAGTATGCTGGATTATTTTGGTCCCGTGCAGTCGGGATTACGCGGTTTATTTGGTTGGACGAGCGCACAGGATTATTGGTTTCCTAACATTCGTTCTCTGTGGGGTGCTGCGGTAATGTTGCTTTTGGTGCTATACCCCTATGTTTATTTATTGGCGCGAGTAGCATTTCTAGAACAGTCGGTATGTACTATTGAAGCAAGCCGTTCTTTGGGTTCTAGTCCTTGGCGAAGTTTTCTCACCATCGCCTTACCTCTAGCAAGACCATCAATAGTAGCGGGTTTGGCTTTGGCGTTAATGGAAACCCTCAACGATCTGGGGACAGTAGAGTATTTTGGCATCAATACCTTTACTACGGGAATTTATCGTACCTGGTTGGGAATGGGAGAAAGAGCAGCAGCAGCACAGTTAGCAGCTTTTTTAATGATTTTTATTTTAATCTTAATTGTCTTAGAAAGGCGATCGCGTAGTGCGGCCCGATATTACGAAAGTTCTAGCTCTATCCAAAGATTAACGCCGTTTGAATTAAATCCTGGGCATAGTTTCCTGGCATTAGTTGCTTGTTTTCTACCTATCCTCTTAGGGTTTATTATTCCTGCGGGGTATTTGTTACAGTTGACCCTAAACAATTTAGATTCTGCTTTGGATGGTGATTTTTGGGATTTAGCCCAGCATAGTTTTATTTTAGCTAGCATTACGGCGATCGCAGCTATGGTTATTTCCTTGTTGATGGCTTACGGACAAAGACTAGAACCTAATTGGCTGATGAAAACCGCAGTGAGAATTGCTGCTATGGGTTATGCTATCCCAGGTTCGGTAATTGCAGTCGGGGTATTAATTCCCGTGGCGAGTTTGGATAATATTATCGATCGCTGGATGCAGGCGACATTTAATATTTCTACAGGCTTGCTACTTTCAGGAACGATCGCATCCTTGATCTTTGCTTACTTGGTTCGCTTTTTAGCCGTAGCTTTTGGTTCGGTAGAATCTAGTTTAAATAAAATTTCTCCTAATCTAGATGCTGCTTCCCGTAGTTTGGGATATGGTTCGACTAGTACCCTTTGGAAAATTCATACACCTTTGATGGCTGGCGGGTTATTGACTTCGGCAATGTTAGTCTTTGTCGATGTAATGAAAGAACTACCTGCAACTTTAGTTATTCGTCCTTTTAATTTTGATACCTTGGGTATCCGCGTCTATCAATATGCTTCTGATGAAAGGTTAGCGGAGGCTGCTGCACCTGCTTTGGCTATTGTCTTAGTAGGAATAATTCCTGTAATTCTTTTAAGCTGGCGTATCACTCATTCTCGTTGATGAATAGCTATTGGCTTTTAGCTATAGCCAGGTATAATTAGTACTGTTTTTAGCCTATAATTTAGGTACTATATTCAGGGTCATTATTATGCCTCAAATTAAAGTCGTTCTTGGCGAAGCAGAAAGTACCTTTGTCGAAAACTATTCCCAGTACGGATTTAAAAGTAAAACTGCATTGATTAATGAAGCTGTATCTGCATACCACAAGCAATTAAAAGCAAAGGCAATTTCTGAATCTGCCGATCTTTATCAAGAGATTTATGATGAAGATCGAGAACTTCAAGAATTAACTGATGATGCTGCTGGTTTATGCCTGGAGTAGAAGATTTTAGACCCAAAAGAGGGATCATTGCCGACTTTAATTTAGATCCAAGAAAAGGTAGTGAAACTGGCAAAATTAGACCATGTGTTGTCGTTTCTAATGATATTTATAATCAGAAATTAACTGTCATCCAGGTTGTACCAATTACTAAGTGGTCGGCTAAAAAGGGGAAAATTATTACCAACGTCGTTCTTAGTCCGACTGAGGAAAACGGACTATCGCAAAAGTCAGTTGCAGACTGTTTGCAGACTCGTCCCATAGATTATCCCGAACGTTATATTAGGACAAGAGGGAGGCTAAACAATCGTTTATTACAAGAAATTGACGAGGCATTGAAAATTATTTTTGCTTTGGAATAAAGTAATCTCGCTTTTACTATATTGTGAGACTTGACAACAAAAGCGATCGCTTTAAAATCTACAAAGTCAAATATTGGGAATTGCCCTTTCTTTTTCTACTTACTATTTAAATAATATTTTCTGCAACAATAGGTTTAGTGCTGATTGACTGAGAAAAGATTGAGTTTAAATAGGAGGTAGGGTGGGCGACGCGTCTATCACGGATACCGTGACCGATAAAGCTAGTGCGAAGAGTTCAAACTGACTTAGCTAGCAACAAGTGAGTGACCACAAGTTATTTTTGCCCACCTTACGATCGGTAGTTAGTTTTTATTCATAATAAGTTCTGAGATCCCCTTGCCGTTTACGGTAGGGGAGGTAAAGAACGCAAAACGATACCGAAGAAATGCGATTTGAGTTTTGCAATCAACTCCCTACGCAGTAAGATATCTCGTCCTCCAGGTGTTGTAAGTTAAAAATTGGATATCTTTTGGGTTTGCAGATTGGGTTAATCGCTTACCCGTTTCTATTGAATGAAGGCTAATAACCTTTCTGTTTGGCTCTTTTTTCGTTGGCTTTACCATCTCGCCACCTACATAAGTCAATCCCCATAAGGGATGCTTGACTATCGAGCCACGCTTAAATCCAGCAGAAATAGTCCCGCCATATCTTGAGCGTATATGCCTCTTAGCGTGTGACAATCTGTGCAATTGACGACGATGAAACCTAAGTGGTGTGACAATTAACAGGTCTTGATTATTGGGTTTAGTCTCTCCACCAACAGCAGAATAGGCGAGAGTGAAACTATCTACGCAATGAGCAGAAAACACCTGGGCCATTTTGTTTTTGCTTTTCTTAAGTCCTAATTGGGTTCTAAGCTCTGCTGTTTCGTGACCCTGAAGCAATTCTACTGGGGCTAGTTTCTCAAGTTGAGAATAAAACCAATCCTTCCCAGCCTGAAGAGGAGAAAATGTTTTACCCCATCTACCACCACGAGAAGTTGCTTTGATATCTTCCACGACGAAAACTGTAATGGGGTAGATCTTACTCAACCAGTTAGCTATCCGTAACTTCCACTGCCATCTAGATTTGGTGCTTGGTGCTAGTCGGATTCTACCCGCCAATCTATTCCACCTTGGTTGACGGCATGGGGTTTTGCGATCGCGTCTAGACCGACGCATTTCTCGTCTAGTCTTGATGTGCGCCCTTACCCAGTCCACAGCTTTTGCTTGAATATTCAGATATTGATAGTTGGCACTACTGATTGTATAGCCCTCCATTTTTGAGCCTGGATCTATCCCGCAAGCTACATCCTGATAATTTCTAGAGCTTGGTTCTACGTTCAGTCGAACGCAAAATACTCCACGCTTCCAGAAAGGAGTCGCTTTGCCAGATTTAATCCACTTTGCTGCTCGTTTCGGAGTAGTCGGCATAAGTGGAATTTGATTTGTATCTACTACTGGTACTGATTGCATGCATTTGCCTATAAGGGCTAAATATTTACTTACCTTCGCCACTGGCTAACACAGTTGGATAGGGACTAGGTAGGCATCTCTATCGTGCTTCAAGCTGCCACGCTTAGTTAGCTCAGTCTAAATGGCTAGACACTCTTTTAACTTGTCTCAACCGATTGGCTTTCGGTTTTGGTCAAGCCCACATCCCTTTAGGGTGTGGGTGTGTGACTGGTTTGTGCTTCCAATTTAGCCAGGCGACTCATCAGATCCTGATTAGTTTGTTTTAACTGATCGATTTCCTGACGTAATTCTTTGACAGCTTTATCTGCACCCAAGTTTTTCTGCACCTTAGTTACCGCTTCTTCAGCGCGACGGCGTACTCGGCCATCGGGGGTTTGGGCTACTAATTCATTGAGAATATTAATCGCTTGAGCGGTTTGCATTTGTCCTAATGCCCCCACTACCGCAACCTGAGTCAAGAAAAAAGTCTCTCCTGCGATCGCTTCTAGCTGTTCTAAGATTTCGCCTAGTTTTTCTGGAGTTTGTCCAGTAGACACCGTACCCAAACAGCGAATAGCTGTAAGTCTAAGGGCTTGAGGAATACCTAGCTGAGTGTATTCAAGAATAATATCCACCGCTTCAGGAGAAGTTGTTAGTTTACTCAAGCCAGAAATTGCACCACTGCGGACTACTTCATTCCAACCCCCACGTTGTTCTAGGACTGTTTTGAGTAAAGCGATCGCTTCGGGTTGTTTGGCTTTGAGATTTCCCGCTACCATGCCCCCCAAACTTCTGGCAGCAGCAGCCTCGGTATAGTAGCTAGGATCGCCTTGCTCAAGGTAATTAGCAATAGTGTTGTAGCTATGGGCATTTTTAAAATTACTCAGGGCGGTAACCACTGCACGACGCACCCTAGCATCCTGGTCTTTTAAACCGACTTTGAGAGCTTCAGCAGCCTGATTGAGCTTGATTTTACCTAGTTTTTTTGCCACCTCGACTCTAACCCCCCAGAAAGGGTCTTCTGTTAAAGACTTAGCCAGGGATTTAACTACTTCTAGTCCGCCTTTTTTAGCTAAAGCCTCCGCAGCATAGATCCGTGAAATCGGATCGGGGTCGTGTTTGAGCTGTTTTTTTAGTTCTGGTACGGGGTACTGTAGAGTTACAGTCTTAAGGAAATTATTGTTGACATCAAAGCTAACAAAGTCGGGTTTCTTGGCTAGGGGGAAATAAAAACTTTGTTCTCGCTGATGAATACGAAGGGTAAAAGTTTTTAGATCGACGGGAGAAGATTTTGAAACATAACCAAACGCCACGGGAAGCTTGAGATCGAATAACTCTTTACTATCGCTATCTTTTTTAGCTTGTTGTTGGGTAACGGTTAATTTAGCCAGCTTGCTATCTCCATCCCAGGTATAAGCTACTTTATATTCGGGATGTCCACCGCGAAAGACATAGCGATCGAAGAGAAACATCAGGTTATAACCAGTTGCTTTATCGATCGCCCGTAATAAATCTACCGTCTCTACTGTCTGATGAGCATTACCCCGTACAAAGGTTTGAATTGCTTTATCAAATAGTTCATCCCCCAGAATTGCTCGAATCATATGATAGACACAAGCACCCTTTTCATAAAGATGGCGATCGTAAAGCTCAATTGCTTCTCGGTAGACATTAGTGACAATAGGACGACGATAACGAGAACTATCCTCGCTTATATAAGTACGGGCTTCATTGAGTAAATAGTAAACCGCATCATCTTTGCCATATTCCTCCTCCGTCCAAAGGACTTCTGCATAAGAAGCCATCCCTTCCTTGATCCAGGCGTGAGACCAATGTTTAATTACTACTAAATCGCCAAACCACTGATGAGCTAGTTCGTGCAAGACTAAACTCTCAGTACGTTTATTATCGATCGCGGCCCGTTCGTCTAGCAGACACCGATCTGTTAGTAGAGTAGTAGAAGTATTTTCCATCCCTCCAAAGATAAAGTCATCGACGCATACCTGAGCGTATTTAGGATAGGGATATTTATAACCGTATTTTTGGGATAAAAACTCGATCATGCGGGGAGTTTTATCCATACTGCGTTTGGCATCCGCTTCCCGTCCTTTCTCTACATAGTAGTTAACGGGAATACCCTGCCATCGATCCTCAATTTCGGCAAAGTCACCTACCGCCAAAGTCATTAGATAAGTAGGATGTACCTGCTGTTGCAACCAATGATAAATAACACCAGCCTCTACTGCTTCGGTTTTAATTAATTCGCCGTTAGAAATAGCTTTAAAGCCTGCTGGTACTAAAACTCTGATTTCTGAGGTAGCCAGTTGACCTGGATAATCAAAACAGGGAAACCAAAAGCGCGAGTCTTCATCTTCTCCCTGAGTCCAAACTTGAGTTGGTTTGTGGGGATAGTGTTGGTTGGGACTAATAAAATAAAGTCCGCGTTGGGGACTCTCGACTGAATAAGCAATCTCTACTTTAATCGCTTCTGTAGTGGTAGCCTGTTGCAGATAAATTTGGATTTGTTCGCCATCATAATCAAAATTTTGGGCAATACCATCAACTAACACCGACTCAATAGTCAGATCGACCGCATCCATGGTCAGTTGCCCAATTCCAGGACGCACGGGGGTAATAGTAGTAGTGCAAGTCCCTTTGAAGCTTCGATCTTCAAGATCTAAAACTAGATCTAAAAAAATATGGTTAACCTGTCCAGGGCGGTCTGGGTTGTAGTGGGGTCTAGCACCTGGAAGTTCAAAGGATTTGCGTTCGCCTTCTTCAGCATCGAAATAAAAATGAGACATGGATTCAATAAATAATTGCAACAAGAGCGTTATTGATTAAGATATCTAATTCTGCCGAATTTTACCGATAAACAGATTAACTGTGGGAATTGTCCAGTCTATATCCTTAGATGGTCTATCTTCTGTCGCGATCGCTGCTATCTTAAATTAAGAAAAGATTATTTGAAATTAAAGCTCAAGCTAGAAATATAGGTGCAACCAGAAGTTAATTCAGGCGATCGTCAAAACCAAATAGCAGCATCCTCAACTGCAAATCCAAGTCAGTTTCACTGTTTGGCAGCCAAAAATTTTGCATCCATAGTCAATTCAAAGATGTTTGATATTCGAGCAACCCATAGGAGAAGCGATCGTCTTTTTGGGTGGGGTTGCTGTATTTGGTATCGCCTTGAGCTATATTTACGGTGCTTACACTAGTTCGTATATTTGCGAATTTGCCTTATCCAATCCCGACCTCGAAAGTTACACTAAGCTTATGGGCAAGTTCGGCGTAGCAACTAGAGGAATTGCTTTTGCAGTTACTGGTGTATGTCTGATTCAAGCTTCACTCTCATCTAATGCCGATTTAGCGGGAGGACTGCAAAATGCTTTTCAAACCATAGAAACACAACCTTTAGGATGGCTGTGGTTGGGACTAATTGGTAGTGGTTTTATTGCCTACGGGATCTATATGTTTGTTGCTGCTGCATATCGCCGTTATGCCATTAGATGAAATTATCTGGTTAGTTGTTAGTTGTTAGTTGTTAGTTGTTAGTCGTTAGTTGTTAGTTGTTAGTTGTCTTTTACCTTTTGCCCTTTTCCCCGAGAGAAAACCTGGTCAAAGTTGGTCAGCCTTCGCCGACCGCCCCTACGAATTTGGGGACTTTGACACGCTTACCCCTCACAATTGGGGCGGTCGGCGGGCAATAACCTCTGGCTAAAA
>JASJEI010000289.1 GCA_030064795.1 Pleurocapsa sp. MO_226.B13 | reverse complement strand
TATGCTGCATTCCAACTAGAATGCTTGAAATCGAAACACAAAATGAATCATTTTGCTTTGATACGTCGTATTTATATTCGAGCTTTACAACAAGCTATGTCTGAACTTCGTTTACTCAAAAGTGCGTAACGTCAGATATTAAGTTTAATAGACAGTGAGAGAGTAACTAATTGGAAACTTCTGCCATTTCAATAGTGCGGTTGTCAATATCTTTAACCAAAAAATTCAAAGGGCGATCGCGACGTATTTTATACCTCAAACGTCTAGATTGAATTCGCATCAGCAAGGCTTCCAAACAATCGCGATCGAAACAAACATGACGCTGACGATCTTTGTAACCACCACTAGCACCAGCAATAATATGCAGTTGAGTATTTTTTTTCAACTGATACCACAATCCTTCTGAGCCGTTTAATCCCGTACCGCTAGGAGTCGCGGACATATATAAAGGATCCATACCTCCCGCCCCCATTGCCTGCTCGTAATTATAGTAGTAGTGTAGGGGAACATCCGCAGCAGGTAAATCTAACAATCCTTCATAAAATCTTTGCGCATTTTGCAAGTCCGATACCATAACCGTATAGACTTTAGGTGCGCTGCTCAAAAACATCCACATTGCCCCAGCGTATGCCACCAATAGCATAACCATAATTCCCTGGGTCGAGAATAAACTGTCTAAAGCGATCGGAGGGAGAAATGCACCTAAATAATGGTCGAGCAATGTTCCAGAGTAAAAAGTATTAGCTATCATTTTGAACCAAATACTGTTTGAGATTTATTTTAATTTAGATTTATTAAATATTACAAAGCAATCGGCGATCGGCCACTATAAAATATCACTAATCGTATTCTAAATTTAGCAATTTATTAACGGATCTAGTTTTTATAGACCAGTGACTAACTGCCGAGAGCTATGAGTTAAGATTTATTTTCTGCTAAAAAAGGATTTAACTAGTCAAACCATGCTGCAATGCAAAGCGTACTAATTCGGTACGGCTATTAGTCCCTGTTTTACCAAACAGACGGCTGACATACTTCTCGACATTTCTCACACTGGTGTTGAGTTCGCGAGCAATTTCCTTGTTCATCAAACCCTGAGCTACTAAATCTAAAACGCTTTGTTCTCTGGGGGTGAGATCGATTTTTATCGGTGGAGGAGTAACGGTAATTCCCCCAGTACCTTCTAATTTATCGTCTAATTTAGCTTTGATTTCTACCAATTCTTTGGCAATTTTTTCTAGTTCGGCACTGTTGCTATTACTGCTATTACCAGCATTGACTTTAGTTTTAGATAAAAGATTTTTGACGATCGCCTCTAATTCTTCAGGGTCAAAAGGTTTAGAAAGATAGGCATCACAGCCAGCTTCGTATCCCTGAATGCGATCGCTAGTCATCCCTCTAGCGGTCAGAAAAACTACGGGAATGGAACGGTAGCGAGGATCGTCCCGCAGTTTGGCTAAAAATTCATAGCCATTTACTTGAGGCATCATGATATCGGAAATTATCAAGTCAGGTACTTGATTTTCAATTGTTTGCCAAGCTTCTTCGGCATTACTGGCTGCGGTTACTGTCCACGCTTCATTATCTTCTAGGTATGCCTGTACTGATTCTCGGATACCAGGTTCATCGTCTACTAGTAATAGTTGTTGTGTTTCTGACATAGGGTTTGCAAATTGTGCTTTGTAGCCATATCGATTATGACTAACTATATACATGATAAAACTTATTAACCAAATTGCTTTCAACCCCATATTTATTAAAGGGCGCGAAAGCCAATGGATAGAGCAAGTTCGACCAAGCGTCAAACATTGAGAAATTTAATAAATTTTAAATGTCTCAATTCTCAATACTATTAACTCGATCGCCCCTACTGGAATGACACGCCTTAAATGTTGCATTAGAAGAGTCCACAGATGAACACAGATGAACACAGATGATTTGTCTGCTGGATCGATACTCTTGGGTTGTCCAGATGCAGCAGATAGTCCTGGTTTTTCCCGCTCGTTTGTTGCACTATTGCAAGCTGTGTCAGTCTACTACTTAGTAGATAGATACTCTTTTGTTACAATCAATTATTACTTTTTCTTTCGGAAATTTTAGATGTTGTCTAATCCTAAACAGCAAGTTAACGATCGCTCTTCTGTTGCTGGCGAGGGAAAAATAGAGCAAGCTCAATGGTTAGAGACACAACTACAGTTATTACGCAATAGCTTGAGGAGAGGGCAACAGGGTTTGGCAAATTGGACTGGCGGAGAAATGGCGGTTTCTGCCGTACCAGGTGCGGGTAAGTCTCATAGCCTCTCGGTAGCAGCAGCAGTCGCGATCGCTCGGAATCGCTTACACAGCCGAAGGCAGTTGGTAGTCGTCACCTATACTCGTTCGGCCGCAGCTAATATCAAAAATAAAATTCGCGATCGCCTTAAAGATTTGATGCTTCCCCCAGGAGGGTTTGTCGTCCATACTCTTCATGGTTTGGCATTAAATATTGCCAACTCCCGCAAAGAGCTATCGGGATTAAATCTGGATAATCTGACTATTGTCGTCCCCAACACGGGACACCGTATTATTCGAGGTGCGGTAGAAAGATGGATTTCCGCTCATCCAGTAGAATATCAGCGACTCTTGGAGGGAGTGCAGTTTGATGGCGAAGAAACTGAAAGATTGCGTCGTCAGTCGGTTTTACGGACAGAAGTATTACCAGGATTGACCTATACCGTAGTGCGAGAAGCTAAAAGTTCGGGATTATTACCAGAAGAATTAGAAGAGTTGAGCCATAATGCCACCGATGAATATGGCATTTTAAATATTGCAGCAGGACTATATCAAGAATATCAACAGTTAATGCGATCGCAAGATTTCATCGACTACGACGATATGATTTTGGCCGCTTTAAAAGTCCTCGAATATCCACCGATGCGGTTGTTGTGGCAAAACCAAGTCTACGGCGTATTTGAAGACGAAGCTCAAGACTCTAGCCCCCTACAAGAAAAACTGATCTCTATTTTGGCGGGTAACGATGAATCCAATTCTCCACCTAACCTAGTACGGGTAGGCGATCCAAATCAGGCGATCAACTCTACTTTTACCCCCGCCGATCCGATCTATTTCAACTGGTTTTGCGAAACCTGTAATCGACAAAACAGCTTGGCAACCATGAATCAAGCGGGAAGAAGCAGCAAAATAATTATTACTGCTGCCAATTTTGTGGTGGGTTGGGTTAACCAAGTTTGGTCGGGCAATAAACCAGACAGCGAGGGAAAACAATTGCCCTTCCGCGAACAAAACATCTTCCCCGTCGATCGTGACGATCCTCAACCAGATGCCAACCCCCAACCGACAAACAGCGGAGTAGTAATTTCTCATCCCGATGATATTTATCAGACAGTGGAACTGATCGCCCAACAAGCGATCGCCCTGTTGACAGAACATCCCGACCGCAATGCAGCAATTCTAGTCCGAGAAAACCGTCAGGGACGCTTCCTCGCCGAAGAATTAGCCTATCTCAAAAAGGAACATCAAATAAACATCTACGAAATTAGTGAAACTGAAAGATATTCCCAAATACCAGCAGAAATCCTCAAACTACTTCAGTTTCTCGATCGCCCCCATTCCCCAGATAACCTCAAAGCTGCCCTAGAAGTCTTACAGCAAAGGAGTCTGATTCCCACTCAAGACCTCAATGCCTTGGCAACCTCTCCCGAACAGTTTCTTTATCCCAGTCCCTTAACTCCCCCCCATACAGCCCAGGTAGAAGAAGCCCGTCGCTATTGCTGCAATCTACTCCGCGCCCGTATGGAATTGCCCCACTATCAATTAATTCCCTTTTTAGGCATGACTTTAAAGTATACGGGGTCAGAATTAGCTACGGTGCAAAAACTATCGGAAAGAGTCAACCAACAAATAGTCGGACAAAGTTCCCTCAAAGCAACCATCAACGCCCTGGAAGAAATAGTTGTTGCCGAAAACTTTGAAGCCGTAGAAGAAGACGATGGCGATCGCTATACTCGCCCAGGACAAATAACTATCATCACCATGCATAAAGCTAAAGGACTAGATTGGGACTATGTATTTATTCCTTTTCTCCATCAAGATATCTTACCTGGTCAACCTTGGATACCCAATGCAGGCAAATTCCTCGGTAGCTTTACCCTCTCAGAAGTCGCTCGCGCTCAGATTCGAGCCATAGTACACCATCAATACATAGCGGGATATCCACCCAAAACTATTCCTTCACCGATGGCAGCCTGGCAAGAAGCAGTCAAACTCAAACAAGCAGAAGAATATCGTCTTTTATACGTAGCGATGACTAGAGCCAAACGCCTCCTGTGGATGTCCGCAGCCCAATTAGGACCTTTTCGCTGGAATGTCTTTCGCCCCGACAGAGCTAATAACCTACAACAGAAAAAACCCTGTCCCGTTCTTCCCGCGCTTGTACGGCATTTGAGGAGGCAGAAGGAATGAGGAGCAGGGGTGCAACGACCAATGACTAATGACTAATGACTAATGACTAATGACTAATGACTAATGACTAATGACTAATGACTAATGACTAATCAGCGATCGCTATTAACCGAGGCAGCTATTTGCCAACATTTGTATATGCCGACAATAAACATTCCTTCGGCAAAGATTTTAGCTGAATCTTCGATTACTCCTAGCCATTGTCGAGCCAGTCTTTCTTGAGCAGCATTATCGATAACAATAGAGGTGAAAAGACTATTATTACTTGCCAGATCGCAAACTATCATCATCCCTGCTAGACTCAACCCTAAGATGAAAAAGAGAAATGAGGGTTTAAACAGATAGATTTTCCGTCGTTGAAAAAAAATGTAAACCAAAAAAATTAATAAGTAGAGACCGACGAGTAAGTCATCTGCTAAATCGGTAATATTGGTTTCTTCGATACGCAACCAATCATGTGCCAGAGAATCTACTTGTTCGTGAATACTGAGTGTCTCGTCTAAAGCTAAAAAAATCAGTCCCAGGCTAATAACTAGCCACAGCAAACTAGTTTTCTCTAATTTTGGATTGGCAGCATGTTTTGCTATCTGATAAATTTTCCCAGATAGAATCGCAGCTAACAATAGCTGCATAAAAGAAATGGTACTGATAAAACCTTTTTCACCAAAGTGAGTATGGGGAGATTGCCCCGAAATAACAGCACTGGATATTGCCAGAGTCACTGCCAAACTCTCGAAAAAAAGTATTACATACAGTACTTGCTTGGTGGAAACAACTCCTCTAGGGGTTAACCAGCATTTTCTCATTAAGATTAGATTAATTTAAATTGATTTTAAAGTTATCATTATCTCGATATTACTCAATAAAGCTGTAGGTTAAGTTTCGTATCTAACAATCTCTGAAGCCAACCATCAAAGATTCACAATTACTGATTTTCCCTGGCTAGTAATCGATCGTTGCTCGTCGATCCGCGATCGTTAATAATTGGTTATAAGTAATCGATCGTTGATAAAAGAGTGAGCCACGCAGAAACTAAGTTAAATCATCAAGCAAAAAATTCTTCAGATTATCATTGGCGATTTTGGGCGAGTGTTCCTATTTATCCCTACAGCAAAAAGCGTACTCTTCGCCAAGAGGTAGTCAAAGATACGATTTGGACTTTCGATCAGCTTCAAGGTATTTTTTATGTGGTTGTCCCGATTCGGATGACTGTCATTCGTTTAGAGTCTGGAGGGCTGCTAATATATGCTCCTGTCGCCCCTACTCCAGAATGTATTCGTCTAGTTAGAGAATTGGTCGCGCAGTACGGAGAGGTAAAATACATTATTTTGCCTACTATTTCAGGATTAGAGCATAAAAATTGCGTCGGGCCTTTTGCGCGTAAGTTTCCCCAAGCAACAGTCTATGTTGCTCCCCATCAATGGAGTTTTCCCGTAAATTTACCCTTAAGCTGGCTGGGATTTCCTGCTAAACGCACCAAAGTATTACTCCCAGACAGCAGCCAGACTCCTTTTAGTGATGAGTTTGATTACGCTATTTTGGGCGAGATCGATCTCAGGTTGGGTCAATTTGAAGAAGTGGCTTTTTTCCACAAGCGATCGCAAACTTTGTTGGTGACAGATTCTCTGGTTTCAATCCCCGCAAAACCGCCCCAGATTATCGAACAAGACCTCGATCCTCTCTTATTCCATGCTAGAGACAGCGCGACCGAAGCGATCGCCGATACTCAGGGTAATCGTATTCGAGGCTGGCAAAGGATTTGTCTGTTTGCGATGTATTTTCGATCCAGCGTCTTAGATGTACCCAGTCTGGGGAAAACTCTCGCCGATGCCTGGCGATCGCCAAATAAATCGGTCAGGGCTTACTGGGGATTATATCCCTTTCGCTGGCAGCCTAATTGGGAGGAGTGTTTTCAAACTCTGCGTGGTGACGGTCGTTTGTTGGTCGCGCCAATTCTTCAGACTTTAATTCTCAATCGCGCTCCTCAAGCTACTTTGCAATGGGCAGAGCGCGTTGCTACCTGGGACTTTACCCGCGTTATTCCCTGTCATTTTGATGCACCAGTAGACACTACCCCCCAAGAGTTCCGTGAAGCCTTCGCTTTTCTAGAGTCAAACTCAGAAGGCGGTGCTAGTTTACCTGAAACTGATTTGCAAACTTTAAAGAAGATTGATACTTTACTTTATAAGCCTGGTATTGTTCCGCCACCCAAAATTTGAGTAGATTGTAACGAATACTCAGATAATTAGTATCCAGAAAGACCAAAAAAAGTTACATTAAAATCACAATATTAGTAACAATAATAAATACAGAAATTATAATAAACCAAAAGATTCAGAAATACTAATTAAATAGAAAGCTATTTATGTATAGCAATTAACTCTCAAATTGCTACTGAGCTAACAGATATTCAAAACGAACTGTCAGACAAACTAGTCTCTGACACGAGATTTTGAAAATGGAATATTTGGTTGTGTTGGTTATGTTCCTTCAAAAAAGTAACATTTTGATAGTAAGAAGTATCCCCCGAACTATACTTAAAATACAACATGATAACTATCGAAGAAGCTTTGCGTCTGGTTGACAATGCCATTAATCCAGAAAGATTAAACTCAGTACAAGAGTTAATTTTAACTCAATGTTGGTCTGGCAAAACTTATCAAGAAATTGCCAATACCTCTGGTTACGATCCAGACTACATTAGGGTTGTTGGCTCTCGACTTTGGCAACTTCTTTCAGAAGCTTTTGGGGAAAAAATTACAAAAAATAACTTTCGTTCCATTTTACGCCAGCAAGTCGGCAAGCGACGAGAACGCACTACGGGATATATCACCGCTTTGGAATTACCAAACACTCCCGTTCCTTTAGAATCTTCTCTATACATCCAGCGTCCTCCCAGCGAGTCTCAAGCCTATGAAGAAATTGTCAAGCCAGGAGCATTAATTAGAATTAAAGCCCCCAAACAAATGGGTAAAACCTCATTGGTAATGAGGATTTTATCCATGGCACAAGCCAGAGGATATCGTACCGTGAGATTAAATTTACTCCAAGCAGAAGATAAAGTACTCGGTGATTTGCAACGGCTACTGCGCTGGTTTTGCGCCAACATTACTTTACAATTAGGTCTCGAATCGCTGTTGGATGATTATTGGGACGAAGACCTCGGATTTAAAGTTAGCTGCACTACCTATTTACAGGGATATGTTTTAGGACATCTAGATAGTCCTCTAGTGGTAGCTATAGATGAGGTTAATCGTCTTTTTAGTTATCCTGAAGTGGCTCAAGAGTTTTTGCCCTTATTGCGTTTTTGGCATGAAGAAGCCAATAATGTCCGTATTTGGCAGAAATTTCGCCTGATTGTGACTCATTCAACCGAAATTTATATTCCCCTAAGCCTTCATCAGTCCCCGTTCAATGTTGGTTTGTCTATACGTTTGCAGGAGTTTAATTGGGAACAAATACAAGAATTAGCCAAACGCTATGGTTTAGATCGCGATCGCTCTTCTTTGCAATTAGAACAATTGAAATCTTTACAGCAAATTGTTGGCGGTCATCCTTATCTGTTGAATTTAGCTTTTTATCACTTGGTTACTCAAGATCTCAGTATTGAAAAACTGCTTCAAGATGCCACAACTGAAACAGGTATTTATCGCGACCACTTACGGGGTTATTTAGTAACTTTTAGTCGATACCCAGAATTAGCTAATGCCTATCGCCAAGTGGTTCAGTCCGAGCGACCTTTAAGTTTGAACGCGATCGCTGCTTATGAATTAGAAAGCATGGGCTTGGTTAAGTTAGAGGGTAACGAAGCTATTCCTAGCTGTAATCTTTATCGTCTTTATTTTAGCGATCGTCTATAGTTTTGTAATTCAATTAGTGTTTGCGGTCAAGAAGTTGAATGTGTTTTATTTAACATTTTTTTTTGACATTGAGCGGTATAATAAAAGATTGAGAATATTACTCAATTTCAGGAAAACTAATATTCAAAAATTTGGTATTTTGCCAATTTTATTCCAGACATTGGTTAATTATTTGAGCCGATAAAATAACAAAAAATAATCTGGCAATAAATATTTGAAATATTTTGTTATTTATAGTTTTTAAAAGGATTTTTTAGATTAAGTCTGGTGGTATTTATGTTAAAAAGATACTTGGATCGAGCCAAAACAATGCTATTAGACTAAAAACTAAAATATTTATTAAGAAAAACATTATTATTGTTGCAGTCTCTTAGTATTAGCACAGAGTAAATTAAAAGTTTATTTTGCTCTAATTTTTAATGACTATGCTCTAGATTACGTTGCCTAACCTAGTGAAATATAGCCTAGTGGAAAACTTAGTAAATAAATATCTATCCAACAGAGTTTTTCCCTGGTCAATGGATAATGAGTTAAAACCAGCCAACGACATGATTTGTATTGCTCACAATGAATTAGTTCAGCAACAATTATTACAAGCTTTAAAAGATAGTGAAAAGCGATATACTTTAGCATCTGAGGTAACTAATGATGGTCTTTGGGAATGGGATTTGAACTCAGATCGGATTAATTACTCCTCTCGTTGGAAATCAATGGTGGGATATAGCGACGAAGAGATTAAAAATAATCCTGTAGAATGGTTCGCTAGAGTTCATCGAGCAGATATCGAAAAATTGCAGGACAATTTGTCAGCTTGTCGGCAGGGAAAAATTGCTCAGTTCGAGATGGAGTATTTTTTATTACATCGAGATGAACAGTATCGCGTAATGCACTGTAAGTGTATTGCACAAAGCGATGCCAATGGTGTGGTGTGTCGTTTGATCGGTTCTCAAACCGATATTACCCGTCGCAAACAAATCGAGGCTCAGCTAGATTATGATGCCAATTACGATCGCTTAACCAATCTGCCCAACCGTCAATTATTCATTCGTAAATTAAAAGAATTATCGCAGCTAAATTACAACCCTAATTATTTGTTTGGTGTCTTGTGTCTAGATCTAGACCGCTTCAAAAGCGTCAATCATAACTTTGGTCATCTCATGGGCGATCGCTTACTAGTAGAAATAGTCCAGAAGCTCAAGTCTTGTTTGCAAAGTCAAGATTTGGTAGCTCGTTTGGGAGGGGATGAATTTGCCATCTTGCTGGCGGGTTTCCAGCAACCAGACTACCCTTCAAAAATAGCCAGTCAGATTCAACAAGAGTTTTCTCTACCAATTAAGGTTGACGACCACTCGATTTTAATTACTGCTAGTATTGGCATCGCCCCCATAACTAAATTTAGCAAACAAGAGCAGTGTAGACCCTACAGTTTGATTGAATCACTGCAAAATGCCGAAATTGCCATGCACCAGGCAAAAGATAAAGGCAAAGCCTGTAATATGGTTTTTGAGTCGGAAGCTTATCTCCAAAGCTTAGAAAAGTTTAAATCCGAAAATGAGTTAAGAAAGGCGATCGAGCTAGAAGAGTTTGAATTGCATTATCAACCGATCGTCAAACTGAAGACTGAGGAACTAATTGGTTTTGAAGCTTTAATTCGATGGCAACATCCAGAACGAGGTTTAGTTTCTCCAGCCAACTTTATTCCCCTGGCAGAAAATACAGGACTGATTATACCTATTGGTTGGTGGGTTTTGCGCTCGGCCTGCGAACAAATGGTGAGTTGGCAACAACAGTATCCTGACTCTAGTTTAAAATTCATTAGCGTTAATGTTGCAGGAAAACAGTTTTCTCAACCCTATGCGGGTGATATCATTGCTCGTATCCTCCAAGAAACAGGTTTAGCTCCTCGTTGTCTCAAGCTAGAGATTACCGAAAGCGAAATTATGGAAAATCTCGATGTTGTCTTGGCTACTGCCGAAAAACTCAAAAGCTTGGGAGTTCAGCTATCCATGGATGATTTTGGTACTGGTTATTCTTCTCTGAGTTATTTACACTCTTTACCTGTAAATACTCTCAAAATCGATCGCTCATTTGTGCAGAATCTCGAAAGCGATTGCCATCAACTAGAACTGGTTAAAACTATTATTAAACTAGCAGAGATGTTCGAGCTAGATGTGATTGCCGAGGGGATCGAAAGAGAATCACAATGCGATCGGCTTTTAGATTTGCAATGCGAATACGGACAGGGTTATTTGTTTGCTCGACCTCTATCTTTAGCAATGACGACAAAATTCTTACAAATTTGCCGTAAGTTTGGTAGCTGTGAATGTTGGAGAACTATCTATCAAGGACAACAAAAAATTACAAGTTTGTAAATCATGCTTAGATCGACTGCTGCAAACGTTAGGATATTAATATAATCAATCTGCGTCGGTCGAGTTGATTAACTGTCAATAAGTTGCTTGAGACGTAAAATACTCGCTAGTTTATTTTTACAGAGTAAAATATAACCTGATAATTTAGCTCTAGGTAAGAGTTAAAATAGAAATCAATAGATTCAAATCGAGCCAAATCACACTATGCTTATCTTATGAATAATCAAATCTACGAGGTTATTATTATTGGCGGTGGTGTTTGTGGCACGGGCTTACTTTATACTTTGAGCAACTATACTAACCTCAAAAAAATTGCTCTCATTGAGAAAGAATCAGACGTAGCACTGATCAATTCTTATACGAGTAGTAATAGTCAAACTCTGCATTTTGGCGACATCGAAACCAACTATACTTTAGCTAAAGCAACTAAAGTTAATGCGGGAGCTTCCCTAGTCAAAAATTATTTATTAACCAAAGATAAACAGGGTAAGATATACACTAAATATCACAAAATGGTCTTGGGTGTAGGTAAAGAACAAATCGCACAACTCCAAGCCAGATATCAAGATTTTCAACAGCTTTTTCCCAATTTGAGACTATTAAATCGTCAAGAAATAGCTCAAAAAGAGCCAAAAGTTTTGCTAGAAAGAGACGAAAACGAAGAGATTATTGCTTTGTTTACCGATGAAGGTTACACCGTAGACTTTAATCGCTTAGCAAAATCTTTTTTAGATAATTCCCTCAATAAACCAGAGAAAGAGATTCAACTTTTATTTAACACCAAAGTCAAAAAAATAACCAAAGACAACCAACTATATCAAGTCCAAATTGCCGATCGCACTATGCAAGCCAAAGCTGTGGTGGTAGCAGCAGGGGCTCATAGTCTCTTATTTGCAAAATCTTTGGGTTATGGTCTAGATTATGCTTTATTAAGCGTTGCAGGCAGTTTTTATTTTGCCCCGCAGTTGCTCAAAGGGAAAGTATACACAGTTCAGCGTCAAAAACTACCTTTTGCTGCAATTCACGGCGATCCTGAAGTTCACGATCGCGCGATCGCCCGTTTTGGGCCGACTGCCAAGGTTTTACCAATGTTAGAACGTCACAATTACCCTAGCATTATTGAATATTTCCAAACTGCGGGTTTAAGTGTCAAAGCAATTCTAAGTTTTCTGAAAATTTTATCCGACCCCGTTGTCTTTAGATATATTGCCCTCAACTTTATTTACGATTTTCCAGTTATTGGCAAACGCTTATTTATCAAGGAAGTAAAAAAAATAGTCCCTTCAATCAAACTAAATAACCTGAGTTATGCTCGTGGTTATGGCGGAGTCAGACCGCAAATAGTTAACTTAAATACTCAAGCCTTAGAAATGGGGGAAGCAAAGATTCTGGGAGATAAAATTATCTTTAATATTACTCCCTCCCCTGGGGCAT
This sequence comes from Pleurocapsa sp. MO_226.B13, assembly GCA_030064795.1. The sequence continues at coordinate 2,755 of JASJEI010000289.1, read as the reverse complement.
CTACCTGTCTCCAAAACGCCTTAGAAGATACAGATAGAATTATCAACTTCTTGGGCGACGGCTATCAATTCGATCGCCAACAATTTTTAGCCGATCTTTCTGCTTCGGCTAAAGTTTAAAGCCAATTTCCGACTAACACAAAAGGCGACCAATAAAAAGGATGGTTAAAATCCTGGGAATCAATCAAAGCCAACTGAGCCTGACGTAATACCATTTCTCATGATTTGGCTAGATAGATCATTTTTTTAAATGTAGGTTGGGGAGCCACTGCGTTGCGGAGGGGCTGTGGGCGGAACCTGCGTCCGCCCTTCATAAGCCCCGTGAGGTTTCCGACCTTGTAGCAAGTGGCGTTTGAGGCACGTACGCGCAAGCGTTCTCGAAGAGTAACCCAACAAAAGCATATGATTGTTGGGTTTCACGCGCTTGTTCTGCCCAACCTACTAAGTCGACCGTTCACTTTTGAGAATTGGTATAAGGCTTCGGCTTTATTAACACCAGGTTGCGACTGAACTAGTTGCTGATAAAATTTACCGATCGATCTCGTAGTAGATTCGTCTTTAACCGACCACAAAGTAGCCAGGGTACTTCTAGCTCCCGAACGAACGGCAATTCCTGCCATCCCCAAAGTAGCACGTCTATCTCCCGTGGCTGTTTGACAAGCACTGAGAACTATTAATTCGATTGGTTGAATTTGACTGGTTTGACGGCTACGGAGTAAATCTTCTAATTCATTAACTTTAATGCGATCGTTCCAGGTCACAATAAAGGTATCTTCTGGAGTAGAGCCAAATTGACCGTGAGTAGCCAGATGAACGGTGGGAGCAGCTATTTTTGCTAATTGTTCTTGTAGATTATTTTCGGTAAACTCTTGATGAGATTCGCTAATACCCGCTACCACTGCCTTTAGTTTTTCTACTGGTAAACCTGGCGATCGCCTTGTTGGGTACAGACTCGTTCTGCTTTTTGCCAAGCGTCAACGGCTTCGGTATATCTACCTGCTTGATAAGCAATTCTTCCTTGCATTGTTAAGGTTAAAGCCCGATCTTCTGTCCTAACTATCTGAGTTGCGGAAACTGACGATCGTGCGATCGCAGGAGAGGCGATCGCTAATCTTGAGAGTAGAGACTAAGTAAAATCAAGAAAATTTCTCTAAAAAGTTTGATTTTTTAAGTAATTTTACGCAAGCGAAAGTCAGATAGCCATAATTTATTTATTACTCATTATCTCGAATTAACAACTACCGATGCAAAAGTAGTTAATTCTAACTAGATAAATATCAAACCTTAATTTGGATTTGGCAATAATTAGTCAGCGCTCGGTAATTTATACTAACTACTGGCATCAAACTCGCATAAATATTTAAAGTAACTTTATAATTAATTTTCTAGTTAAGGTGAAGAAAACTGCTGTAGATCACACCTGTAAAAGATATCTGGGTGTTATCAATAGATCATATATTTCGAGCAATTCATAATATTTATTTTTTATCTATCTAAAGCTTGAGTTACACGATAATGGAAAACGCGACCTTAGTTACCAGTAAATCCAGTTTAACTGTAAATAATATATTAATTGTAGATGATACCCCCGATAATCTACGTTTGTTATCAAAAACTTTAATGAAGGAAGGGTATAAGGTTCGTTGTGCCGTTAATGGCTCGATGGCATTATTAACTATTAATGCTAAACTTCCCGATCTTATATTGTTAGATATAAATATGCCAGATATGGATGGTTTTGAAGTTTGTCGCCAGCTAAAATCATCATATATAACTAAAGATATTCCGATTATTTTTGTCAGTGCATTAGACGCAATTTTTGATAAAGTTAGAGCTTTTGAAGCTGGAGCAGTAGACTATATTAGCAAGCCATTTCAGATTCCCGAAGTACTTTCTCGGGTTAGCAATCAGTTAAAGCTACAAGATCTAAGAAGGCAACTTATGCAGAAAAATCAGCTTTTAGAAATAGAAATCTGTAATCGAGTTGCGGCCGAAAAAGAAATACGCAAACTTAATTGTGAACTCGAACAAAGAGTTAAAGAAAGAACATCTCAGCTTAGAGCGGAAATCGAGGAAAGACAACAGATTCAAAAAAAATTAGAGTATCTAGCTTGGCACGATTCCCTAACAGGATTACCTAATAGATTGTGGCTGATTGAAAAATTAAAGAATCTACTAAATATAAAATCTTCACAAAACCAAAGTAAATTTGCCGTGATTATTTTAGATTGTAATCGATTTAAAATAATCAACGACTCTCTAGGTCGCCATGCAGGAGACAAATTACTAAGCATGGTGAGTAAAAGGTTAAAATCGGAAATTTTAACCGCAACCAAAAATATCCATCTGACTCACTTTGGTGAAGATAAGTTTGCAATTATTCTCGAAAATATCCGAGATCGAGAAGGCGCGATCGCTCTTAGCGAACAAATTCATCAAAGTCTAACATCAGCTTTTGTTGTCGAACAAAGAGAAATTTTTGTTGCCTTTAATATGGGAATTGTGATTGGTGATTCTAATTATCGCCAACCAGAAGAAATCTTTCGCGATGCAGATCTGGCAATTCAAAAAGCTAAAAGTTCTAGCAGTCATTACTATCAAGTATTTGATACCACAATTCAAAACAATGCTTTAGAAATCCTGGAAATTGAAACAGATTTACGTATTGCTTTAAAACGCCAAGAATTTTATCTTAATTATCAACCGATAATTTCTCTAAACACGGGAGCAATTACTGGTTTTGAAACCTTAGTACG
>JASJEI010000288.1 GCA_030064795.1 Pleurocapsa sp. MO_226.B13 | reverse complement strand
CTGAAACCTAGATTTTAAAAGTAAATGGGCGATACTGGATTTGAACCAGTGGCATCCTGCTTGTAAGGCAGGCGCTCTACCGCTGAGCTAATCGCCCTTTTTGCTTAACCTAAATAAGAATAACACAAAACAGTGCAATTAGGTAATAAAAGAAAAAATAAGGACCCGACGATCTAGATAGAAACTGTTCGGGTCTTTAAGATGAGTAATCATCCGAGTTTTTTACCAAAACGACGATCGCGTTGTTCAAAAGACTTTAAAGCGCGATCGAATTGTTGATTGTCAAAATCGGGCCAGAGGATATCGGTAACATATATTTCTGTATAAGCTAACTGCCACAACAAAAAGTTACTCAGACGCATTTCCCCACTGGTACGAATCAATAAATCTGGATCTGGACTGTCAGAGGTGTAAAGATGTTGAGAGATTGTTTCTTCGTTAATAGCATCAGCAGGTAATTCTCCCCGTTGTACTTTGTCGGCAATAGTCCGACAGGCTGCGATCATCTCTTGGCGACTGCCATAGTTAATTGCCACATTAAAGAATACTCCTTGATTATTTTTGGTACGCTCGGTAGAGTGATGTATTTCTTGTTGCAAAGATGGAGGTAAAGAACCTAGATCGCCAATAAAATTAAGACAAACTTCTTCTTCTTCCATTTCTTTTAACTCTTTTTTTAACAGCCTTTCAAATAATCCCATCAAGAAGCTTACTTCTCCTAGAGGGCGACCCCAATTCTCGGTAGAAAAAGCATAAGCGGTTAAAGTTTTTATCCCTAAATTCTTACAGTAGCGCAGCGTCTCTTTAAGAGTATTTGCCCCACGGCGGTGTCCTTCAATGCGGGGTAAACCCCTTTGTTTTGCCCAGCGACCATTGCCATCCATAATGATAGCAACGTGTTGAGGTAATTTAGCTAAATTAAGTTCAGTAGATAAAGTAGTTAGTAGTTGGGCTGTCATATAAATTCTTCTAAATACAGGGATAGATAAATTAATAAAAAGCTAATTTCTTTACTTAGAAAATACAGATCGGCGGTTGATAATCTTCAAGACTATCATTCCCCAAAAATTCGGCGATCGCACAACAAGGGTGCAGATCTTCTGATGTTAGTTGACTACTCCAACACCACATACGTCTCAAAATCTCCATAAAAGTATAAATCAATTCACCTTTAGACAAAGTTGACCAAGATTGCCAATCCAGCATCAAGATTTTAGGCTCGAAAGTAGATTTTAAATTCGCTTGAGGTTGCAACTTTGCTTCATAGGATACAGGTAAGATAGTATGAATTTGGCTAAGAAGATACTTAATTAACCGTTCGGTAGCATCGGAAGCTAACGACATTGCTATCCCCCAAAATTTTGTCAGATGATTGATTTTATTCTGTAATATTTTTGCTAAGACTTGTTGCAAAGTTCCTGTTGTATGAGACATCAACCATAAATATAAACACACTGCGCCATATTCAGTAACGACACAATTTAAGGCATATCTATATTTAGATAAGTCTTGGTAGAGATTTTCTCCAACTCGATCACTTTCGATATCTCTATGTTGGGGAGTGATTTTTTGCTGACTCAAATGCCAATAAATTTTAACTAGGGCTATTTGAGTGTATTTACCAGCAGGTGCTTCAATATCTAATGCACCTTGAATAATCGATAAAAAAATATTAAGCTCGATACCGATGACTTGTTCTGGATGGAGATCTTGCCATTTGATTGCGAACCATCGGTATGGTTGCGGGTTGGCAAACTGTTGAGATAAATCTGACAGGCGATCGCATAACTGCCTTAAACTAAGATATTTATTGATTAAATGATTGATTCTGGTTTTAGTTTGAAAAAAGTGAGGACAAAAACAAACTTCTCCTGCCAAATCTGTTGTGGATAGATACATAAAACCTGCCTCGAATACTGCGTTTTATTTGCGTCTTATACAGCTTATGTAATTTTCTGTAGTTTGTCTGTCGGAGAAAGTCGGGAGTTTTGCTGAGATAAAAGTCGGAAAAAGTCAGATTAGCGAGGGAAAATTGGATGGAGTAGAGCGATCGCCCGAAGTCTTTTTTAAAAGACAATTACAAACATCCAGAAAGGGAAGAGGCGAAAAAAATAGGGATTAGAACGTAGAATTACAGAGCAGGTTGATGATGATACTTGATTTATCTAGTTCTACTGTGACGTGTTTACCCCATCTGCGATCGCGTATTTGGCGATTTCCCGCTCTTCGAGCCAGGGCGATGGTATAGGAATTTTGAATTGAGTTCAGTAAATACAGCAGCAAGAAAGCTACAGGTAGCGAAAGAACACCTAGATTGGAAGCAGTTCCTAATATCGAAGTTATTCGTGTCTTGCGATCGCCTACTCTCGAGAAACACATTCTGAGGGTAAGCAATGGTGTTTCTCGAGAGTTTAATCAACATACTGTCCTCGATATTTACGACGAGGTTTATTGTGTTGTATCTGCTGTACTCCTAACCAATCAATAACCGTTTCTTCATACACTCGACCGCGATACTTTTTAGTGACGGTTTTAGTGGGCAGCGATCGCTCTTTTACTGGTGATTTTACTGGCTGATTTTCTGAAGATTTTACAGGTTGATTGGCAGCATTTTTTGCTTTTTCTTCAATCCAAATCGTCAAACTTCCCTGACATTTAACGATTAAAGTATTGATATTAAAATCATTATATTTTTTACAGAGATCCAATATTTCTCTTACTTGTTGATGTTTGAGGGAATCTCCTTTTCTAAAAAATAGATTGTCTAGAATGCATTCTGAACCAGTTAAGTCAAAAATGCCTTGAGATTTAAAATCATCGTTACTTAGATAAATTATTTTTCCAGGCATAATTATAACTTATAACTATCTATTATAATTTTTATTTTTAATGATTTTATCTTCTACTACCTGGATTTATAGTTTTCTAGAATACAAATAAAAATTTGATTTAAGCCGATTTTTTCTTCAAAAGAAGATAAAGTAATTTTTGATTATTATTGTTACCTAGAAAAATAGTAATATATGCTAAACACAACTGAGATTTCGGATTTTGTCATTTTTGTCATTAGTAGGGGCGAACGGTCGTTCGCCCTCACGGTTATTAGTCGTTGGGACAAAAAATAAAAAACAAAAGACAAAATGACGGGGCAATTTATTTCTCATCTCACCTCTTTTAGAAGCGATACTTTCCCCGTCACTGTCCTAACTAAACTATGTCGTTGCCATCAACCCGACGAATGACAACTACCCCAGGTAAAGGAGGTTGGTTAGCTTTTTTGCTCGGCCAATTTGAACCAACGGGAACTTGACGCTGTTGTTTAAAAGCGGTTCCATCAGTTGCTAGCAATTCAAACTCCCGATTGTCAGTCATCATATTTTGACGAATTCCATTGATTTCTCCTGGATGCTGAACCGACAAAAATAAATTGCTGTTGTCATTATCAAAGGTTATTCCAGTACATTCGCACTCCATTGGACCAAGAGCAAAAGGATAAATCTGTCCTGCATATTCTCCAGAAAGAGGAATATACCAGAGAGAATTATTGCCAAATATCCCCGTCAAATCTTTGTTAGGTATAATTTCTTCGGTTCTGGTGGGAATCGCTTCATTTTGGCTACTGCTAGACATATCCGTAACTACCCAGAGATTTCCTGAGCGATCCAAAGTTAAATTATCGGGATTAGCAAAGCCAGTTCCACCCTTTGCAGGTTCTCCACCTGTAGCTAACATACTCCAAGTAAAGCTCAAAGCACCGGGATCGCGCTCGTCTTCCTCTAGTTTCAAGATCCAGCCATATTCATAATCTGATTCCCCATTTGGGCCGACAAAGATGGCTTTATCGGGGCCACCATCACCACCAGCCAAACCCGAAGTAAAAGCGACAAACAGAGTTCCATCATCTCCCACGATTGTATCTTCGGGGCGAGCAGTACAAGTGATCCCTGCTGCGGTGGCAGCAAAATGAGCATCGACTAAGATTGCCCCTTGAACTTCTTCAGGACTATTTCCTGGATACAAATCTCCTAAAGTTGTGAATTTAGTAATTAAAGGTTGTATCTCTTCGTCGCTAGAGACTTCAACAACTCCCCCTGCGGTACGATCGCTCTCTGGCAAGATGACCATTCCTCCTACTACCTGACTGGGCAAGACAGGATTGATGAGGGTATCTGGACTGAGGGGAATCCATTCGCCAATGCCGTTGGGATAAAGCTTCGCCCCGTAAAGCATTCCCGATTCAAATAAACGAGAATTGGTTTTAGCTTGGGGATCGTCGATATTTTCACTACTGACAAATTTATATAAATGTCCGCCACGGCGATCGCATCCTGAATATACGGCTAGTTTTTTTCCTGCTACAGCCCTAATCCCAAAAGCCTCATGACGATAGCGTCCCAACCAAGTATGTTTGGTCCCATAATCATCGGGATTAGCAGGATCGATTTCTACCATCCAGCCGTATTTGTTTCCTGCTAAACCAAAGACATTTGCCTGACCATTTAATTCTGTTTCCTCAATTAACAGTGGTTTAGTATCGGGATCGAAAGACGAACCATCTGCCATGACTGGTTCTGGGACTTGATCCTGAAAATTCTCTTCCGCACTCAGAACCGTTCCCCAGGGAGTAGTCCCTCCAGCACAGTTTTGAAACGTACCGATAATGCGATCGCCCAACTCATCTTCATAGCCTAGTTTATTTGGCTTGTTAAATACCGCTACCGCAGCCCCAGTAGACTTGAGTAGTTGTTCGGGGTTATCTAGTCCAGAAATCCCCGTAACCCGCCGATCTGCCTCAGAATAAGTCCGTTCCCAGGTTCCATTAGCGTTACGCTTGACTGACATCACTCCCAATCCTAGATCGGTTAGTCCTTCTCTCGATATCTCCTTAACTTTTTCTTTGAGCGGATCGCTTTGTTCGAGACTAAAAGCCTTTATTTCTCCCGACTGAGGTTGAGCTTGAGCAATTAATTCGGCGAAGGGTAGTTGTTTGCCAATAACTAGGGGATATGTTTGCATCCAAGTTCCCCCACTGATATATTCAAAATTTATCGTTAAATAACCTTCATTGGGAGCAGTTTCTACTAAAGATAAATAATCATTGTTATAGCCGAAACGGGAATCTCCCAGGCGATCGCCCCAAACCGCCAGCACATCGTAAGTAAATCCTGGAGGCAAAACTAAATCGTCTTGAACTTGATATTTACTATATGAGTCGATTTGCTGAGGAATGGTCAAAGAATTGTTTTCTAGAGGGATAGGTATCTCTACTGGTTGGAAGCCTAAATTAGTCTTGGTTGTGGCTTGAGACAAAGAAGATTGGGCGGTAGCATCAGAGTAAATTCCTTGAAGCCGATCTCGACCAGCAAAACCCGAAGCCAGCGACCCCACACCAGCACCGAAAAAAAGTAAAAAATGGCGACGGTTAATATTCATAGTAGCTATCTAGGAAAAAATTAGGTAAGTCTCGAGCGGAAAATGAGCAGCGAACCATTAAACAGCCAAAAACCAACTTGCTCCGATCTGTCGAAGTTGCCTCAACCACTAAAATTACGCTCTTGAGAAATTGCTACTCTTAAGCTAAACTCCAAATGTTAACGATTTATTAATTACTTGCTTGATTTGAGAATTTTAAATACTAAAATTCAACAGCTTTAATGTTATTTTGGCTCGTAGTTGGTTTGAAACAGCTATTAGAATGAAATTTTATGTTTTTTGTTTGGCAGCAATGGCTTTTTAAAGTTCATTATTGGCTCATTTCCCTTGGCTATTTTGCTTATCCTACTTTTATTGCCATCTATCTTCTAGCAACTTTATTTGGTTTGCCTGCAATTTTTCTCTTTCTAGCAGCAGGTAGCCTCTTTGATTTTTTTCCCAGTTTGGTTTTAGTATCTTTTGCCGATACCCTCAGTGTAGCGGTTTGTTACCTGCTAGGCAGAACTTTGGCTCGTAAGATCGTTCATAAATGGCTCGCCGATCGCCCTCATTGGGGTAGATTTGACCGCGCAATAGCCAAAAAAGGCTGGAAAATTGTTTTTTTGACTCGTCTTTCGCCAATCGTACCTTCTAATGTGTTGAATTATGGCTTTAGTTTAACTAAAATTAACTTTTGGCAATATATCTTTGTTTCTTGGCTGGCAATGTTGCCAGTTATTGCTCTTTACCTACATTTAGCTTCGGTAGGGACAAACTTGCTTTCAGGAAAAGACGATCCCAAACAAATTGCTGCTTCGGTGATTGGTTTTGCTACTGCTTTCATGGCGATCGCCTACACGACAAAGCTGATGCAGGGTACTTTGTTTTGTAAGTCTAGCGAGTCTAATAAATCAAATCCCCTTCCTTCGGTGGAGAAGGATAGAGGAATTGGGAATGAAGAGCGAGGAATTAGAAATTGAGCGCGAAAAATAAGCTGTAATTGTTTTTCCTACGCTCTTAGTCGCTATAGTTTGTATTTAAAATCCATATCATCGCCCTGATAATTAGATAATTCGGCTAATTCTGCCAGGGTTTTCGTACCTGGGTAAAATTTGCCGTCAATTTCCCAAGTGGGAAAAGATTGAATTCCCGCAGCCAGACAGGTTTCTCTTTGAGGATCCTGACCTTGAGGGTCGCATTCAATATAATCAACTTTGGCAAATGCTTCTTTACCAAATAGCTGCTTTTGGTCGTAGCAATGAGGACACCAAAAAGCACCGTATTTTTTCGCCCCGATCTCAGTTAGATATTCGGCTAGTTCTATTTCCGCTTTTCCAGAAGTAGTCGTAATCTCCCAACCTTTGGGGGGAGTAGGCTGTCCTTGTGCTTGGGGAATCGGAATAAATCCATCTGCATCCACTACCTCTTCTTGGACATCATTAGCTTGAGCAATAGGAGAATTAACGTTGGAATAAATACCTAGAGTTACAACTATAGTGAGCAAGCCAACAATACCCCCCGTAAAGATTATCTGTCCCAAATCTTCCCAATCTCTACCAGTGATAGTAAATACTAATAAGCTCAAAGAAAATAGTGCCGAGCCAATACAATAAGGACATACTGTTTTTAATTCTGTGGCAAGAACGTACATCAGATAGCCACTAAACACTGCCATGGCAATGCTCCCCGCTAGTAGTAGCCACCAAGTATAGTTTTCTAACTGTTTTTTCAACCCTTTTTGTCGCTCTGGATTAATCGCCAAAGGAACGAGGGCAAAAGCGGCCATACTCAGATAAGCCAAACAACCAAATAGGCTTAGGGGTAAACCAAAAACTTCTGCATAAGCACTATTTAAAACACCACCACAACCAGCCCCCGCGCTACCATCCATAGAGCAAGCAGGGCCAGTTCCAGTTAACTTAGTGATGGTCAAATAAGCAGTCAAAACTGCTCCCGCAATAGCGATCGCTCCAATAATCGGTCGCGACCAGCGGTATATCCAGGGTATAGAACGTTTTCGGCGCATAACAAAAAATCTAAATATTAAGTTGGTAGACTTATCTTTAACAGTAGCTGTTAGCTTTTAGCTATTTTCTAGAGTTCAAATAAACTGCGATTTAGCTAATAGCTTACTTAATGCCCAAATTATAGCTTGAGTTAAAATCTGACTTGATTTTAAGATTGCTTCAACTGTTCGATAGAAGTGCCTGACTGGGATTTTGTTTTCACTTTGGGAATAGATCTGGCTGCTTCGACAAACTGAGATACCCTAATCGGATCGATAGTTTCGGTGATTTTGCCACCGCGTTTGAGAGAACTAGAGACAATCACTCCATCAGCAGCTTGCATTAGTTGGGGAATATTTTCCCAATTTGCACCACTACCAATAAATACGGGAGTATCTCCTGCTGCATTGGATGCCAGTTCTAAATCTTCTTTAGTTGGAGGACTACCCGTTGCCCATCCCGACAAAATTACTCCATCGGCCAAACCCCTTTCAATCGTGTCTTTGACTGCGGTAGTCAGATTGGGAGTTCCCAAAGGACGAGCGTGTTTGACCAATACATCTGCTAAAATCGCCACTTTTGAATCTAATTCGCGACGATATTTTAATAGCTCGTGGGCTTTACCTTCAATTAGTCCTTGATCGGTTGCCATCACCCCCGTCAAAACATTGACACGGATAAAATCGATCCCAGTACAAGTCGCGATCGCCATCGCACTGCGAGCATCATTACGCAAAACATTGATCCCAATTGGTAACATCACCATTCCTTGCAGGCGATCGACGATTAAGGTCATCGCACTTACTACCGCAGGATCGACACAATCTTTGGTAAAGGGTGCATCAAAAAAGTTTTCAATAATAATGCCGTCCACACCGCCTGCTGAGAGGGCGGTAGCTTCTTGTTCCGCTCTGGCAATTACCTCTTTTAGCTTTCCTTTCCAACGAGGAGAGGTGGGCAGAGGAGATAAATGAACCACACCGATTATGGGATTATCTATGTTAAAAATTTGTTTTAATTTCACGCTGACTCCACCACGCGGTTTATTTCTCCTTTTCAAAAGTTATTATTATCTCAGACAAAGCTCAATACTGTACATACTCTATCTCTATTTGGATGTAGACTTTTTTAGAGATTAATTCAGATTAATACTGTAATTTTGCTAATGATTGATTCCCACTTAGGGTTTTATCTGTTAATATATTTTAACGAAAAGCTTATTTACGTATCTCGACAGATATGTATAGCTAAAATTCAAAGCCCGTCAGAAACGGTGTCTTGAACGATGAATAGTTTTGCGGCACAAAAACTGCCTGGTTAGCTCCTGCTCCACCGCGAAACTAGGGAGTTCGATCCAATCAGTTGGTCTGAAATATCTAGAGATTTATTATATTTTATAGCTGTTCAAGACCAGGGAAAAACGCTCCAAACAGACAAGATATTGAGACTGACGAAAAGTCAGAAAGGTTGCCCAGGTCTGTATCACTTTAAATGATGTCTGGTTGGGCATTAGGTTCTGACAAAATAGATTGATAGTAATATCGGTACTGGTCTTTTAAAATTTAGGATAAAGAATGGCAAACAAGCCAACTATAGCTGTATCCCACTTGGGATGTGAAAAAAACCGTATAGATTCAGAACATATGCTGGGCCTACTAGCTCAAGCAGGTTATCAAATAGATTCTAATGAAGAGTTAGCTGATTATGTAATTGTTAATACTTGTAGTTTTATTCAAGCTGCCAGAGAAGAATCAGTCCGTACTCTAGTTGAATTGGCTGAAGCTGATAAAAAAGTTGTCATCACTGGCTGTATGGCACAGCACTTTAAAGGAGAACTTCTAGAAGAGTTGCCCGAAGCTGTAGCCGTAGTCGGAAGTGGTGACTATCACCAAATTGTTGAAGTCATCGAACGCGCCCAAACAGGGGAAAAAGTTGAAGCAATAACCGACGAACCCGTATATATTGCCGATGAGACAGTTCCTCGATATCGCACTACTACCGAAGGAGTGGCATATTTGAGGGTTGCCGAAGGCTGTGATTATCGCTGTGCTTTTTGTATTATTCCTTATCTGCGTGGCAATCAGCGATCGCGTTCGATTGAATCGATTGTTTCTGAAGCTAAATCTCTAGCAGCTCAAGGAGTACGAGAAATCATCCTCATCTCTCAAATTACCACCAATTACGGCGTAGACTTATACGGTAAACCCATGCTGGCAGAACTTCTGACCGAGTTGGGTAAGGTGGATGTACCTTGGATTAGAATTCACTATGCTTATCCTACAGGTCTGACACCAGAGGTTATCGCTGCTATTAGGAATACTCCTAATGTTCTTCCTTACTTAGATCTGCCCTTGCAACATTCCCATCCCGAAATCTTGCGAGGGATGAATCGTCCTTGGCAGGGAAGGGTAAATGATGCCATCATTGAACGAATCAAGCAAGAACTACCAGAAGCAATATTGCGCACTACCCTAATCGTTGGTTTTCCTGGAGAAACAGAGGCTCATTTCCAGCACTTAGTCGAGTTTGTCCAACGACATCAGTTTCATCATCTAGGTGTATTTACTTTCTCTCCAGAGGAAGGAACACCAGCATACAGCATGGATAACCAAGTCGAGCCAGAAATTGCCGCCAATCGTAGAGATATTTTGATGCAGATACAGCAACCGATTGCAGCAGCCCACAACCAATCTTATGTTGGTCGGCAATTAGACGTGCTAATCGAACAAGAGCATCCTGGTTCGGGGGAACTAATCGGACGCTCTAGACAATTTGCCCCAGAGGTAGATGGATTAGTGTACGTCCGTGGTGAAGCTTCTCTTGGTTCTATAGTTGCGGTAAACATTACTGCTGCCGATGTTTACGACCTATACGGAGAGGTAGCTCCCGTAGTAGCTCATTCAGCGACCGAACTAAGTGATCGCTCCTAATTTACCAAGTTTTTTGAGTCTCTACCTACAAAAGCGAGATGAGGCGCAATTTCCCCCTAGTGGCAAACAAATAAACAGTATAAGAGTAAAAATACAGTAAACAACTTATGACGACTACTTTTAAAGACTTAGGATTATCAGAAGCTAGCTTAGAACAGCTAGAAAAGCTAGGCTTTACAGAGCCAACACAAATCCAGCAGGAGGCAATACCAGCACTGCTAGAAGGCAAGGATATCGTTGGTCAATCACAAACAGGTACGGGGAAAACAGCAGCATTTTCTCTACCTGCTTTAGAGATTGTTGAAGCTAGTAATAAAGCAGTACAAGTTTTGATTCTCACTCCTACAAGAGAGTTAGCACAGCAAGTAGGAGAAGCGATTAATGACTTTTCCTCTAGAGAAAAAAGAATTTATTCTCTGACTGTTTACGGTGGTCAATCCATAGAAAGACAAATCAGTCGCCTACGTCGTGGCGTACAAATTGTAGTTGGGACTCCTGGGCGGATTATCGATCTTTTAGAACGTAATGAATTAAACCTAGACCAGCTAAAATTAGCTATTCTCGATGAAGCTGATGAAATGTTGAGTATGGGTTTTATCGACGATATCAAAAAGATCTTGCGTCAAACACCCAAGGAAAGACAGACTGCTTGTCTCTCGGCAACCATGCCCAGAGAAATTAAAGACTTGATTAAAAACTTTTTAAATTCCCCTGTCTACATTACGGTCAAGCAAAAAGAAGCAGCACCAACCAGAATCGACCAGCACGTCTACATGATCCCTCGTGGTTGGCAGAAAATGAAGGCATTACAGCCTATTTTAGAAATAGAAGAGCCAGATTCGGCAATTATCTTTGTTCGTACCAAACGCACTGCTAGCGAATTAACGAGCAAATTACAAGAATCTGGACATAGTGTCGATGAATACCATGGCAACTTGAGTCAGATGCAACGCGAAAGGCTGGTCAAACGCTTCCGCGAAGGTAAAATCAAAATGGTAGTGGCTACAGATATTGCTGCTAGAGGATTAGACGTACAGGATCTGTCCCACGTTATCAACTACGATTTGCCAGACAACACCGAAACCTATATCCATCGTATCGGTCGTACTGGACGGGCTGGAAGAACGGGAACGGCGATCGCTTTAGTTCATTCTGGAGATCGTCGGACCCTAAAACAAATCGAACGCCGTTTGCGAACCAAGTTAGATATCGCTTCGATCCCAAATCGAGCGCAGGTAGAAGCCAAACGGATCGGCAAGCTGCAAGCTAAAATCAAAGAGACTTTAGCAGGAGAAAGAATGGCTTCATTCTTACCTTTAGTTAGAGAATTGAGCGATGAATACGACGCTCAGGCGATCGCAGCAGCAGCTTTGCAAATGGTCTACGACCGCGACTGTCCTAACTGGATGAAAGGTGATTGGGAAGTTCCCCAAGATAGTTATGCCAAACCCGTGATCAAGAAAAAAGGTCGTGGTGGTCGCTCCTCTCGTAAAAATGGATACAATAGCTCCAAACCATCACCTCGAAACAAGTCTCAAGGTAAGGTAAGATCGGAAGTAATTATCGAACAGTAAAAGATCGAAACAAACAGTTTTTCCACGGGGATAGTCTACTATTCCCGTGGTTAAAAAATGGTTAGCTTTTAGCTCGCTGTTTGCTAGTTATTGTTTGATAAGTTAGTAGCAAATAGCTATGAAATCGAAATAAAATTCGAGAACTGTCTGATTTAAATTTCTTAAGCACCAAAATGGGCTTGAAAAAGAAGTTAACGGTCAATAGCAAACTACTAACAGCTTTTATTACAAGTTAATTAAAACAGCCCGTGACATTGAGTATCCCCCCGACCACAAAATCCTATCCAACCATTGCTAAAGCTGCGAATAACTGGCAAGGTTTGATTGAAACCTATCGTCCCTATTTACCAGTAAGCGAAGCCACCCCTGTAGTGACTTTGCTTGAAGGGAATACTCCCCTAATTCCAGCCAAGGCGATCGCAGCTAAAATTGGTCGTGGTGTAGAAGTATACGTCAAATACGACGGTCTAAACCCTACAGGAAGTTTTAAAGACCGTGGTATGACTATGGCAATTTCTAAAGCCAAGGAAGATGGAGCTAAAGCAGTTATCTGTGCCAGTACGGGCAATACCTCTGCTGCTGCTGCTGCCTACGCTCGTCGTGCGGACATGAAAGCATTCGTAGTCATACCTGATGGTTATGTCGCTTTGGGTAAATTGGCTCAGGCATTGCTTTATGGCGCGGAAATAATTGCGATCGAGGGTAACTTTGATGATGCTCTGACTATCGTGCGTCAGCTATCGGAAAACTATCCTGTAACTTTAGTTAATTCGGTTAATCCCTACCGTCTACATGGGCAAAAAACCGCAGCTTTTGAAGTGGTTGATGTCTTGGGTAACGCTCCTGATTGGTTGTGCATTCCAGTCGGTAATGCTGGTAATATCAGTGCCTATTGGATGGGTTTTTGTGAATATCACGCTTCGGGAAAATGTTCTCGTTTGCCGAAAATGATGGGGTTTCAGGCTGCGGGTGCTGCTCCTCTAATTTCGGGCGAACCCGTTGTTGACCCCGATACCTTGGCAACAGCAATTAGAATTGGCAACCCCGCTAACTGGCAAAAAGCCGTAGCGGTTAAAGAAGCCAGCCAAGGAGAATTCAACTCCGTAACTGATGAAGAAATTTTGGCTGCATATCGTCTTTTGGCATCCGAAGAGGGAGTATTTTGCGAACCTGCCAGTGCTGCTTCAGTAGCTGGTCTGCTCAAAGTGAAAGATCGAGTTCCAGACCGCGCTACGGTCGTCTGTGTTTTGACGGGTAATGGTCTAAAAGATCCTGGTAGTGCGGTAGACCACAGCAACAATCAACTCAAACAAGGGATTCCCAAAGATTTAGAAAAAGTTGCCAGGGTAATGGGCTTTTAACATTTATCATTAAAAGTAAATTTTTGTTAGACTTTCCATTTACTGTTGAATGGTTCTTGACAACTGATGACAAATAACAAAGTAATTGTAATCGGTGGTGGTTTGGCGGGGACAGAAGCAGCATGGCAAATTGCCCAAGCTGGTGTTGCCGTAACTCTGTACGAAATGCGTCCAGTCAGAACTTCTCCAGCCCATCATACTGAAGAACTAGCTGAATTAGTTTGTAGCAACTCTTTTGGGGCCAAAAATAGCGATCGCGCTGCGGGGTTACTCCACGAAGAATTACGTCGTTTGGGTTCTAAGGTAATTGCGACAGCAGATAAGCATTCTGTACCCGCTGGAGGAGCTTTAGCGGTAGATCGAGGGGTATTTAGTAGTGAATTGACCAGTGCTGTAGCCAATCATCCCCTAGTTGAATTTAAACGGACAGAAATTACCGCCATACCAACAGACAAAATTGTCGTTCTGGCTACAGGCCCCTTGACCAGTCCTCAACTAGCGGAAAACCTGCAACGGTTTACGGGGATGGAATATATGAGCTTTTTTGATGCTGCCAGTCCAATTATTGTCGGCGAGTCTATAAACAGAGATATTGCTTTTCTAGCTTCTCGTTACGATAAGGGGGAAGCAGCATACCTTAACTGTCCCATGAATAATGAGCAGTATCTTCAGTTTCAGCAAGCCTTGTGTAGTGCCGAACAAGCCGAATTAAAAGATTTTGAACGAGAAAGTGCTAAGTTTTTTGAAGGCTGTCTGCCCATTGAAGAATTAGCCCAACGAGGAGAAGATACGATGCGTTATGGGCCTCTCAAACCAGTAGGTCTATTTGATTCTCGTTTGGGGGATTTTCGTGCGCCAGAGAATAAGGATAAGCGTCCCTATGCAGTGGTGCAGTTACGTCAGGAAGATAAGGCGGGACAATTGTGGAATATGGTCGGGTTTCAAACCAATTTGCGTTGGGGAGAACAAAAGCGTGTCTTTCGGATGATTCCTGGTTTGGCTGAAGCGGAATTTGTGCGGATGGGAGTAATGCACCGCAACACTTTTATTAATTCACCTCAGTTATTAGAACCAACTCTACAGTTTAAAACCAACAATACAGTCTTGGCTGCGGGACAACTAATCGGTACGGAAGGCTATACCGCAGCAGCAGCAGGGGGATGGTTAGCTGGTACTAATGCTGCCCGTTTGGCGTTAGGACAAAAACCCGTAACCATGCCCGAAACTACGATGATGGGAGCGTTATTCGAGTTTGTTAGCTCTGCTTCACCCAAACACTTTCAGCCGATGCCTCCCAATTTTGGGATTATTCCCCAATTACCCACCAGAGTCAAAAACAAAAGGGAAAGATACGGTCAATATCGCGATCGCTCTTTATCCGATTTAGCTATTTGGCAACGATCGCTCAAATCAGAGGTGCTAGCAATCAATTGACATCCTCCCATCGGCGTGTGCTGTCGGGATTCCTAACCTCACGATTAGGTCTTTCTGATTCAACCGCACATATCTAGACACAACCTTAAGATCATGCCCCCGACATTGGTACGTCCACAGACCTTCGACCCAACAACTCGATTGGATATGCCGAGGAAACCTCGGCAT
>JASJEI010000048.1 GCA_030064795.1 Pleurocapsa sp. MO_226.B13 | reverse complement strand
TTGTAGCAGTATCGCCATAATTATCAGCTAAGACTCTAGCAGCGATGGGAGCTAGCATCGCTACTCTTTCAAAAGTAAAATCAGCAGCAATTACTCCACGCCAGCCGTCTGTACCAAACTTAATTGGATTAACAGTAAAAGCCATAAAACCAAGAATTAATTTATTTAATAATGATACTTTACAGATTAACCGCTTCTACGTAGTTTGGAAACCAGAAAGCAATAACCAAAATAATTAGCGAGTATCTTTTCTGGCAGTAGCTACGAGCCTTTTAGATCTAGATAGCTTCTACTACCTCCAAGAAAAGAAGAATTTTCAAGCGATCGCCACAACTATTAATCCCTGCCTGGGTTTTCATTGTTATCGATCGCCCTAACAGATCCCTAATGGCTAACAGCTTTTTTCAGTCTCTTCCGACTTAGTTTCTGGCTCTAGTTCCATATTCTGTAATAAGTCTTTTAATCTCATTCTCTCAATATAGGGCCAGCCACCTTTCTCTTCAATATCTCTGACAAACTGGTATAGATCGTTGCGGGTTTGAGGTAAAGCTTTCTCAAAAAAACTGACTCTGATTTGACGGTGGATTTTTTCAAGCTCGCGCAACAAAGACAATAAAAATAGACTATCGTGACGATTTTTTTCGGCTAAAGCAAAAATACTTTTGGCTTTGTCTTCTAATATACTCTCCGAACAATTAGTATTCGAGTCTCGATCTTGAGTCATGTGCCAAATAAGAGTAAATAATGAACTTTGTCTACTTTATACAAAGTTTACTCTGTCGGTCTCGATAAAATCAGATTTTTAGATCTTGAATTTAATTCATTCCCCTTAAACCCAAACCCAAAACCCTCTTTCTACAAACCCTAGAAGATAAATTTCGTTGTCGATCGGCTTATTGGTAGTCCTTATTTGGTAGAGTATATAGCATCTATAAAAATGGCTAAATTATTAACAACAGCCTATTTTCGACATCTTTCGCGCTCGATGTTAAATCTAAAATTGACAAAATGAAGTTGACTATGAGATACCGTACGATTATTGCTAGCTTCCTAGCACTATGCTTGAGTGTGCTGACTGCCTGTAGTGATTCTACCGATGTAAGTAGAAGCGAATTAAC
Source organism: Pleurocapsa sp. MO_226.B13 (assembly GCA_030064795.1). The sequence goes on along the minus strand of JASJEI010000048.1, from coordinate 30,638 downwards.
TTACGACGACATTCTAAATACTGGAATAGCTAACACTTGTTTGGAGTTGCCAGAAAGCAGTCGCGGAACTATTAATATTGAACCAGGCAAATCCTATACTATTCAAGATTTATGTTTAGAGCCTAGAGAATATTTTGTTAAAGAAGAGCCAGTTAGTAAACGTCAAAAAGCTGAGTTTATTGAAGGCAAACTATTAACCAGATATACTTCTAGTCTCGACCAAATTCAGGGAACTATTGATTCTAATGAAGATGGCACTCTAACCTTTACTGAAATTGATGGGATCGATTTTCAACCTGCTACTGTTTTGTTACCTGGTGGAAAAGAAGTTCCTTTCCTCTTTACCATAAAACAGTACATAGGTACTACCCAATTGAAAGCTGATTCTATAAACACCTCAACTGACTTTGAAGGAGAATTTAACGTTCCTTCTTATCGCGGACAGGTTTTCTTAGATCCTAAAGGACGTAGTTTGGCTAGTGGTTATGATAACGCTGTCGCCTTACCTGGACGTGCAGACGATCCTCAGTTTGCCAAAGCAAACGTCAAAGAATTTGTCTCTCGCAAAGGCAAAATGTCCTTAAACGTTACTAAGGTAGATGGTGAAACTGGAGAAATTGCTGGAGTATTTGAAAGCGAACAACCTTCTGCTACTGATTTGGGTGCAGAAGAACCAGAAGAAGTAAAAGTTCGTGGTATTTTTTACGGCAGAGTTGAATCTAATGCCTAATTATTTGATAAGTGTAAATTTAACTATTTAATTTACTAGTTAATTCACTGCAATCTGAAAAGTATTTGGGGGCATTTAGCCCCTTTTTTTATTCAAATTTTCAGGGTAAAAATACTGAATTAATCGGTTTTAACCCAAAATATTAAGTGTAATCCTGGTCTTAATTACAACTTTATCAAATAAAAATAGTAGAAATGCTGTTGTCCTAAAGAGATAGTAACTAATAAGCTAAAAATGTTTCAGAAACGATTTTGTTTATAACAGATAAATCATTAGCTTATAAATCTTATATTGTTCTCTATCCAGGAAAAAATAATGACAGCTTGTATTAGTAAAAATATCAAAATAGACAGTCTTCAACTATTTCACCAGTATCAAAAAGACAAAGCTACCAATATTCGCAATCAAATAATGGAGTTGAATATTGGCTTGGTGAAGAAAGAAGCTTATCATTGGATGAATCAATGTAATGAGAGCTATGAAGATTTATTGCAAGTAGGTTCTATCGGATTAATTAGAGCAATAGAACGTTTTAATGTAGAAAAAGGTAACGCCTTTAGCTCTTTTGCAATTCCTTATATTCGCGGAGAAATTCAACATTATCTTAGAGATAAAAGTTGTACTTTAAGAATTCCTAGACGTTGGCTAGAGTTGAGACAGCAATCGATCGCTTTTATCCACAACTTTAGAGAAAAGCATCATCGCCAACCTACTAATGCAGAAATTGCTCGCTCTCTAGAAGTATCTGATAAAGAATGGCAGGATATTAAACTTGCTTATCAAAATCGTAAACCTTTAAGTCTAGATGTTTCTGTTAACAACGATGTTGAAGCTCAAATGAGTCTGGGAGATTTAGTTGCCGATCCCAAATATCGTAGCTTTCATTTGGTTTATGAAGATAAAGTCCGTTTACAGCAGGCTTTGGCAGAATTAGAAGACCGTACCAGAGACGTTTTGGAATTTGTCTTTTTACACGATTTAACTCAGAAAGAAACTGCAAAAATGTTAGGTATTAGTGTAGTAACAGTATCTCGACAATTAAAGAAAGGTTTGAATTTACTCAAAAAATCAATGGTGCAAGAATCTTAGTTCTCTGAATCTAGCCGATCTGAAAATCTACTGCTATGTTGGAGTTTGAATTGTTTGGTTACATTTTTAAAAGGGTTACTTAACTTAATCGATCCTTGAGTAATTATTATGAATAAAACTGTATTGTCGATCTTAACAGTAATGCTAGCCTCTCTATCTGGGGGATGTTCCTATTTTGCTGATTTTAATGAGGCACGAAAAGAGGTAGAAGAAAGTAATAAAAAGCCTATTCCTGTTGAAGTTAATGCTAACAAAACTCCAGCTAAAACTACTGAAGAAGAAGGGCAGGAATTTGCAGATCTAGAGGAAGAAGAACCCGAACCTACTCAAGCAATTGCTGGATTAATTCCAGCAACCAATCCCGATACCAGAGTTAGAAATAGCGTTCGTGGTAGACCCGATCCTTTTTCTGTAGTTACTCTCGTTCCCAAAATCGAAATTGAGGAGGAGGAAACAGCACCACAACCAACTACAAATCGAAACAATCGTACCAATAGAGAACGCAATCGCGTCACTCAGCGACAGAATAATAATAACAATAATAGATTGCCCAATCCAGTAGCAGAAACTAGGGCAAATCTAGCTCAAGAAGTAATTATTTCTGGATTGTATGAATCTAATGGTAGAACTAAATTAATCGTTAAAGCTCCAGAAGAAACTAGTAGTCGTTATGTGGAAGTGGGTCAATACTTATCTAACGGTCAAATTTTAGTCAAAAGGGTCGATCGCAATCATTTTCCGACTCCCTTAGTTATCTTAGAACAGTCAGGGGTAGAAGTTTCTAAAACAATTGGAGAAACCCCAGAAGATTCAAGAGAGAGAATTAGTTCCTTACCCGAAGAGAATCTTGAGGCTCGACCTTTGATATCTAGTATTTCCCTAAACTTAAAAGACGCTCAATAGGAGATATTTATTAATAAATATTGAGACAAGCGATCGCGGAATTATGGTTTCCCCGATCGTTTTTTGGTTTTGCTAATTCAGATAAAGGCTAAATATGTCTATAAAATATTAATAAGTTGAGGATTAATAAAAACCCCATGAGTAAAAAAGCAGAATTGTTAGAGGCGATCGCTGGTAAAAATCGTGGTTTACTGGCTAACGAAATCGATAATGTCCGAGTACTTTCGGCAATTCAACAGTTAGAAGACACTAATCCTACTCCTAACCCCTTAGAAGCAAAAGATTTACTCCAGGGTGATTGGCGATTATTATACACCACTAGTAAAGGTATTTTAGGTTTAGATCGTTTTCCCTTATTTAAGCTAGGACAAATCTATCAATGTATTCGCGTCTCCGAAGCCAAGGTTTATAATATTGCCGAAATTATCGGCATACCAATGTTAGAAGGGTTAGTTAGTGTTGCTGCCACTTTTGAACCCGTATCAGAAAGTAGAGTCAATGTAATCTTTGAGCGTTCTATTATCGGCTTGCAGCGATTATTTAGCTACAATACTCCCGAAAAGTTTATTCAACAGATAGAATCAGGCAAAAAGTTTTTCCCCCTAGACTTCAAAATCGAGCGCGGAGAGCAACAAGGCTGGTTAGAAATTACCTATTTAGATGAAGATATGAGAGTCGGTAGAGGAAACGAAGGCAATGTTTTTGTTTTAACCAAGGAAGCATCTATGGCTTGATTTTTTATTTCACGATCCGAGACATTTTTAGATCGGGGTATTATCCGTAATTCTTGTAGGTCGGGAAAGTTTTACAATCAAAAGCAGACAAAAAAATAATTTTTATTATGTTGCGAAAAATTGTAATTCTATTGATGTCATTGTCGTTGTGCTGGACTACTATCGGTTGTTCTGGTTCATCTACGTCAATGCAATCACAACCCTCCTCTAATAATAATGCTAGTATTTCTGCTGCACCGACTTCTATTAATGATGGCAAATATGCTGTGCAACAAGCCACTTACGATGATGCTAGTGGCGAATATAGTTTAATGTTGCTCAACACTCCCCCTGGAACTCCTCCCGTACTGCAAACGGCACAGTTGCAGATGGCTCGTATTGATGAGGATGCAGCGGCCAACGGCGAAAAAAGCTATCTTCAGGTGGATGATGGTCAACCTGTCTTATATTTAACAGAAGATTTTAAAATTGAATACGTTCACAATGTTACGGAAACCCGTAACGATCCTCAGACTGGTCAAACTGAAACAGTAGTAGTTAGAAGAGAATCTAATTTTTGGACTCCTTTTGCGGGTGCTTTGGCAGGACAAGCTATAGCCAGTATGTTATTCCAGCCTCAATACTATGTACCTCCTGTATACCAACCAGGAGGGATAATGACTGGTTATGGTGGTTATGGAAATAGTTATTCTCAAGCGGTCGATCGCTATCAACAACGTTATAACGAACCTCCCGCAGCAGTCAGAAATCGTCGTACATTAAGAACAACAGGTAGTATCCGCAACGCTTCTAATAATCAGCCTCGTAAATCTGTAAATAACAATAGCCGTGCGACTGGTTCTGGTGTAGGTTCTAGTACTCTCCGTTCTTCTGGTAAATCGAAACAATTTAAACGTCGTAGTAGTTTTGGTAGTAGTTCGGGAATTGGAAGACCAAGCCGTAGTTTTGGTAGCAGAAGAGGCAGAAGATAATTATTAATCGGGTTTAAGACTGCGCTGGTGCAGTTTTTGAATGTTAATCACTATAGCGATCGCTTTTTTTCAGGCGATCGCTTTTTTATTGTTTAGTACAACCTACAAATCAAGGAAAATCAGTGTTTACATCAGTGCGATCGTAAAAGTTCTCCGAATAACCTGGAAAAAAGAACGCAAACTTACGAAAGATGAAAGTAGAAGAATTAAAGTTTCTCCTCAAACTTTTAGGTCAAGAAAACTATCAAGGCAAAATTCAACAACTCAAGCCAAATAGTAAAACCACCATTTCTAAAACTCGAAGTATTTGTCGAGACTTGCGCGATCGCGAGTTGATAGCCTGTAGTGAAACTATTACCAAGTTGAAGATCGACTCTGCGGGTAAAGCATTACTTAAGCTAGATGAAGATAATTTACCCGTCAATAGTGACTAACTAAAAATTCTTCAAGCTTGCGCTAAGACGACTATTACCCCAGGAAAAACTAAAGTCACTCCCGCCGAGAAACGAGAGAAATTAATCGATAGCCTAGCAGCACGAGGTTTGATTAGCGCAGCAGAAACCAAAATCGAACAAGTCTGGCTGACAGATCGAGGAAAACAAGTTCTGGCTGAGGAATATAGTCCTAAAGGTACTAATTCGGTTTTGAGTCTTAATTTACTCCATAATTATCTGAGTTTCTTGCGGAGATATCCGCGACAGTCAAAACCCGAAGCAGTAGTTAATGCTAATGGAGATAAACCCTTTGCCAAACCAGAATACAACGGTAAAAAACCAAGCGATAAAGAAATTCTGCAAACAATTATCGATCTAGACAGCGAAATAGGTACGGATAATTATCTCCCCATTTTTCACCTGCGGGATAAATTGCAACCTCCTTTATCGAGAAAAGAATTAGATGACGCGCTGTATCGTCTCCAAAGAGAAGACCAATTGGAATTAAGTTCTTTAGTCGAAGCGATGCACTACAGCAAAGAACAAATAGAAGCTGGTATTCCCCAAGATGTCGGCGGTTCGTTATTTTTCCTGATGGTTAACTAGGGCGATCGATCGCTTTTCAATAATTTTTAAAGATAACTAAAAGGTATTATTGTGGCTACATTAAAAGAAATTATTCAACGGGAAGTCAATCCCTTTGACTCGGTAACATTTACAACGGGTAACTTTTGGACAGAAGATAACCAATCTAATATTGCTACCGCTGGTTGACGGACAAAACTCAACAAGCCATGTAGGTAATGGATTTAACCGTAAACTCGCGTTCAAGTTTTTGGCTCGCCTGTTTCCAGGAAGCCATAGCTGGTTCTGGGTCAGCTCGACCACTTAAGGTCATCTTCGGGAATAGCTTCCATCCTTTATGGATCACAGCTTTAAGCCAGTCCCAACCAATACGCAGATAACTGTTGCCTCGAAACCAATGACAGTCTACTCGCCGCCTCATTCCAGAGGCAACTACCTGCTCCCCTTGAGAGGTTAACCACAAGGCTGCCACTGCCACCACAAAGCATAAACGAGATAAGGCGGTAAGGGAACGGATTTCGGACTTCGGTAACTGGAAGCCATTGGATTTTTCGTCTAAGAATTCTTCTTCAATATCAAACCTCTCAGCATATTCCGCAAAAGTCTTATGGGTCGTAGGTTCGTCGCTAACAATGTACCATAATTCACCACTGAGGGGATCCCGTGCGCTTGGCGAGGTGAACCAAGCCATACTCATGGGTTTTAGTCAGCTTCACATTTTGCATCAACCAAGCTTCTCCACGCCCGAGGTGAAAATCTCGCAGTTGCTTCCAACCATAGCCACGACGGAATATCCAAGCATTACTTTTGAGCCGAATGCGATGATGCCATCCCAACTCTTGGGTCACCAAGCTCATCAACTTCGTGTCAGCAAAGCCACGGTCAGCGAGAAAAATGACCTTCACGACTGGGGGTAACAGCTTGGCACTAGCGCGCAGGAGGTCTTCATATTCCTTCAAGGCCACAGTACTACTCGATTGTTCTAACACTCTCCACCCGAGAACAACAGCGCGACCGCGGTATTGAACAGATAAGCGTACTAGACAGTATTGGTTCCATAACATCGTGGTGTCCTCAATCACTCTGATGTCACTGCTATCCCAGTCAGCTAAAGCATCTTGAATGATGGGTTTATAGAGACTCGGAGCATTGATCCGACTGTTGTGCAACCAACGACTGAAGCGACGTTGATGACTCTGAGCAAAATTAGCACGGCTTTCGGTATAGGTGCTCCATCTGGTGAGGTTAATACAGCCAGAGCAAATCAAACCAATGACCATCCAGCACACAGTTTGAAGATGACGCTGATCGACCCAGGCTTTTGATTGACCCAGCAGTTGGAACAATGGATGATAAAGAGGAGAGGTGATTTTCATCGCTTACCTGTTTGTGTTGTGACTAACAGGGTAAAGCCTCTAACTCTCTTTTTTCAAGGGCTTCAGTTCTCTTGCTTAAAGTTTTGTCCGTCAATCAGGGCACGACTCATGATTTCAGATTTACCAGCGATCGCACCATCAATATAGAACTGGGCGGTTTGTTTAATTGCCTGGTGTTCACTTAAGTTGTTTGATGTATTAGTCATTGTTCGATCTCCTTTTTATTGTTGTTAAAGTTATCTTCACAGAAACATTTCTCGCTATTTATAGCTGCTTGGGAGTTTCAATAATTCTCCAGCTAGATAACGGATCGTACCAATTCACTAAATAAACGCTACGCATTAAATGAGTACAGTCTTTAATAAGTGTGGGATTCATTCATAGCAAAGTTTAAGTGAATTGGTATTATCTTGCGTTACTACACTGAGACTTGAGGTGGAAATTCTTCTACCACAGGAAAGTCAAGTGTTGGCTCGGTCAAATGTTTCACGTAATTCAAAAAGGTGTAAAGACCGATTATCCCAACAATTTCGACGATCGCTTTATTGCTGAGTCCATGGTCTCGGAGTGCATTGACCAGTGATACATCAACTTGACCCCGATTGTTGACAACTGCTCTGGCAAAATTAAGTACTGCTTGAACTTTGGGATCGCTTGCTTCACCTTGAAGATTACAGATCAATTCGTCGCGGCTAAGTCCAGTCTGTTGTCCAACATGAACGTGGGCCGCAACACAGTATTCACATTGATTTATCCTTGATGTTACCAAAGCTACTTGCTCTACTAGTGAGGTTGTCAGCTCGCCACTCGTAACTTCTTGGTTGAATGCCATGATGCCTTTGAGAACATTAGGAGCAATCGCTAGCATTTTCATCAAATTAGGAATTCCGCCAAAGGCAACTTGAACAAGATCGAGGGCAGCTTTTGCCTCGGCATCAGCAGTTTTAGGGTTTACGGGATTGAAGGTAGGCATGATTAGTCACCAATATAAACTAACTAGTTGGTTCAGTAAATTCAAAAAAAAACTGTCCTTTTAGCAGCTCTAATCTTAGAGCACAGGCATCAAAGCACAAGTGCAGATGCAGACTTGGCAAAATCCTTGATGAACTGCGGGTCGTTGTGTGCCTTAGAGATCAAAATCGCCCCTTGGAGGTAAGCAATCATTGAGCGGGAAACTTTTTGAGTATCAACGCGCTGGTTGATGGCTAGCTCCTTCACAATGGGTTCTATTGACTCAGCCCAAGTCTGAAAAACGTATGCCAGATATGTCCTAACTCTTTCCTCTTTACCAGCAAGCTCAAGTGCAATATTGCCAACAAAGCAACCTTTGACATCTCCAAGCTGCTGCTTGAAATCTTGATTAGCCCGAAAGGGCGTCTCAAAGATATGCTCAAGCTTCTGTTCAGCGGGGATTTTAGATTTGGCGATCTCCTTGAACTTCCTATTAATATCGCTTGCGTATACCTCAAGTGCAGCCAGAACCATATCTATTTTTGAGGGAAAAAGGTGATAGAGCGTACTCTTATTCACCTTGGCTTCAGAACAGATCAGATTCGTTCCAACTGCGTGAAAGCCCTCAGCGTAGAACAGATTTAGAGCCGCTTGGATTACACGCTCACGGGGCGAGAGTGTGGGTGACATAATGGATTTATTGAACCAACTAGTTAGTTTGTAGCATAATTTAGTTCACTTTGTCAATTTCCGAACACTGATACTCTTGAAACTCTTCTATAGCAATGATTGGAGTGACATAACTACATAACTAAACCAGCGATCGCTGCTTAAAAATTTGTCGCTACTACTATTTCCCCCACTTTTTTTCGCTCTCCTAATTTATGGTTTTCTTTCCCAGAGAAATTTCCGTTCCGACTCTTTGATTGGCAGATCGTTAATACTAGCTTCCCGTCGCCTCATTAAACCATTGTCGGCAAATTCCCAATTTTCGTTACCGTAAGCACGATACCAAAAACCACTATCATCGTGCCATTCGTATTCAAAACAGACGGAGATCCGATTTTCTCTAAAACTCCAGAGTCGTTTTTTGAGGCGATAGTCTAATTCTTTTGCCCATTTACGACGGAGAAAGGCAATAATTTCTTCTCTGCCATTGATAAACTCGGCGCGGTTGCGCCATTGAGAATCAATTGTATAAGCTAGGGCGACTTTTTCGGGGTTGCGAGTATTCCAAGCATCTTCAGCAGCTTGAACTTTGGCGGTGGCAGTTTCTAGAGTAAAGGGTGGTAGGGGTGGTTTGGTTTCCATAATCGAGTTGGTTTAGAATGCGGATAATTGTTGTAGATGCACTGGTAATCTGGGACGGGTTTGATTGGTGGGGGGATAATAGTCTAAATCTGCTTCCATAAGATGATGGGGATAATCGCAAAGCGAAATTTCTTCGATCGATTTCCAGTGTAGTCTTTGAAAAAAACGCACGTTGGGTAATTGAACCGTTGCTAAAAAGCGATCGCATCCCCAAGCATGAGCAGTGGTTACTGCTTTGTCGATCAATCCCTTGCCAATTTGACCGCCTCGTCGATAATCTGGATGTACCCCAAGTCTTCCGCCGTACCAAAGTCTAGGTTCGGTTTCGTAGATTCTGACAACTCCGACAATCTTAGAGTCGTGGTTAACTGCAACAATAGGATAAGCAATTGAGTCATATTCATCGCGATCGCTAGTTTCAAAGATACCTTGTTCTTGGCAAAAGATTTGTTGTCTTAATAAGAAATAAGCTTCTATGTGGCTTGGGGATAGAGCAAGTTTGAATTGATATTTGGCCATTGTTTATTGGTTGTTAGTTGTTGGTAGGGGCGGTTCGCTTTCTCGCCCCTACTTAATCTTCAAAGGTTGATAATGCCGAACAAGCACCACATTTAGCACAACCTGCTTTGATATCTTTTGAGGACATCCCTGCATGGTTTAACATTGCCCCGACTCGTTCGTAGATTGTATACATCAAGTCGCTATTAGGGGGCTTGTAGTTAGCTAAAGGCGTACCAGTAATAGGAACGAAGGGAACGACAAAGGGATATACGCCGAGTTGAATTAGGCGATCGCAGGTATCGATAATCGTTTCCAAACTATCTCCCAAGCCAGCCAGAATGTAGGTGCTTACCTGTCCCCAACCAAAGACTTTAACTGCTGTTTCAAAAGCTTGAAAGTAATAATCTAAAGAGACTTTGGCTTTGCCTGGCATAATGCGATCGCGTACCTTTGGTTCGATGACTTCCAGATGCATCCCCAGACTATCTATCCCCGCGGATTTCATTTTCTCGAACCAGCTAAAATTATCGGGAGGTTCGCATTGGGCTTGTATGGGTAAATTGACCCTAGCTTTGACTGCTTTAGCGCATTCGATTAAATAAGCTGCCCCTCTATCGGTAGTGTTGGGCGTACCTGTAGTCATGACTAACTGTTCTATTCCATCTAACCTCACTGCTGCTTCGGCGACTTCGGCTAACTGTTGGGGAGTTTTTTGGGCGATGGTTTTTCCTGCTGCTAAAGATTGTTCGATCGCGCAGAATTGACAGGCGGTATTGCGGTTGCTGTAGCGAATGCAGGTTTGTAAAACGGTTGTGGCGAGGACGTTATGACTGTGTAGAAGGGCGATGTGACTGTAGGGTATGCCGTCGGCGGTTTTAAGATTATAAAATTGGGGTTGTGGGGGAAATTGAATGGTTGCGAGAGGGCGATCGTGCTTTTGGAGAAACGTACCATGGGATGTCTCTACCTTATATGGCGATTTGGCAGCAAGGTTAGTATGAATTGGTATCATCACCGTCGTCTCGTCTATAGTTATCGCCTTATGGTCTGAAGGCCCCGCACCACCTTTTCTTGATACTGCACCAGAGTGGCGATCGATTAGTTTTAAGCCTTGAGATTGTAGTTGAGTAATTAATTTTTGTTTTTCTTCATTAGTCATTGCGATCGTGGCTAATTTAGATATGTGGAGTTGTAAATGATACTGTTCGGAGTTCGTAGGGACGTTTCATGAAACGTCCGTACAGGAGTTCGTAGGGGCGGTTCCCTAAAGGACTCGCTTCGCTTCGCGCGAAGGGTCGGGGCTGTGGGCGGAACCTGTGTCCGCCCTTTATAAGCCCCGTCCCCTACAGTAGTTAGTTCTTAGTTATTGGTTTGTATTCCTTAATTTTTGGTGGTTCTGGGGCTGGCAATTTGTCGTTGTTAACATCATTTTCTGAAGCTATGGGTATTTGCTGCCAAATTTTGGCGCGATCGCTATTTACCTGGAGTCGTAATAAATCGGGGCGGGAATAGTGTCCTACCGAGTCCATCATCCGCTTGCGTTTGGTAATCAGAGAAAAATCTAAATCGGCGATCGCCATTCCTTCGCCTTCGGTAATCGGTTCGCAGAGGAGAACGCCTTCAGGGGAGACGATCGCGGTATAGCAACCACCCGTCAAAACTCGCTGTAACTTTTCGTCGGGACAGATTTGGGTTATTTGTTCGGGGGATAGCCAACCAGTGGAGTTAACAACAAAGCAACCCGCTTCTAAAGCATGATGTTTGATGGTTACTTCTGTCTGATCGGCAAAGATTTGTCCTACCATCGAACCAGGAAATTGGGCGCAGTGTATTTGTTCTTGCTGTGCCATGAGGCTGTATCTTGCCAGGGGATTATAGTGTTCCCAACAGGCTAATGCACCCAGTTTACCCACCGCCGTATCTAATACTTGCAAACCCGAACCATCCCCCTGTCCCCAGACCATCCGTTCGTGATAGGTAGGAGTGATTTTACGGCGTTTTAAGAGTAAAGTTCCATCGGCATCAAAGATTAACTGAGTGTTGTATAAAGAACCCCCATCCCGTTCGTTAACTCCCAAAACAATTACCATCCCGTTAGCTTTAGCTGCTTTACTCACCGCCTCGGTAACAGGACTGGGAACTACTACCGCCTCCTCGTATAACTTCATGTGTTCCTTACCCATCAAGACTGGAGGTAGAACGAAGGAAAAATAAGGATAGTAGGGAATAAAAGTTTCGGGGAAAACAATTAACTCTACTCCTTTTCTGGCAGCCTCGGCGATCGCGCCTAATACCTTCTCAGTCGTTCCTTCACGGCTATAAAGTACGGGAGAGATTTGGACTGCTGCTGCTTTAATCGTGCGTGAATAATCCATATTTATTGAGGAATGAGGAATGAGGAGTGAGAAGCAAGGAGGATCGCTTTTCCGCAAGTAGATTATTTTTATCTTTGTTCCTTCATCTTTTACTTTACGTTGTCCAGGTATCTAAAATAAATGCCCCTTCTTTGCGGTGTAGCAGAATGATATCTAAGACATCTAAAGGATTGATCGGAGTAATGCCAGGAATTAAGGAAGGTTCGCCGTGTCCGTATAATGCTTGCAAGGCAAAGCGACAGGCATAAACTTTGCCCCCTTCTTCCATAATCTTAACTAGTTGGTTGTTCATTGCCTGGTGTCCTGGGAATGATTCATCACCAATTTTGGGAAAGCCTCGTTGTATTCCCAATGTTACCCCAGGGCCGTATAGCAATACAGAGGTTTCAAAGCCTTTACGAATCAAGCGGGTAGCCTGTAATAAATTAACCAAACCGATTGAACCTTCAAAAGCTACGGTATGAAAAGTAACTAGGGCTTTCTCTCCTGGTTCGGCTTTGATATCGGGAAAGACTTTTTCTTCGTAATCGACAAAGTAATCGCCAGCTTTGTGTGCGGGGGTAGTAACTTCAGGCATGATTTATTTTCCTCAAATAATTTATCAATCGTTTTTTATCAATAGCTTGCGGTGGGCAACACAAAGAAAGTTTTTTTGACTATAATATTTATCTTCTTTGCCCACCCTACAGTTATTTACTGGTTAATGTTTAATGCTCAATGTTCAATGTCAAGATCCAATCGCAGCTTGATTGACAGCTAATAAAGTACCTGGATAGGCATATTTCATCTGATTGGCAATGTATTCGGCTAAATACTCTGCATCTGTGGCTATCCCCGAAAATCTTCCCGAACCCCAGGTATGTAGCCAGGGTAAACCGAGAAAATACAAGCCAGGAACGCTAGTGACACCGCGATCGTGACTGGGATAGCCTACTCCGTCAAACACGGGAACTCTAACCCAGCTAAAGTCTGTTTTATAGCCGATACACCAAATTACAGCAGTAATGTTGGCTTGTTGGTAGTCGAGTTTGAAAATTTCTGTTTCTGGTTGCCAAACTGGTTGATAAGCAGTTTCGACAGGTGCAGCTATTCCATTCTTGGCGATGTGTTCGTCAATAGTTTTTTTGATACTTTCGGCTACATCATCGGCACAGTCTAGATTTTGCTTGAGATTGGGTTTGAACTTTAAGTTATTTCCTTGAATCTCTTTTAGAGAACCATATAGTTGCATTCCTTCAAGGGCAAACTGTCTTAAGTCAATCTCATGACCGCCGTCACGACCAGTAAGATAGTGGTTGGTTTTATTTCTGACACTTTCAGGATCGGAATACTCATCAATAGTAAGAGCGTAATATCCTAGTCGGTCTAACCACTCTACGACATCTTTGCCTCTATATTGGCGAGGCGATCGCGGTGCGCTACCAACGCAAAGATGAACTTTTCTCCCTGCTAGATGTAAGTCTTCCGCTATCTGACAGCCAGACTGTCCGCTACCAACTACTAATATTTCGCCTCCGGGTAAGGCTTCGGGGTTTTTATAGTCAGACGAATGCAGTTGCACCATCTTTTCGGGCAATTTTTCCGCCATCCTCGGTATTTTAGCTTGATGATAGCTACCAGTAGCAATAACCACCCGATCGGCCGTCTGGTTACCAATAGAGGTATCCAACTCAAACAATCCTTGGGATTGATTTTTCTTAACTGAAAATACTTCTACTCCTTCTTTAACTGGTGGGTTAAATGATTTAGCATAGTCTCTGAGGTAGGCGACGATTTGATCTTTTTCCATAAACCCGTCAGGATCGTTACCTGGATAATGATAACCAGGAAGGGTACACTGCCAGTTGGGAGTTACCAAACAAAAAGTGTCCCAACGCTTTTCCTGCCAGGCATAACCGATATAATTTTTCTCTAAGATCAGATGGTCGATGCCTCGATTCTTTAAGCAGTAGCTAATCGCTAAACCAGCCTGTCCACCTCCTATGACGATGACCGAATAATGTTTTTTCATAAACTAAATTTCCCGATCGCAACTGCCGACTAGATTGAAAATAAGGTCGTATCTCACGGCTGAGTTATTAACAGGTTAAAATTTTAGTCTCTAGCAAACCCGTATATTTTGCTACCAATTGTTCGATACTAGCGATCGTTACAGGAATACAAGTTAGTTAGAGCAAAAAGATAGTTACTACCTGTCACTTTTAACAGGTAGTAACTATTATCAAACCGAGAATTAATGTTTTAAATCTCGATAAGAAAGAGCTATCGGGCGATCGCCGACTTGTGCAATTGCGATCGATAGTAATTATGCTAAATGCTAAATGTTGACGTTAGTCCTCCTTAAAAAACTGTCCGAAGTACTGTGCTTGGTTTAGAGACATCCAGGCTAAGATGCGATCTCCGTTTTTGAAAACTAAAGAGTTGGCTAAACCTAAATAGTGAGATGAGTGTATCAGTAGCTTAGCAAATTCTTGCCACTCTTCTTTTTTATCCATTTTCAGGTCTTGTGGGCAAGCAGAAAAATCCAGACATAGTACGACCGAACGACCGCTGAGTTCTCGGTAGACTCGACATTCTGGAGAAATCAATGGGGCTAAGTCACGAAAACGCTTAATTGCCTCTAGTTCTAAGTCAGTACTCGTACATCTGAGTGGTGAGTTGTTGAAGGTCATAATCACTTCCCTCCACATCGTCAAAGCTACTTCTATCTTTATTGTAAACAGTGACCACTTGCTAATTAGATTGCAGACATATCTCTTGATGATGAGATTATTACAGCGATCTGACTTTCGCTCTTTAACTTGGCTAGAGTTTAAGAGCGTACTTACTTCCTTTGGAACGAGCGAAGGGATTGAATAAGATAATTATCCAGAAAAATTCTCTCTCAATCCCCTTAAACTTTTAAAGTAGAAAAGTCGATCGCTGACTAAATTTGAGGCTAACCTTATGCCACTTCAACTTTGACAGTTTTGTGTTTTTCGGCTTCAGTTTTGGGCAAAGTAAGAGTCAAAATGCCATTGTTGTATTCGGCATCAAACAGGCTTACAATTATACGGTTCTTTTGGAAAAGGAAGCAGATGGTGGTTATCACGCTTTTTGCCCTGTTCTTAAAGGTTGTCATTCTCAGGGAGATTCGGTGGAAGAAGCCATTGAAAATATTACCGAAGCTATCGAACTGTATCTACAAAGTTTGCGTGCCGATAATCTGTCAATTCCTAGAGAAGACTTGATTGTTAAGCCTTTAAGGGTTTTGTCAAGGTAATCAAAAAATTAGGTTTTTATCTCGACCGACAAAAGGGCAGTCATGCTATTTACAAAGATAGCAGGGGGCGCAGGGTAGTAGTTCCGATTCATTCAGGAAAAGATTTAAAGCCAGGTACTTTGATGGGGATGATTCAAGACTCGATCTCGATAAAGCGACTTTTTTTGAGCTACTACAAAAGTAGGCGATCGCCTTCAGACAGCTAACAAAAATATTCAAAAAAAATAGCGATCGCACTCAGTCAATTTCTCTAGGGCGATCGCTCTCAAACTATTTTGCTATGGCTAAAAGCCAATCTAGAAAGGCTTTAAAACCAAGTCATCAGTATTGCAGTCTCAACTGGCCGACTTTTTTAGCATTGAGAAATATTAATGGTCTTAATAGCAATTTAAATAGGATTAGTGCCGATTGTATTTCATTGGGAGTATTTTTTATTTGCCACTGACTGGGACGACAGTATAAAATCTCAACCAATTCCCGATGTTGCGCGATGCTTAAATTTTGAAATTTGACTACTGCTCTTAGGGAATCATCGCTGACGTAGCTGCGGGTAATTTTGCCAGAAACTATCAAAACTTCGGGTAACAGTTCGACAATGACATCGGTCGATAAATTGGCGGAGCAGTCTAAAACTATTTCCACACCCTCTTCTGAGATTTTTTGGGTTGTAGCCTGATAGCTGTAGCGATCGCTGTAGAGATTAATTTCTTTTCGTACTGCAAACCATTCATAAAAGCTCGGCTTGGGTACATCTAACAAGGTCATCATCGCTACGCTAATGGTGAGCAAGTTATAACTACTCCAATACAAACCTAAATTAAAACCAGTCTGGGGGGGATTGAATAAACTGTAGCTAAAGCTAATCAAAGTTGCTCCCAGTAAAATTGTCATTGGAAAGGCTAAAGACCAATTGTAGTTAAACTTATTTCTGGATAAACCCTTGGGAGTGACCTTAAATCCTTTGCCAAAGGGATTGAGCATCACTTTAAGAACGGTAATAAATACGGGAATAGTCTGTACCAGGGAGTAAACATCCGATAGTAATACCGAACGCGATCGCCTATTTAACCAACTAAACATAGTTAGTTGCATGGCGTAAAAAGGCAAGAAAATATAAGCTAACTCTGCCGAAGTAGTTAAAACGGGATTTAACTGACCAAAAATGCAGACTACGGGAAAGATCAAAAAGAAAACACGGGGAATACAGGTAAACCAGTGCATAATCCCTTCTAGGTGTCCCAATCTTTGCCAGAGGTTTAACCCTGAAATAGTTAGAGGATTGGATTTAACAAAAAAGGCTTGCAGAGTACCTCTAACCCAACGTAATCTCTGGTCTATATGTGCGCCGATACTTTCTGCTGCCAAACCCGCACTTAATTTCTCGTCTAGATAGATTAACTCATAACCCTTAGCAGATAGTTTAATTCCCGTAAAATAATCCTCACTGACTGACTCTGTAGCAAAGTAGCCAATTTCTTGTAGTGCCTTACGTCTGACTACAAATGATGTTCCCGCACACACCACGCTACCCGCACCATCTTTTATCTGTTGCAGATGACGGTAAAAAACTTCTTCTTCAGAGGTCAAAACAGTTTCTAAACCAAGATTGCGAGCAATGGGGTCGGGGTTATAAAAGCTCTGAGGTGTTTGAACTAAGCCTACTTTCTGGTTCTGGAAGAAGCCAACAGTACGCTCTAAAAAGTTGCTGGTAGGAACAAAATCGGCATCAAAAACTACTACTAATTCTCCGTAGGTTTGCTTCAAGGCGTGGTTGAGATTTCCTGCCTTAGCGTAGCTGTTATCGGGTCTTGTTATGTAGTTACAGCCTAATTTTCGAGCTAATCGTTTGATACTTTCTCTTCTGGTATCGTCTAAAAGGTATATTTGTTTGTTGTCATAATTCAATGCCTGACAACCGATAATCGTCCGCTTGAGGATGAAATCAGGCTCGTTATAGGTTGGAATCAAGATGTCTACCGAGGGTCTGTAGCGGTTTTCCTTGACGGCGACACTATATTTATCCGCCTCGCGATCGCGGTTTTTGACGGTAAGCAACAACAGCATCTGAAATGCACCGCCAATCATGACTAAAAACTCCATCAGAAATAATCCCAGGCTAAATATACCCTCCATGGGATTGGCTAAATTAAGAGTCGAAAGCGATCGCCATAAGATGTAACGAACAAACAGAGCAAATAAAACGGTTGCTACTAGACGACGCGACCAAGCACTAGGCTGAGGCGACAGTTTCATCACCGCTTGTCCCAGTACAAACAAGACCAACGTCGGTGCTAGCAGATAATATTGATTATCCACTTGGGGAGGCATTAACCAACTAGGAGGATTAGCTTGAATTATGTGCAGTTGAATAAATAATTCTGTAACGTGGCTATTACCCAACAGCCATGATGTAGCGATCGCTCCAGAAAAACCTAACACGGACAAAATTATTAAGGTAGCAGTATGAACGGGAAGCTGTCTTGAGGATTTGCGATCTGTATATACCCTTCCTCTAGACTTTGATACTGGCTTGATAGTTTGCATTATTGTGTACGTGAGAGTGATTATACCTATCCAAGTAGGCACAGCTTAACAAAACATATGTAAATTTCTCGTTAACATAGATTTTTATCTCCCCATATTGTGTTCAAATTCTCGAATTATTTACTTTTCAAATTTCGTTTTTGGTGTTACATGTTTTTTTTGTTTGACAAGGTCTAAAATCTTGGTTAATACTAAAAAAAACTATCTATTTATGTAGTTTTAATGTAAATCAAAAGTTATATGTTACTCAAAAAAAATAGTAACCTGAGACGATTTGCTCCGAGCTTAAACTAGGTTAATAGACGAGGGAGCGGGAAATCCACAAGATTTACTAAAAATACCAGTTGTTGCGTATATTTAGGGAAGATAGAAAAATAACTATTGCCATTTGGTTAGTTTAATTTAATTAAAGTGTAAAAATACCAGTCTAAAAACTGTAGCTAATAAGTAATTAATACTCAATATTGCAGTTCGAGGTTCGAGAATTAAGCGATCGAGCTGCGTCAAATATATTGCTAGATCTTAACCAAGATAAAGTTGGCAACCATAGCTATTTAATCAACCTCAAAAAGCGATTTAGCCAATAAATTAAGAACTAGATAAGGTTTGGTACTTTATCCTTTTGGGAGCGCGTATGTAAAGCTTTTTGATGTTGTCTTTCTTAGTTATTCTTTGCCTCCTTTTTGAGACTGTTGTAAAACCAATATTGGGATTTGACCGTTTGGGGACTTGGGGACTAATACTTCCCTACCTCCCTTCTAGAGACGCGACGGGGCTTATAAATTCTTGAGGAAACCTCAAGAAACAGCCCCTCATATATCGCGTCTCTACCCCCTACCCCCCTACTTACCCACTTGTTTGGTTTTTAAGATTTACTCTACAAACAGTTTCTCAGGAGCTTTGGGGCTTTATTGACGTTTCATAAATAGTTTCTCTAGTAATATTTTGCAATATAAGTTAATACTCGGTTTATTTTTTTATCAATAGAATACTATTAATTGTTTTTGTTTTCTAAAAAGTAATAGACATAAATTAATTTATATCCTTATTTACATTGATAAAACTCAATACATAACTAGTCATGGAACAAAAGAACTCGATCTCTCTAGAACAAGCAGTCGAGCGCGAACCATTAACAATGCCTCCTGAGACTCCGATTGAAGAAGTAATCGGGTTAATGAGTAAAAGTTGGACTAATAGTTGTGTTTTGAGTTGTATCTTAGCTGGTGACGATCGCACTGTCACTGTTGATTCCCTCGCTCCGTTTCGTCATAGTTGTGTTCTAGCGATCGCCGATTCTCAGATTGTAGGCATTCTCACCGAGCAGACTTTAGTAAGTCTGATTTCAACTGAAAGAAATTTGAAAAGGGTCACTCTTGCCGAGGTGATTAACGAGAATGTAATTACCATGACCTCTACAGGAACTTTAGATATTTTAGCTGCCCTAAATTTATTTCGTCGCTATCAAATTCGACACTTACCAATTGTCGATCCACAGCAGGGTTTAATCGGGTTAGTCACTCAAGATAGTTTGCGTCGAGCTTTGCGTTCGGCAGATTTATTAGAACTGCGGACAGTAGGAGAATCGATGTCTAGGGCAATTCATGCCTTAGTTACGGACTCGGTGCTAAAGGTAGCTCAACTGATGAGCGATTATCGAGTTAGCTGTATTCCTATAGTTGAGACTGGGGAAGACAACAATTTTTTAAAACCTCTGGGAATCATTACCGAACAGGATATCGTTCAATTCCAACTATTAGAATTAAATTTAGCAGCAATTCAGGCAGGGGAGGTCATGAGTACTCCCTTAATCTGCGCTCACCCCGAAGACTCTCTGAGGCAAGTGCATCGGCAAATGAATCAATCTGGCGTGCGACGCTTGGTAGTAACTGGCACTCAAGGGGAATTATTAGGTACGATCGACCAGAGAGATTTATTACGGGCGCTCGATCTAAGTGACTTACAAAATGCTTCAGAAATATCGCCCAGTCCAGTGATTCCGTTAGAACCAGAACCAAATATCTCTTTGCCAAAAAATAATCCAGATATGATCGAGCCAGATGCACCAGCTACCGAATTAAGAGAGAGAAGAGAACAATTAGTTGCCCAAACCAGCCTGAGAATTCGTCGTTCTATAGACTTAGAGACGATTCTGGAAACAACTGTAGAAGAGGTAAGACAGCTAATTCAAGCGGATCGGGTCTTGATTTATCGTTTTGAGCCAGACTGGAGTGGAATTGTCACCACAGAAGCAGTTAGCAAGCCTCAATGGTCGATTCTCGATCGCGTCATCAAAGACTCTTGTTTTAAACGAGCTTGGCTCGAACCCTACAATCAGGGACATATCTTTGCGGTAGCAGATATCTATCGGGCTAACCTGAGTCAATGTCATCTTGAATTACTGGAAAGTTTTCAGGTTAGGGCAAATGTGGCAATTCCCATTTTGCTAACAGAAGAAAATGAAGATACTACCGCAGAACGTCTCTGGGGATTATTAATCGTTCATCAGTGTTCTAATCCGAGAAATTGGCAGGAAGCAGAATTAGAATTACTCCAGCTTTTAGCGATTCAAGTGGCGATCGCCATTCAGCAAGCAGAACTCTATCAACAAGCACAAGCCGAACTCAAAAGACGCGAGATAGCAGAAGCAGCTATTCGAGAAAGCGAGACGCGATTTCGGCTGATGGCAAATACGGCACCAGTCACGATCTGGATGACAGGAATAGACAAACGATATAGCTTTTTAAATCAACCCTGGTTAGATTTTACTGGGCAAACTTTAGAGCAGGCGATAGGTAGTGACTGGACGGTAAGAATACATCGAGAAGATCGAGAGCGTTGTCAGAAAATATATTCGGCTGCTTTCGATCGCCGAGAGGAATTTACCCTTGAGTATAGATTGAGAAAGGCTAATGGTGAATATAGCTGGGTTTTAGATCGGGGAGTTCCGCGTTTTACTAGCGATGGCGAGTTTGTTGGCTATATTGGTTCTGGTGTTGATATCAGCAGTCGCAAACAGGCAGAAGAAACCCTGCGCGAACGGGAAACCCAACTGAGAACCGCTTTGGATGCTGCTGCGATGGGGACTTGGATCTGGGAGATTAGCACCAACCAGGTGATTTTATCCCCACGTTCGGAGTCAATTTTGGGCTTGACTACTGATGAATCTAATACTTTAGCTGCGATACTAGAACGGATCCATCCCGAAGACCGTCAGCGGATCGACAAACAAGCCAAACAAGCGATCGCCAAACATGGACTTTATGAAATAGAAACGCGCATTATCTTGTCAGATGGTAAATATCGTTGGGTAACAGCTAGAGGTCATGTTTTGCTCGATGCTGAAGGTCAACCAATACAGATGATTGGTGTCATTGCCGATATTACCGAAAAAAAACGCCTGGAAGAACAGTCTTTGCGCCATCAACGTTTAGAAAACCTCGGTTCTTTAGCTGGTGGTATAGCCCACGACCTCAACAATATTTTGACACCGATTATGATGAGTTTGCAGCTTTTACCCGTAACTCTCTCTCACATGAATCCTCGTTCTAGAGAGTTAATTGAAATGCTAGAAAACAACGTCAAACGAGGTTCAGCTTTGGTGCAACAGGTATTATCCTTTGCCAGAGGTATAGAAGGAAAGCATGGCATTGTGCAAGTAAAGCATTTAATTAGGGATATCAAGCAAATTGCCACGGAAACTTTTCCCAAGTCAATTGAAATTCAAACTAATATAGCCTCCAACCTCTGGACTGTTAGGGGAGATGCCACCCAAATTCATCAAATTTTGCTCAATCTAGTAGTTAATGCTAGAGATGCTATGCCCAATGGCGGATTACTAAGTATTTCCGCAATTAATCTCACAATAGACCGAGAATATGTCCGAGAACACCCTCAAGCAGAAGTTGGCTCTTATGTAGCAATTATAGTTTCGGATACGGGAGTTGGTATTCCACCTGAAAATATAGAACAGATTTTTGAACCATTTTTTACCACCAAAGGAGAAGAGGGAGGGACTGGGTTAGGTTTGGCGACAGTAATGAATATCGTCCAGAGTCATGGTGGTTTTATCGATGTAGTCAGTCAGAGAGAACAGGGAACTCAATTTAACGTGTTTATACCTGCTGCTGAAGTCGCAGAAGCAGACTCAAAAGAGAATGTGATTTTACCCAAAGGCAAGGGAGAATTAATCCTAGTGGTAGACGATGAGGCAACAATTCGAGAAATTACCAAGGCTTCTTTAGAAACACACAACTATCGGGTTATCGATGCGCGTGATGGAATTGAAGCCATTGCCTCTTATGTCCGCAATCAAGCTGAGATTGCCGTCGTGTTAATGAATATGATGATGCCTGTTATGGATGGGACGACTGCCATTCGCACCTTACAAAAAATTAATCCCCTGGTCAAAGTTATCGCCATTAGCGGTCGCAATTTTACCAGCCAAGTATTTAGCGATCGCCAACTGAACATCAACAGCTTTCTGGCAAAACCCTACACTACTCAGGCTTTATTGCAAGCGATCGAAGATGTAGTTCGGGGTCATTAGTTCGGAATTCGGAGTTCGGAGTCATTGGTTGTTAGTTGTTAGTTGTTAGTTGTACCTCATACTCTATCGTTTTTAATTCCTCGTTCCTTATTCCTTGTTCCCTCTATCTTTTAATTAACCTCAACCGCATCAGACATCTCATCATCAGCTTCTGAGATTTCATTTCCCTGAACCACTAAAATCGAACAGGGGGCGTGATGAATGACGTAATTACTAACGCTACCCAAAAAGATCTCTGATATATTGCGATGACCCCGACGACCAATCACAATTAGATCCGCGCCCCAATTCTTAGCGCGATCGCCTATACCCAAATTACAGTTGCCTACCTGACATTCATATTCACAGTTAATCTGTTGCTGCTTGGCTGTTTCGGTCAGAGTTGCTAACCATTGTTTGCGGTTTTCAACTTCTTGATGCAGATGTTGACGACTCCAATCATAACGCTCCCCTGAGATATCCACGTCGTATAAAGTCGCCACTCCAACCCAAGGAGATACATTTTGCATCTGCCAATCAACAAAATGAACCAACAACATTTCAGTCACTTCAGGCTGAGCGATCGATAGAGCAAAATCAAAAACTGCTGGTGCTTCTGATGAACGATCTAACGCCACTAAAATCTTTTCAAACATCATCCAATTCCCCCTCAAAAACAATCAACTCCGAACTTTTAACGAGACAAGAGACAAGGCATACCTTGTCTCTACGAATTCAGGGGCGACCCCGCGTCCTAAAGGATACCGCGATGCGCAGCGAGTCATGCGCGGGCTTCGCATATCGGCGCAAGACGTTTATCCCCGAATGGGGGTTTATGCCCGAATGGGTGCAAGGGAATGCGCCCCTGCACGAACTCCTAACAATGATCGTTTCTGATACTGCCATCTGGCATCATCGTCCGACAAAACCTAGCACCAGTTAAATCGGCGCGATCGAGACAAGCATCAGTAAGATTAGCCTCTCGTAGATCTGCCCAGACTAAATGAGCGTGTTCTAGATTGGCATTGGTCAAATTTGCCCCGTGTAAATTGGCATGATTGAGAGTGGCATTGCTTAAATTAGCATTTCTCAAATTTGCCTCAACCAAACTTGCTCTATATAGCTTGCCGTGATGTAGATTAGCAGCGTAGAGCATAGCTCGGTTCAAAAAAGCTCGTTCTAGATTGGCTTTACCCAAATTGGCTCGATTGAGATAGGCATGACTGAGATTTATGCCTGCCAGCCAAGCTTTGTGCAGATTGGCTTTGAGTAAATGCGATCGCGAAAAATCTCTTTGACCTGATTTGTATGCTGCTTTTAGTTTTTGTTCTGTCATAGCAGTTTGCTCTATAGATATTTGTCTTTTGGGGAGTACCATACGCGCTATTGGTTCTAATCTTTCACAGAGTTTTAAGGCATAAATCGATCTCGATTGGCTGCGATCGTCTCAGCTATCGATTTTTATCCTCATTAGTTTAGATTTCAGGTTTAGGATAGAAGAAAAGCTTGAAGAACTTGTGAGGATGCTTGATTTTAATCATTATCGAGGGAAAATAGAAGTGTAAAGCTAATGTTGAATTTCTTCATAAAAGTCTTGCCCTCAATTTTTCCAGAAAAGCGATCGCCTAAATTGCCGTTTCAATCGCTCCCGTAGTCACTCGATCGCTAATTGTAGCTAGTCCAATTTGAGTGGGAAGAACAAAGCGGATTTTTCCAGCTTTTACTTTTTTATCATTTTGTAGAGCAGCGATAATTGCCTGTTTGTCTAATTGAGGGGGAATAGTAAGCGGTAATCGAGCTTTTTGAATCAGTTCGTTTTGGCGTTTAGCTTCTAGCTCGCTCCAAGTTCCCATAACCCTGGCAATCTTCCCAGATGCCACCATCCCGATGGCTACTGCTTCTCCGTGAACCAAACTTTGATAGTGGGTTAAACTTTCTACTGCATGACCCATAGTGTGACCGTAATTCAAAATTGCTCTGAGTCCTGCTTCTTTTTCATCTTGACTGACTATACTTGCTTTAGCTTCAACAGAGCGGACTAATATTGTCTCAAGTAATTCGGAGTCGATCTTGTCGAAACGATCGATTGCCTCTGCTTGCTCTAAGAGAGCGAATAACTCAGCATCCCAAATAATGCCGTATTTAATTACTTCCGCCATTCCCGCCCGAAATTCTCTGGTTAGCAGAGTTTGTAAGACATCAGGGTCGATCACCACTAATTTTGGTTGATAAAAAGCCCCAATCAGGTTTTTTCCTTGGGGATGATTGACTCCAGTTTTACCACCAATAGCAGCATCAACCATCGCCAGAAGAGAAGTCGGTATTTGGACGAAGTTTACGCCTCGCAACCAGGTAGCAGCAGCAAAGCCAGTCATGTCGCCAATCACGCCACCGCCTAAAGCGATAAAAGTTGAAGTACGCTCGAAATGATGTTCCAAAGCAACATCATAGATTTGACGAATCGATTCTAGAGTTTTAGAAGATTCGCCCGCCGTAATTAAATGAGTGTAAACCTCAAATCCCGCAGTTTTTAAGGAAGAAATTACCGTTTGTCCGTAGTGAGTGAAAACTTCAGGATTGGAAACCAGTAAAACCTTTCGTCCTAAATTCAGTTCGGTAAGGCGATCGCCTATCTGGCAAAGGCTACCAGAATCAATAATAACCTGATAGGAATCTTGGGGTAATTTGACGATAATTTCTTTCATAGTGGTTTAATTCCTTAAGTAGAGCTTGTTGATAATCTCAGCGACAATATCTTCAGGAGTTTGTTCTGGTTCGATCGCAATCTGGAGGTCGGCTTGGGCATAAAAACAACGGCGAGTTGCCAATAACGATTCGAGTTGACTGATTAAAGGTCTACTTCGATCTTCTGTTAGTCTTTGATGGAGTAAATTCAAGTCAGCATCGAGCCAAATAGTCAAACCTTGACGGAGATAGTTCCAGTTTTCAGGTTGTTCAATGATGCCACCGCCAGTAGCGATTGCCAACGGCACACCTTCGGTGAACGCACTTTTGCCATAATTAGATACCTTGCTCAAAGTTTGACTTTCTAGTTCGCGGAATCTTGCTTCTCCTTCGCTAGCAAAAATCTCGGCGATCGTTTTTTGGACTGATTTTTCAATAAGATCGTCAGTATCAATAAAACCATAATTTAATTTCTCGGCGAGCAACTTACCCACGGTAGTTTTACCAGACCCCATCATCCCAATGAGATAGATGTTGCTCGATTTTAGTTGTCTGTTCATCGGTTCGGGGGCTAGATTAATTTGCATTGAGCCTGATGGCGCAATAGATGATCGCACAAGACTAGAGCGACCATCGCTTCGACCATCGGAACGGCTCTAGGTAAGACACAGGGGTCATGTCTACCTTTGGCTGCTAAAACTGTTGCTTCGCCGTCTTTGGTGACGGTACGCTGTTCCTTTCCTATGGTTGCAGTCGGTTTAAAAGCAGCCCGCATAATCATATTTTCGCCGTTAGAAATACCCCCTTGAATTCCTCCCGAACGATTGGTTAGAGTCCGAATCTTACCATTCTCGTCGAGATAAAACTCATCGTTGTGTTCGCTTCCTGTTAGGGTAGTTCCCGCAAAACCCGAACCGATTTCAAAGCCTTTAGTCGCTGGTAAGGACATGACACCCTTAGCTAAATCTGCTTCTAACTTATCGAAGACTGGTTCGCCTAAACCAGCGGGAAGATTACGAGCGACACATTCAACCACACCCCCCAAAGAATCTTTGTCTCTTCTAGCGCGATCGATCTTTTCGATCGCTTTGATGGCAAATTCACGATCGGGACAGCGAACGATATTACTTTCAACTTGTTCAATTGTAACCAGACTACTATCAACTACTGCTTCTAGATTTTGAATGCGTTTGACATAAGCAACTATGTCGATCCCTGCTACTTGTTTGAGGATTTTTTTGGCGATCGCTCCTGCTGCGACTCGACCAATGGTTTCTCTGGCTGAAGAACGTCCCCCACCTTGCCAGTTACGAATCCCGTACTTAGCATCATAGGTAACATCGGCATGAGAAGGGCGATATTTAACTGTCATCTCGTCGTAGTCTTGAGAGCGAGCATCTTTATTTCTAACTAAAATAGCGATGGGAGTTCCTAATGTTTTACCTTCAAACACTCCAGAGATAATTTCACAGCGATCGCTTTCTTTTCTGGGGGTAGTGATTTTACTTTGTCCTGGTTTTCTGCGGTCTAATTCTCGTTGAATTTCGGCTACCGAGATTTCTAGTTGTGGCGGACAGCCATCAATAACTACACCAACCCCACCGCCATGAGATTCGCCAAAGGTGGTGATGCGAAATAAATGTCCGAATGTATTGCCCATAATTGGTTCTCCTTGAAAAAATAACAATTAAGATCCATAGATGAACCAGGATTATCTGTGTTTTCGGTGCGCGTTCCCTTGCGCCTGTCCTAAAGGATACCGCGATGCGCAGCGAGTCCTTTAGGGCTTCGCATAACGGCGACGCGGGGTCGTTTATCCCCGAATGGGGGCACCGCTGCGTTCATCTGTGGATAAAATTAATCACAAACTTGTTGTAGACTGGCAAAAAAGTTAGGGTAAGAAATTCTGGCCGCGCTAGCATCTTTGATGGTGGTTGTTCCCGAAGCTTGTAAGGCTGCTACTGCCAAACTCATGGCAATACGATGATCGTCGTGACTGGCTACTTCTGCGCCAGATAAAGGATGTCCCCCTTGAATTTCTAAGCCGTCGGGATGTTCGCTAATTTTGGCCCCCATAAGGTTTAGTTGAGTCGCGATCGCTTTTAGGCGATCGCATTCTTTAACTCTTAATTCCGTTGCATCTTTGATTACAGTTTTTCCTTTAGCAAAGGCTGCTGCGACGACAATAATCGGAATTTCATCAATCGAACGCAGAGTTAATTCTCCTGCAATCTCACATCCATAGAGGGGACTGTAGTGAACGCGCAGATCGGCAATGGGTTCTCCTGCGACAATTCTTTCATTTTCAATGGTAATCTTTGCCCCCATGAGGTTTAAGACATCGAGTATTCCCGTTCTGGTGGGGTTTATGCCGACATTGGTTAGGACTAATTCGGAATCAGGAATAATCGAAGCAGCTACTAACCAAAAAGCTGCCGAACTAATATCTCCAGGGACGATAATCGATTGTGCTTGTAAAGTTTTACCGCCTGTGATGGTAACGCTATTCGTATCGGAGTCAATCTGAAGATCTGCACCAAAAGCTTTGAGCATTCTTTCGCTATGATCTCGTGATAAAGCAGGTTCGGTGACGGTAGTTTGTCCTTCACTCATCAATCCTGCTAAGAGAAGACAGGATTTGACTTGAGCCGAAGCTACGGGAGAATGATAGTGGATCGGTCGTAATTTATTCCCTTGAATTGCTAACGGAGCTTTATTATTATTTTGTCTGCCCCAAATTGCTGCTCCCATTTGGGTTAGAGGCTTGACTACGCGAGACATGGGGCGAGAACGTAAAGAGCGATCGCCTGTTATCGTAAAGAAGCAGTTGGGTTGAGCTGCTAAAATTCCTAACATCAATCGCATCGTCGTTCCTGAGTTTCCTGCATCTAAAACAACTAATGGTTCAGAGAGTTTTCCCCCTCTACCTCGAACTACCACTGTTTCGGCGGTGAGAGCGGAAATTTCGACACCAAGCGATCGCAAGCAATTGGCGGTACTGATAACATCTTCTCCTAACAGTAGTCCTTGAATAGAAGTTTCTCCATCGGCTAATGCGCCTAACATCAGGGCGCGGTGCGAGATCGATTTGTCTGCTGGAATCGTGAGCGAACCCCTGAGACAGACTCCTGAAGTCGGAGGCTCGATGGCTAGATCCTGGGGGTTCTGAAATTTAATTAGTTTGGAAGTTAGGTTGAGCATAGTTTTTAACAGATGTGTCTGGAAAGTAGGAGTTTTGTTTTTTTCTATCGAGAGCGATTGTTTCTGAGGAAAATTTAGAATCGGATTGAGAAGAACTGGCTGCGACAAAGGTACTCAGTGCATTAATTACCTGACTACTTTCTGCCAGACAGCAATCTAATTGAGGAGCTAAATATGCTTTAATTGCCTTGAATTCGGCGATTAGTTGTTCTCTTTTAGTTTCACCGATTAATCTTGCCAAACGACTATAGGTATTGGCTAATTCCTCAATAGCTTGACGAGATTCGGGAGTGGCTAACATGATATCGACAACCATTGGTGCAGACTGAGTTAACAAACGGCTGATCATTCCCAGTTGCAGACGATAAGGAGGACTAGCAAAATCAAGACTGCGACGAGTATCCAATTCTTGTTCGGCTAAAAATACGCCCAGACTAAAACTAGTAAACTGACGAATAGCTTGAACTATTACCATCATGCGATCGTGTTCTTCGGGAGTAGCATAAATTAATTCGCCTCCATCGGCTGTAATTAGTTCCAGTAACCACTGAAATGCTTCCTGTTTGCGCCCAGGACAAACGACAATTTTTTGGGCTAAAAAAGATTGCACCTTGCCAAACATGGGATGCAAACCCATTACCGCTCCTGAATGATGTTCCAGCATGGTTTTTAATACGGGAGCTTTGATACTGGTAATATCGGCTATAGCCGTATCAGGAGAAATATATTTAACGGTTTTTTGAATTACCTCAGTTGTATATTCAATTGGGACGCAGATTAAGACTAAATCTTTATTGGCTAATAGTATTTCTGCCTTGTCCCAGTCATGGTGTTCGAGAATAGTTACCTGGTGTCCTGCTGCGGATAATTTTTGAGCAAAGAAACTACCCATCATTCCCTCACCACCAATAACGGTAATCCGTCTTGGTTTGGTCTTGGGTTGGGAATTAGTCGCTCTTCTACTTTTGGCTGCTGCTTGACAGTTAGTTACTAAATTTTGCCAAACAAATTCGGGAAGTTCGCTCTGGGCTAGTAGAGATTGACAGTTAGAGAATTGCTGTTGTAAAGACGGGTTTTCGGAAACTTTTAATAGTTCTATTCTTGCCTCTAAAAGCTCAATTATCTGGCGATCGATTTGTTGAAGATTTTCTGAATACATAAAACTACTCAACACTAGTGTTAGTGAATGAAGGTATGATTTTTAGATAATGCGATCGCGAATTAGAAGATGATTTATACTTTGATGCCTTCGATCGCACTTAAGGGACAGGAGGTGGGAGTAATTTTGGTGAGTTGGAACCCAGCAGTAGCAAATAGTTGAGCAAATTCATCTTGAGTCCTTTCTCGTCCACCAGAGGTCATTAATAACATTTCAATATCAGTTAATTTCCCGATAGAGGGTTGATTACCAGATGGAATAAGGTTTTCTATGACTAAGATTTTGCTGTTTTCTCCCATGACAGCGTGACAGTTTTTGAGGATTTGAATTGCTTGTCGATCGTCCCAGTCATGAAGAACGAGTTTCATCATATAAGTATCACCACCACTAGGTACGGACTCAAAGAAACTTCCACTAGCGATCGTGCAACGCTGGTTTAATTTAAGTGCGTCAATCTGTCTAGTTGCTACACTAACTACATGAGGTAAATCGTAAACAATACCCTGAAGATGAGGATTAGCTTGCAGAATAGCTGTGAGAAAATATCCTTGTCCACCGCCAATATCTACCAAGGTTTTAATTGAGGAAAAGTCGTAGTCAGCAACGATCGCACTATTATAGATAGCACTGGTACTAGTCATTGCATCGTTGAAGACAGTGGCTGCTTCTGGGTGATGTTCAAAATAATCAAACAAAGACATCCCATTGACATAATCGAAGGCAGGTTTACCAGTTTTGATGCTATAAAGAATTTTGTCCCAAGTTTGCCAACGAAAGTTTTCTCCTCCCATCCAAATTGCTAATCCCCGCATGGAATGAGGAATATCGCTACGAAGATATTCTGCCAAGGGTGTCAGTTGAAAATGACAATTGTCAACTTCAGCAAAAATACCCATACTAGCTAGTGTCCGTAAAATTCGATATAGAGATGGGGCATGAGTTTGGGTAGATTCGGCTAATTCTTCATAGCTTTTAGTACCGTCTTTGAGCAGATCGGCAATGCCTAGTTTGGCTACTGCATAAATTAGTTGAGTGATGCTCATGCCAGCGATCGCTTGAAACAGAGTATCTCGCAAAGCACTATCTTCGGTTTGGTCAACAGTTTGAACTGGTAATGTCATGGTAAATATCTCCTAGAGCGGATGTTGGGCTAAATATTGTGATTGTTCGGGAAATCAGAGAAAAGCGAACAGTATAGTCATTCCAATTAATTTCCTTATGGTTGACTAGCTTGTTGTTAGTGGTTAGTTAATTCGAGCATTCCCTTGCCCCGAGCCAAACGGGGTAAACGCCTGACGG
>JASJEI010000304.1 GCA_030064795.1 Pleurocapsa sp. MO_226.B13 | reverse complement strand
TCCTACAATTTCATAGTATTCCTTCCAGTATTTTTCTACATCTAGATATGAGTCATATCTACTTGCTTTCCCAAATTTTTTAGCTGATTTGTCTTTGCCCACTATTTCTGGTTATATGGCTATTTTTTGAGAAATATTTGCCAATAATTAGTTTTAAATCTAGCTAAAAACACTTTTTTAAATACTTAAATATTATACCTCTGTTTAACTTAAAGTATCTCTGTAGATAAAGCCTATTTACTTATCTTTTCTGCAACCATACCAGCTACAATTCCTACTGTGGCTGCGACGATTAAACCCGATTGATGGGGTAAATTCCGAGTTACTAAAGTCATAATTCCTGAGACAGTTACAGTTACAACCATCGGTTGGTTTTTTACGTAGGGAATAACCATCCCAATAAAAGTAACTGACATCGCAAAATCCAAACCCCAATTGCGAGCATTAGGAATCAGATTGCCGAGAGTCAAACCAATAATAGTGCAGATTTGCCAATTGAGATACATGAATATAGCTGCACCCAAATAATACCAATGCTTATAGCTAGAGCGATCGCGCTTGTCGTAGCGATTTATTGCCACGGCAAATACTTCATCAGTCAGCCAAAAACCGATAATCAGTTTCCAAATCGAAGATAGCTGTTTAACGTGAGTTACTAAACTGAGTGAATAAAGTAGATGGCGTAAATTAACTACAAAAGTAGTCAAAATAATTATCGGTAAAGCTGTTCCCGCAGCTAATAAACCCAAAGCAATAAATTGAGCCGAGCCAGCAAAGACCATAGCAGACATAGCGACTGCTCCTACAAAAGATAAACCACTACTTTGAGCCAAAGTGCCAAAAATAATGCCAAAGGGAATCGCGCCGATAACTAAAGGTAAAATAGCCTTTGCCCCTGCAATAAATTCTGTTGATGGCGAATAGCGATCGACTTTGTTAGAATTCAATTTTCTTCCTCAAGATAGAGAAAACTGTCTTACACTCAAGTTTAGAGAAGTTAAGAAGATTTTTCTTGTACGTTTTTGCAGTTTATTCAAGAGTAGATGTTTGGCTATCTCGATCCTCATAGCGAGAAATTTCAATTAGATTTAGGTCAGGATCGCGAATATAAATTGATTTAATCTTGCCCATTGCTCCCGTTCTATTTACTATTCCATCTATAATTTCGACTTGGCAAGTACGAAGATGCTCGATAACGCTAGTGAGAGAAATTTTAGTAATCAAACAGAAATCTGCCGAACCTGGCGTTGGTTTTATTGCTTTGGGTTCGATCTCTTTGCCAAACTGGTGTAGATTTATTTTCTGGTTGCCAAATTTTAGGGCGACTCTTCCTTGGTTGAAGGTAATCACCTCCATACCTAGTACTCTAGAGTAAAATTCACAAGTTGTCTCAATATCTTTTACCGTTAGAACAAAATGGTCTATATTTTCAATTTTCATTGACTTACCCGATCGAGATTTTAGCAAAACGAGATTATGGCGATCGCACATAATCGCCGTAGCTCGATCGGATCGTAGCTGCTCATTAAATATAATATATAGGCAAACATCGATTTAAATGTTAAGAGTATTGCCTGGGCTTATTGTGACAACGAAGGCAATCTCAAGCAACACGGGCAAATCAATATTGACTTGGAAAATAAATCATCAGGTCAAACAACAAATATCTTATCTCAGGCTATTGGGCAAATCATTGACATTGCAGTAGAAAAAGAATGTCCGATAGTAATAGAGAAGTTAGATTTTAGCAGCAAGAAAAGTAGGTTGAGGGAGCATAGCAAAAGCTACGCCAGAATGTTATCTCAATTTGCTTATTCTAAGTTTGCCGACTTAGTTCATTCGAAGGCTAGATTATGTGCTATTCAAACGATAGAAGTTAATCCAGCTTATTCGAGTTTGATTGGATTGATTAAGTTCATGGGGCTTTACGGGTTAAATAGTGGTATAGCAGCAGCATTAGTACTCGCCCGTCGCAGTTTTCGATTCTCTGAGCGTTTGCCTAGATGCCTTAACGCTTTATTGCAGCCAGTGGATTGTAATGAACACGTGTGGCATTATTGGGCACGTACATCAAAGTTGCTGAAGGGTTGCCATCGGCACAGTTTCTTTAGTGTGAGAGTCAGGTTTGGGGTCAAGCCTAATATCCAGAGTTCTGTCAGGAAAAGGAAGATATTAGGCAAAAATAGGCATACTCCAATAATACCTAGTAATGCCAGTGCGCTTGGCGTTACGTCTGCATAAGTTTACCCAACTTTAAGTAGATTTTTTATTGCGCACATACTTCGATCTACCTATTCAAAAAGCCAGATTAAATTTGGTGGACATAAATACGATCGGGTTCTGATTTTGAGTCAACTTATCCCTGCTGCCCACCCTACTATTTAATGTTAAATGCTATCGGTAATACTACTAAAGTGAAAATTCTCTACCTTGCAACCAGGAATAACACTACCACCACAGCGTTTGGCTTGACTTAATGCCACGACGTTTTTGAGCATTTCGGGTAAGCATTGATTAAAACGCAGATTTTTCACTGGATGAGAGATTTTGCCGTTTTCAATCAGAAAAGTACCGTCTCTAGTCATCCCCGTAACTTCCAGGGTGCGGGGGTTAACATAACGGACATACCAAGCACGACTAACCAATATACCCCGTTCGGTACTAGTAATTAGATCGGCAACAGTTTTGTCCGAACCAGTCATCACAATCGGATACATTGAACCTGTAGGTTCTTTTCCCTGTTCCTTTGCCCAGTAGCGACTATAGGCAAGAGTCTGGGGAATACCGTCTCGGATAATATCTAATTCTTTGTTACTCAAACCATTACTAAAAAACCTACCTCCCTGCAATAGAGGATTGGCGGAATTACGCTGTACTCGAACAATTGGATTAAATAATTGTTCGCCGATTTTATTACCGATAGGCTTACCCGCATCATCGCTGCGAGACATAAAAGAACGTCCTTCATCAGCAGCCCTAGCATCTAAATTCCAAATTACCCAAGGAAGCAAGCTAGCAAATGCCGAAGGTTCAAAGATTACGGTGTAGTCTCCTGGCTTAATAGTTTGAGGATTTCGAGAGGCGATCGCTCTTTGGATTACTCGCTCTGTCAATTCTACAATCGGTAACTGCTCGATACTCCAGGCAGTACAACGATTCCAGCTAGAACCATTCTCGACACGAGCAGTATAGCTAAAATCCGCTTCAGTAGTGCGATCGCAACCCCGCAACCCCGCCGAATTACCAATGGCATTCAAAGATACTTGAAAACTAAGCGTCCCAGATCCATTTACTCCTGCATCTTTACTTAGCGAACATACCTGTTGAATAATTTCGCCTTTTTTGAGGGGAGAAAGAGTAGCTGTCACTTCGTCAAAAGCGGGAAGGCGATCGCTGTAGGTTTGTTTGGGTAACAATTCTACCCATTCTGGATCTTCAGGGGCGATACTGGCTAAATCTTCTGCCCGTTTTACGGTTTGGGCGATCGCCTCGCGGTCTAATTCGGTAGTAGAAGCCGAAGCACTACGTTTGCCAAAGTAACTAGTTACCGTCAGGCTGAAAGTATTCTTGCGGACGTTTTGACTGATTTGATTTTCACTAAAGCGACTAAGAGCGGTTTCGCGGGCATCGAGACTGACAAAAATACCGTCTGCCTGGGATTGGGCGATCGCAAATTCAATCAAAGCTAGGGCTTCTTCTTGAGTAATAAAACTATTGAGAGTTGCTAAAGTCATGTTTAAGGAGTTTGGCTAATTAAATTCAAGACGTTGACGAATTAATCTAGTAAATTAGTTACTGCGATGCTTTGCGATTGTCAATTTATTAAGCGATCGCACTTATAATTAATAGTTACTTTAAATAATCTATA
Organism: Pleurocapsa sp. MO_226.B13; assembly: GCA_030064795.1. The sequence continues at coordinate 23,660 of JASJEI010000304.1, read as the reverse complement.
GCATTTCTCGTATTAATGAGATACACCCTGCTTAGGATAAGTTCGGAGTTCAGAGTTCGGAGTTCGGAAAATTTTGTACCTCACCTATTTGAGAAAGGCTATATATCTATTTCTATTATTAAGTAGAAACTTTTCCTACAGTTGGTTGACGGTAGGTATGTAAAATCTTGAAAAACTTATCAAAATCAAAACTCCTGGGGTCAATTCTATGACCAGAAATATCTACAGCTTTATGAGTAGTAATGCGATCGTCGGGGATATTGCTGAGGGCTAATAACCAAGCCAAAGATTTATATTGATTCTCGGTGTAGCCACTATGATAACTGTTGTTAACGGTGCGTCCATCAGGTGGTGTTTCTAAAGATATATGATAGGCAAAATTGTTAACTGACGGTGCTAAATTGGGATTGGTTTGCACTGTCTCTCTACCTAAAGAGCCGATAAATACTGAATTACCCGCGCCAAAAGCTCTTTTTTCGGCAGGAACGAGATAAATGATAGTTCCATCTAGAGTAATCAAAGCGTGATAACTGACTTGTTGGCTATCTTCTTTGTGATGGGTTCTAAAAGTGTTAATCGCACTTCTAGCCGAGCCAACAGTTTCGTGCAAGACTGCAATAGGTGGATTATTTAGAGTATTGCCATGGATGTCGGTATTATAGCGATCGCCATAGTTACTCGGATCGATCGCTGTGACTGTATATTTTGGTTGATATTGTTTAAAAGCGTTGGTGGTTTGATATGCTGTCGCTACCGTTGAGGCTTGTACTCTTTGAGGTTGGTTGGAGACAAGAATTAGCAGCGGTAGAGCGATCGCGCTGACCAAAATAATTATTAGTTGACGAAGACGGAATCGATTGATTTTCATAAGCTGGGAACTAAAGCTATTTTTAGTATTCCCGATCGAAAAAAGCAAATCCTCACCATAAAGAAAGAAAATTTGTTGCTATCTTTAGAATGTATTTATACTTTAGAGCCAATTATACAAATAATCGTCTAGTTTTCCCTCACAATATAATCAAACCCTGACGTAGACCAAGGGTTACTGCTTCGGTACGGCTAGAGACATTGAGCTTGGAGAAGATGGAACTGAGATGAAACTTAACCGTGTGTTTGGATATTTGCAGTTGCAGAGCGATCGCCTTATTATCTAAACCAGCAGCTAATAACTGCAATACTTCTAATTCTCTGGAGGTTAAAGCAACTTCTAATTCGGGTAGAGGGGTAATTGCCGAATTGTCCGCTCTTAGGGAGGCAAAATCGGGATGAATGACAATTAAGTCAAGAATAACGGCATTGATAGCAGCAATAATTTCGTCAGCGGTAGTCAGTCTCGGTAAGAAAGCTTTAAAACCCAGATCGAGATATTCGTTCATCTCGGCATTGGTTAAAGAGTCGGTTAGTAAAACCGCAGGTAAACTAAGACTGGGTAGTAACTGAGTCAGATCTTGCCACCAATCTGACTCAGCAGCTTGTTCTAACAATAATAAATCTGGCTGCAACTCAGTTAAAGAGGACAAATCGCCTCGATCTAATAAACTGTTAACTACCCGTAGATTTTCCTGCCGATCGAGAATACTAATCAAACCAGCTAGTAACAAAGAATTAGTACTATAGACGACAATTTCGATCATCGAACTTGCTGCACAAAATCTTGAATCTGCTGGCTGGGAATCGCGATCGCCAAACCATTAACTATTGCCGTATTAATTCCAATTACTCTACCTTGAGTATCAGCTAAGATTCCTCCAGAGTTACCAGGAGCAAGACTAAGATCGGCAACAATTAGAGGATAGTTATTTGTTTGACAGTTTTGACCATTCAAGCCCAGCTTGTGACTGGAATCTTGCCAATGTGTCGTGTGAATAACTCCTGTAGTTAAACTACCCCGATATCCCCAGGGGCTACCCATGGCGAAGACTATTTCTCCTGGGCGTAAAGGAGTCTCTCTAATGACAGGGCTGGGGAATAATTTATCTGCCTTAGTTTGAATTGCTGCCAGATCTCTTCGCTCGTCACGGGCAATTACCAACCCTTTAACTAAGGTATTATCCTCTAGCTTGACTTTAACTTCTGAACCTCGAACCACATGAGCATTAGTAACAACTATGCCATCGGTAGACCAAATCATGCCCGAACCTCCGCTACGATGATTAATAATCTCTACGGTAAGCCCGATCAAATGCTGAGAAATTTTAATCAATTCTGCTTCTACCTGATTAATAATCACTGCCGACTCCCGCTATCACCGATAGTTAAAGACACCTCTTGCAATTTCCCGCCACGAATCAAGCTAATCGCGATCGCCTTCCCGACATTTTGGGGTTCGAGAAACGCCTGAATATCTCTGAGCTTTTCGATTGGGGTAGCTTCAATCTTCGTGAGGATGTCACCGAGTAACATACCCGCATCGGCTGCGGGAGACTGAGGTTCGACGTTAACTACCATTAATCCTTGCTTGGTTGTCAAAGAAAATTCGGCAACTAAAGAATCGGGTAAATATACGGGCTGCATTGCTAAACCTAAATAGCCACGACGAATGTGTCCTCGTTCCAGTAGTTGCTGTACTACTCGATTGACCGTAGCAGCAGGAATAGTCAACACACTCCGCCGAGGCCCTGTAGTATTAAACCCTACTACCTGCCCCTGGGCGTTAACTAAAGCACTCCCAGCACTACCAGAATAGAAATTAAGATCCAGACGGATAAAACGGTCGATGTAGCCTCCCAAAGTACTGCGCCAGGCATTCCCAACCGTACTGACTATCCCCTGACTGGCAAATAAGCCTCTTTCGGTATCCCTACCCACGGCGATCGCCAAATTACCGACTTTGAGTTCGTAGTTACTATCTATCGGGGCAAGGGGTAACTCCGTTTCTAATTTAAATACCGCTACATCTGTACTGCGATCGCTCCCTAATAGGGTAACTGGTGTTGTTTCTCCATCGGGTAAAGTGATGGTAATTCCCTTTTCTTGTCTAATATTCTCAGCAGAAGTAACAATGATTCCTGACTGCCAAGCGATACCGCTACAGGAAAAACGCCGTCCTTGGATAGCTACAACTGATTTACCTATGGTTTCGACGATATTGGCAATATTTTCGGAAACAGCAATTAGGGGATTATTGTTGATATTTGAGGTTGATGACATTAGCTGTGGTTATGAACTATATTTCTATATTGCTTAAGTTCACCAACTAATAACATCGGTTATTCGGGCAGATTTTGACCTAGACAAATGGGCGGTAACTTTGGTCTAATAACTAGACAAAATAATCAACTAGCAAGTAATACTAACTACTCACTACTAACCACCAATGGTTTCACGTCTTAAAATCATGAATGTCAATTAATAATACCTTCTATTTGTTTAAAGATTTCACAATTGCGAGAGACTGTTGAGAAATTCGCTCGGTAATATCTGTTAATTCGCGAACAGAACTTTTAGCAAAGGTCGAACTTTGTATTTGAGTTTCCAAAGAATTAGAGATTTTTTCGAGCAGATTGCTCATCTCATAATTGAGGACAACAATTCTATCTAGCTTTTGACTAGCTGCTTGAAATTCTTGAATTTCATCAATTAACTGTTGTGACTGCGATCCGAGAGTGCTTTTTTTCTCTGTTATTTCTGTTTGAATATTGGCAAATAAGGGTTCAATTTTCGCTACAGATTCAAACAGCTTTTGGATTAAAGCTAAAATTTTATCAGACAAGTCAAGATCGGGGTTTTGATTGTCCTGTTCGCTCTGACTTAGATTTTTGGCTTGAGCTATGCTGATTGATTTCGATGCTATGTGCTTACTCAGTAATTTGATCTTGTCAATTGTCTCGGCAAAATTTTGGCAAGAATTACTAAGATTTTCAAATTTTACTGTTGCATTTTGAATTGTACGTTGAATACTGGAACTGCTAGCTATAGCGCGAGCTAAAATTTCTTGAGTATCTTGAGTACATTGTTCGATCTGCTCGTGCATTTGAGCATTTTCTAGGGCAAAAGCTACCTGGATGGCAATTTGGGTTAACCAATCAATTTCAGGTTGTTGCCATTGACGAGTGCCAGAACATTGATGCGCTACTAACAAACCAAATAGTTTTTCTTGACTGACAATAGGAACAACAAGATTGGCTCGAACCTCTAGCTGTTCTAATTGTTCGATATAACAGCTACTCATTCCTGCTTGGTAAATGTCGCTCCAGGCCCGAACTCTTCCTTCACGATACTTGTCAAGATATCTAGCTTCAAAACAAGGATCTTTGATAACTCTTCCTTCACCCCTTGTCCAACCATGAGCTACAGATTCGGCAACGATCGCGCCATAGTTATCTTGGTTGAGACTGTAAACTAAAACGCGATCGCAGTTTAAAACTCTCCTTACTTCTCGAACACTAGCTTTGTAAACATCTTTAACTTTAAGAGACTGACGAATCTGCTGTACTGCATCGCTAAAATATTCTGTCCAGACTCTTTCTTGTTCTGCTTGCTGACTTAATCTTTGAGCATCAGCTAACAAGTTAGCATTATCAAGAGCAAAACCTACCTGAGTAGCAATTTTGAGCAGCCATAATATTTCTGATTGCTGCCATTGACGAGTACCAGAACATTGGTGAATTACTAACAAACCAAATAGTTTTCCTTCGCTCACGATCGGAACTATTAGATTTGCCTTGACCTCCAAACGTTCTAGCTGTTCGATATAACACTTGCTCATTCCAGCTTCATAGATATTGTTCCAAGCCCTAAATCTGCCGTCACGATACTTGTCGAGATACCTCGCTTCAAAGCAGGGATCTTTAATGATTCTCCTCTCTGCCTTTGTCCAACCAGAAGATACAGATTCAGCAACAACCATGCCATAACTCTCATGACTTAGAGCATAAACTAAGGCGCGATCGCATTTTAAAATTCTATGTACTTCCCTGACGCTAGCTTTGAGAATATCCTCTGTTTTTAAAGAGTGACGGATTTTCTGAATTGTATAAGCAAAAAGCTTTGTCCACGTCCTTTCTCTTTGAAGTTGCTTTTGAATATCTGCTGACTGCGTTAGTTTTTGTTGATTACCGTTTAAATTGTTATCTTTTTCTCGCATAGTATCTAAGATAATTATCAATTTGATTTGTCTAGTTAATTTCTTGTTTTTGCCAATGGCAAATATTAGAACACTGGTGAGCAATTAATAAATCAAATCAATGTTCTTTATCAGCAATAGATGCAACAAGTCAGCTTTTACTTGCCAAGATTTTAACCGTTTTCGGTATCTCAAACACAAGCATATTTATTACTGATATCATCCAAAGCGCGGACTTGACCCTGGCAATCTTATTCTAGATAACAGCTGTAAAATCCGATTTTTCTGTGGTTTGAGCTAAAATATTACTCCATTCAGCAGTCACAGCTCGAGACACTACTACACCCCGATTGACTCGATCTCTGAAACATAAATCAAGATGCGATCGCATTTTCTCGATTTTTCTTTGTTGATGTGCAGATAAAATAAGGTTCTACCATTAGGCATTTAGCAACACCAAATAAAAATAAAAGCGATCGCTTGGAAATAAAGCGATCGCTTTTAGAAAGATATTTTTGTCAAGAGAAAACTCTTACAATTTACTACCACATTCGGGACAGAACTTATTAGCGATCGGGTTGGTTGTGCCACAGTCGCTACAGTTAACAAATTCCACCGTAGGTTGTTCTTTTTGGGGTAAACCCAGCATTTGAGAGTTACTTTTACCAGGAGCGATCATCGGGTAGCAGTTTTCATCCTTGGTTACTTTGACCTCCAGCAATACAGGGCCATCGTGAGCGAGCATTTCGGCGATCGCAGGAGCGAGTTCGGAACGTTCTTTGATACTCATTCCTTTGATCCCGTAAGCTTTTGCCAAAAGTTCAAAATCTGGCGCACCGACTTCCATATTAGAGGAGGAATATCGCTCGCCAAAGAAAGTTTGCTGCCATTGACGTACCATTCCTTGCCAACCATTATTAATAATGACGGTTTTGACATTAATGCCAAACTGAGCCAGCGTTCCCAACTCTTGGGGATTCATTTGAAAACTAGCATCGCCACTGATACAAATGGTTTCTTCATTGGGAATAGCTACTTTTACCCCCATAGCAGCAGGTAAACCGTAGCCCATTGTTCCTAACCCCGCACTAGAAATCCAACGGCGAGGGCCATTTTTAAGAAATTGGGCTGCCCACATTTGATGTTGACCGACATCAGTAGTGTAATAAGCATGGGGTGCTTGGCGATCGAGTTCGACAATTGTCTCTTGGGGAGAGATGCCCCGTTCGGGATAGGGTGCAGTTAGGGGATATTCTTCGCGCCAATGATTAATTTTATCTAACCAAGGCTTAGTTAGACCTGGTTCGGTACCAAAATCAGCTTCTTTTGCCCGTTCTAGTATTTGTTCTAGTACCTTGCGGACATCTCCCACAATTGGCACTTGAGGCATACGGTTCTTGCCGACTTCCGCTGGGTCGATATCAATATGAATTACCTTTGCCCGACTGGCAAATTCGTCGAGTTTCCCCGTAACGCGATCGTCAAATCTAGCACCAATGGCAATCAATAAATCGCATTCGCTAACGGCAAAGTTGGCATATGCCGTACCGTGCATCCCTAACATTCCGACAGAGAGGGGATTGTGTTCGTCAAAAGCTCCTAATCCCATTAGGGTAGTAGTCACGGGAATCTGAAATTTTTCCGCTAACTCTTTGATTTGACCGTGAGCATCAGAAGCAACGGCCCCGCCACCAACATACATCAGAGGTTTTTCTGCTTGAGAGATTAACTTGAGCGCAGCATTAATTTGGCGTGGGTTTCCTCTAACGGTGGGTTTGTAGCCTCTAAGGTTTACTTTTCCTGGCGCAACTGGTACGTAATCAAACTCTTCATAGCCCACATCTTTGGGAACATCGATTAAGACAGGCCCAGGACGACCAGTACTGGCAAGATGAAAGGCTTCGGCTACAATTCTAGCCATGTCTTTGGCGTGGCGCACGACATAGGAATTTTTGACGATCGGAGTAGTGATCCCAAAGATATCGGTTTCTTGAAAGGCATCAGTGCCAATGGCAGCACGAGTTACCTGTCCCGTAATTGCCACCATGGGAATTGAATCTAGATGAGCCGTAGCAATACCCGTAACTAGGTTAGTAGCCCCAGGTCCAGAAGTTGCAAAACAAACCCCTACCTTACCCGTAGCACGAGCATAGCCATCTGCTGCATGGGATGCAGCTTGTTCGTGACGTACCAAAATATGCTCCACTTCTCCACGAGCTTCAGCACGATATAATTCATCGTATATGGGGAGTATAGCTCCTCCAGGGTAGCCGAAAATATGCTTGACACCATGGCGACGCAGACTGTCCATTAGGGCAAATGCGCCCGTACAACGTCGCGGAGTTTGAGTTGATTGTGAACCTTTAGGAATACTTGTAGATACCACGCTTGCTATCCGTATAACTTGCTGATTATTTTGTTTATTGTAAATTTTTTTGCTTATTCTTTATTGTAAAATTTGCTGTCTAATATGCAACAAAAACTAAAACAATTTTTACGGTTAAGCTTTTTAATAATAAGAATATAAGGTAATTTTTTCTTGTGTCCCTCGTCAAACGGTTAAATAATACTAAAATTTAAATACCGATTGCTCGATCGCCGAGAGCAATAATCTGCTTTGACAGCATAATTCTACGCAGCTCGCTAACTATCAATTGAGACTAACTGATGATAACTTTGTCAAACGATCTGGAGCGATCGCCACTTTGGTTAATGTCAAGAAATCAAGATAATTATCTCAATATACAGATCAGATCGGTTTTTAGGTTACAAAAGTAATTCGAGCAATTTCAAACTACGATCGCACTTTAACGAGGATCGAGATTCAAAATATTATCAAGGTAGTCTGTTAAAAGACAACGAGTTTTAAAACCAGGACTAATTACCTGCCATCCCCAACCAAGAGATGGCGATCGCCAGAGGTCTAAATGAGCGATCGCTGGTTCGGCATAGAAACCCAATTTCCCCCCACCCAAAATAGCCGAACTCCAGTGAGTAAAATAATCGTGGCTTACCCGATAAATAGGAAAATCAGCAACCAGAGGCATCCCCCAACCATCAAAGGCGACGAAATTTCTGACTTTGCCACCCTGCAACTGCCAAACCCAAGCTGCACCAATTCCTCCCACCACTCCCGCGCTAAAAGCCACAAAAGACAGTGGAGGAGCATTTACTGGTGATGGGTAATGTTGCTTGAGCCATTGAGTAATTGCGATCGCGCAATAGGGTAAATATCGCTCGGTGGGCAAAATTAAATGTTCTCTAGTTCCAATAATATTTTGGGTACTTTGAATAAAGCTCTGAGTCAATTCAGGAGAATGAATTCCAGGACAAATAATAATCGACATAATATAAACGTCTGATAAGAATTAGCTTGGTTCAAGTTTACTGGTTTTTAGCTACTAGTTTTGCCTGTTATTTAACTCGGCTGTTCTCAAGTCTGCTGGAGTTGAATATCGCCACCGATAGATAATCAAATTTCTTTCTTAATCTTGCAAATCTTTTCCTCTATTGAGTTTCGCCAGAGAAAAATACTCGTTTTTTTTGAACTAGTGCATAAATATATCGTCGTTTACATACAAGAGGACAGACAGAGAAAACAAAATCTCAAACAGCAAGAGGAATTGATTATGTACAACGCTAATATTCATCAAGTTACCAACAACGACATCAACGATTACAATCCTAAAGTTTCTGCTTTTGGCGATGTCGTCTACGAACACGAATTTAGTTACGATGACCTTGACCTACACTACTACACTGAAGGAGAAACCCGCATCATCGCTGATGATACTATCAATGAAGGTTACGCTGATATCTCTCCTAATGGTCATGTAGCATTTGAACAAGAATATGACTATAACGACCAAAACATTGCTTATTATGATTACTTTACCGACCAAACCACAGTAATTGCCAACACTACTAACAACGAATACAATCCTCAACTTAGCGACAACCATATCGTTTACGAATATGAATATGCTCCAGGCGATCTTGATATTCGTCTTTACGATATCTACAATCAAACAACTACCGATATTGCTGCTAGCGAAGAATACGAATACAACCCTCAAATTGCAGGAGACTACGTTAGCTACGAATCAGAATATGCTGTTGGGGACAACGATATCTATCGCTACGATATTGCAACAGGTGAAACCTTAAGCATTGCCAGCAGCACTAACAATGAAACTAATGCGCGGGTTTCTGATTATGGTCATGTAGTTTACGAATACGAATACGCTGCTGATGATATCGATATCCAGTTTTACGATGGGTTCACTGGCGAGACTACTAGCCTAGCTGCTACTGGTTACAATGAGATTAACCCTGATATAGCTGGAGATTACGTTACCTGGGAAGCTTGGGATGGTTATGATTGGGAAATCTATCGCTACGATGCTTTAACTGGTAGCACTACTCAGATAACTGACAATGAGGTAAATGACTATAACGCTCAGGTAAGCGATCGAGGATTTGTGGTTTGGGAACAAGAATATAGCAGTAGCGATTTAGACGTGTATCTTTACACTGATACTGGTAATATTGCCTTGGGTACTAGCGGTTATAATGAGTTTAATCCTCAAATTGAAGGTAATTATGTAACTTGGGAAGCTTGGGATGGCAACGACTATGAGATTTATTCGGCAGAAATTGTCTAACACTAGTAACTTTACAGATACTTTTCTCAAGTCCAAGTCATAATCTGAATCAGTATTACTAGTATTACTAAATAGCTATTTACCAACCCGTGTCATAATTGATGCGGGTTCGGTTTTGAAGCGATCGGTACTAACGCTAGACCAGTTCAAGCTCTCAATCAAAGAAAGATTTTAAAATCTAATTGAGCGTTAAAAGTTTGCCTTCCTTGGTTGGCTCAATCCGTTAAAATTATTGTTACCTCTGATACCGCTTGTTACTCTTTCGATCTTCAACCGTTCTTGTTTGAATTTTCCGATCGATTCTAATTAATCATCAACTTTAATCCTATGGTCGTATCTCAGATAGCATCCCCCTCTTTAATTGAAATTGCGCGACAAACTCGCATAGCAGCAGGAAAACTAGCCGTATTATCCACTGAGGCTAGAAACAATGCACTAGAAGCAGTAGCACAAGCTCTAGAAACTGCTACTCCCGAAATCTTGAGCGCGAACGAAGCAGACTTAAAAGCAGCCGAAGCCAATAATATTGCTCCTGCACTCTATGCCAGATTAAAGTTAGGCGAGTCTAAACTGCAAGCAGCGATCGCAGGAGTGCGAGATGTGGCGAAATTGGCCGATCCTGTAGGAGTTAGTCAAATTCATCGCGAGCTAGATGAAGGGTTAATCCTGAAGCGGGTTACCTGTCCTTTAGGAGTATTGGGAATTATTTTTGAAGCACGTCCCGAAGCTTTGATTCAGATTACTAGTTTGGCGATTAAATCGGGTAATGGGGTTATTCTCAAGGGTGGTAAAGAAGCAATTAATTCTTGTCAGGTATTAACGAAAGTTATTTGTCAGGCTTTAGAGTCTACCTCAGTCGATCCTGCTGCGGTACAGTTATTAACGACTAGGGAAGAAATCAAACAGTTATTAGACCTAGATCAATACGTAGATCTGATTATTCCCAGAGGCTCTAATTCTTTTGTGCGTTACGTTCAAGATAATACTCGTATTCCCGTACTCGGTCATGCAGACGGTATTTGCCATCTCTATTTGGATAAAGCAGCGCGAATCGAGCGGGCAATTGCGATTACCTTCGATGCCAAAACTCATTATCCAGCAGCCTGCAATGCGATCGAGACTTTACTCGTCCATCAAGCGATCGCCGAAGAGTTTTTACCCCCTATAGCCAAGGCGTTAGCAACAGAAGGAGTCGAGTTGCGGGGAGATGAAGCGACGCAGAAAATTATCAAGGTAAAATCTGCCAAGGAACATGATTGGCAAACAGAATATAGCGACCTAATTCTAGCAATCAAAATCGTAGACTCAGTAGATGGTGCGATCGCCCATATCAATCAGTATGGCTCGAAACATACCGACGCGATCGTCACCGAAGACAACCAAACCGCAGCTAAATTTCAAGATCGAGTAGATGCTGCGGGAGTATATCATAATTGCTCGACTCGTTTTGCCGATGGTTTCCGTTATGGTTTTGGTGCAGAAGTCGGTATCAGTACCCAACAAATGCCTCCCCGTGGCCCAGTCGGCTTGGAAGGCTTAGTTACCTATAAATATAAACTAACTGGTCAGGGTCATATTGCTGCCACCTATACAGGAAAGGATGCAAAACCTTTTACCCATCGGGATTACTTGTAATTGTTAGTTAACGTTAATTAAAGATGCGGGTTTAACCTTTTAGGCTGAGAAGTCCCGCTCTCTATTCTACTGAATGAGAGTCACAAAGGCGATTCGGTTCACCCAAGGCAACGGGTGTAAACGCCCCATGTATGAAAAGCCTAGGAGTTGAAAGGTTCGATGCCTTGAAAACGAGTATTTACCATTAGTGTTTTCTTGTGGTCAAATAGTCTGATGATCATAAATTACGTCTACCGCATATATCCAGATAGCAGCCAAACTGAACTACTCAATCAGTGGTGAGAAACTTGCCGTCTCAGTGATAACTATGCTTTACGCGAGTTGAAAGATTGGATTGGGTCTAGAAAATGCCCAGTTGATAGATGTAGTACGATGTCCGAATACATTATGGCTGGGAACTATCCGTTTCCTAGTTACCACCAACAGCAAAATAACTTACCCAAAGCGAAGAAGAAATTTCCTAGACTAAAATCCGTACCGTCTCAAGTACTGCAAACCAACATGAGAAGGTTCCATGACCCAATAGACTTTTTTCGGGCTCGGGGCTACGGTTTCCCGCGCTGGAAAAAGTACGGACAGATGAAGTCTATGCTATTTCCTATTTCCTCAATTTAAACGCTCCCCCCTTTTATTCCCCCCTTGATAAGGGGGGAATAAAAGGGGGGATTTGGCCAATTCAGTTACCCAAACTAGGGAGAGTAAGAATCAATTTGCATCGACCAATACCGGTCGGTTTTGTCGTCAAGCAAGTCAGGATTGTCAAGAAAGCAGTAGGTTGGTTTGCAGTGGTAGCAATAGAATCGGATGTTGTTTTTTCAAGTCCAGCCCCTCATGGTGGTGCTATCGGTATAGATGTTGGTTTGTTATCTTAGGTGGCAACAAGGGACGGATACAAAGAACCCCGACCTAAATTTTTCAAGACAGCCTACAGTCGGTTGAAAGTACTACAAAAGCGTCTGTCTAGAAAGATGAAAAGAAGGAAAAACTATGAAAAAGCCCGAACCAAAGTAGCCAAACAACATAACCACATAGCATTCAAGCCCAAGGACTACCAATTCAAACTAGCCCATAAACTTGCTCGAATGGCAGATACAATCTACACAGAGGATTGTGACCAATGGATTATGGCCAAGGGAATCCTAGGCAAACACACCCTTGACCCTAGCTTCGGACAATTCAGAACCTATAGAGAGTATGTGGGTAAAAAGCGCGATGTATTTGTCGGTCAAGTTGACCATCGTCGAACATCTCAAACTTGTCCTAATTGTAGAACCGAAGTGAGAAAAGATCTGAGTGTCAGACTACATGAGTGTAATGAATGTGGTTATTTTGTGGCTCGAGATATAGCTTCGGCACCAGAAATCTGTAACCGAGGAATTGAAACCGAGCGGGGGACTCCCGAAAAGCACTCGTATTGGCTCTCAAGTCGTACTGTCGGGGAACTTGGTTCTAGACAAAGGCCCATAGTTCGCCCCATGTAGTGGCGCAACTCACCCCAAGGTGTCAGGGGAGCAAGATCCATTGGCGACAATGGATCTTGCACCGTAATCGAGCGATTCGGAGTCGGTCGGATGTCACTTCTTTTAATTGGAAAGCACCCCTAGATTATGCTGGACGTACTCACCGCAAACTATTATTAATTGACAGTCAGTTTGGTTTAGTAGGTGGTGCGGGTATTTCCGATCTTTGGGACGGTATCGAAAAAGAAGATGATACTCAACCTTGGCTAGATGTAGAAATGCGTTTGGAAGGAGAAATAATTAGTATTTTAGAAGGTGTTTTTTCCCAACACTGGACTTTTGACGATGGGGTAGCAGATCTAGCGAGAGAGAAATCGAGCGATCGCCAACAAGAGCCAGAACAGCATCAGATATTAGTCATTCCAGGGGCAAATCCTCGAATTCGTTTTTCCCCGATTAGAGCTTTTAAATATAATAGTATTATCTCCGCTCGTAAGAGTATTTGGCTGGCTAGTCCTTATTTTCTTCCCGATGATAACTCTATTGATTTACTAGTAGCAGCCAAAAGGGATGGGCTAGATGTGCGAATTCTAACCACTAGTAAACGCAGCGACAAAAAAACCGTTTACTAAGCTGTTGTGCATTTAAATTGCATTAACAGCATTGCCTTTGTTTTTTAATTTTCTTCCCCATTTAATAATTAGCTCTCCTTCGTTTAAAAGTTTATGTAAAAGAGATTCTAGTTGTTCAACAGATTTAAAAAGACGATGAGCTAGATATTCGCTATTCTGAATGCCAGACTAACTCGACAATATTATAATCTGGACTATAGGGCGGTAAAAATTCCAGAATCAAATTGGGCATTTCTTGAGAGATTTTATTGAAAATATCTTCTTTCTTGTGAAAACTTGCATTGTCTAAAATAATGATTATTTTTGTTCCTTGGCTCACAAAATTTTCTGCCTGATTACCTTCGGATATCCACTCATTTTTTACTTCTTGATACAACATTTTCAAAGTCAAATAAAAATTATTTCCATCTCCTTTTGGTACAAAATCGACTAACCTTTTCTTGTCTGAATAACGAACCGCACCCATCACATTGACTCTACCTTTTCGTCTTTGACCAGTTATCTTTTTTCGAGAACCTTCTTGCTCCGTCCTTACGCCGAGGAAACCTCGGCGCGGGCGGTGCGCTTTTTTACCCCAAAGTTTTCTTCTCAAGACTCTTAAACTGAATCCACTCTCGTGAGGGGCTGTGTGGCGAAGCGTCTTCGCCACTTTAAATGCCCCGTCCCAAAACCATATTTGCAATAGGTTTGGCTTCTCTTTACTAATTTTTATATATTCTTCTAATTTCTTTTTAAAAACTTTTCTTTCTTGCTCCGTCTTTACGCCGAGGAGACCTCGGCGCAGGCGGTGCGCTTTTTCAGGGTCTTGCTTATCCGACCGGCTATATTTTGCCCGTAATGTCAACGTACTTTTTTTTCGCTAATATTCTCCTCACTTGTGAACCACTTAGTTCAATTCCTGTTTTTATTCCTAGATAAGTTGCTAATCTTTTTGCTGTCCATCTGACAAATTCATATCCTAATTCTGAAGGTTCTTGTTCAATTGTTTTTAACAGTAACTCAATATATTCATCTGTGGCTTTTTTGTGATTTCCTGACATTCTCTTGTCTTTGAGGCTATCGAGATTTTCTGGGTCTCCCTGAACACACGCCTTAGCTACTTTTCTCAGCGAACACCCCAAAAAATTAGCAATTTCTGGCTGTGTTTTACCATCATTGAGTAATAATAGAATTAAGATTCTTTCTCTAATTTCTGGATGCTCGTGTTCTTTTAATGCTTTTTGTAGCTTTTTTTGTTGTTCTAGATCAAGAAATCCTTTTGCTGGCATTATCTTCCTATTTATATATTCTGTTTTATATTTTACTAATATGCGTTTTAAATGCCTCACAGCTTATGCTTCTTACGAACATTATGGCAGACTGCTCAAAGGTGGTGTAGAGATCTATGAATATCAGCCGAGTATGATTCATGCTAAATTGCTGTTAATTGACGATCTCTGGGCAACAACGGGAAGTGCCAACTTCGATCCCCGCAGCTTTTGTCACAACGAAGAACTGGATATATGCAGCGCACAACCTGAGTTGGTAGCAGGAATCAAAGACACTTTTGCCAAGGGCTTTGCTCAAAGCAAACAGATAACTTATAAAGATTGGCAACGACGTTCTTTAATCAAGCATCGTATCTTAGGTAATCTGGTGGACTTTTTCCAATGGCAACTTTAGTTACAGGGGTTGGCATTAATAGGTAGTAGGGCGGGGCATCGCCCACCTTACAATACTACTTTTGGCTTGATTAGCGATCGCAGTTAGAAAAAGCTCCTTAAGGGAGATATTATCGCTTTTGAATCTGTATTGGCGATCGCTTTATTGAGTTTAAATGAATATGGATCGCGGTGGGCATTATAAAAATTATTTGTTGCCTTCGACATACATGGCAATGCCCACTACGTTCTTTGTCGATGATTACTGTAGTTAGACTGAGCTGTGCTGATTGACTGACAAAACTTTTAGGAAATATTGTAGGAATAGGTTTGAACCTTGAACTCCAACTGATAAAGGCGTTGGTTATGTTGTTTAAGTGATGCCATTATAATCTTCCCGAATCATCAAAGTTAAACCACGGGGATTAACTTTAGAACGGGTAGATTGAGAACGAACTGGACAAGCCAAACAATGACTTTTCAGTTAATATAATTTAATATTCATATTGAATCTGCCTGAAGAATATTTTTTTAGCAAAAGAATAATTAATTTATGATTATATAGTAACGATGACAAATCAAAAGCCAAGCGATGGTAGCTATCTAAAGAATGAACTTTATGAAATGATTCAAAAAGATTCTTCAATATTTGAATTCCTACAAAATAGCTCACTAGATGGTATTTGGTATTGGGACTTAGAATCACCTAACAATGAGTGGATGAGTCCCCGTTTTTGGCAGATTCTTGGGTACGATCCTGCCGAGAAAAAACATCTCGCTTCTGAATGGCAAAATCTAATTCATCCTGACGATCTCAAGGAAGCTCTTAAGAACTTTGAAGCTCATTGCAAAAATCCTGAGTATCCTTACGACCAAATCGTTCGTTACTTTCATAAAAATGGCTCAACTGTTTGGGTACGTTGTCGTGGAATCGCAATCCGTGACATTTCTGGCAAACCAGTGCGAATGCTTGGTGCCCATAACGACATCACCGAAGTCAAAAAAACTCAGGAAAAGCTTCAAACTTTTATTGATGAGCTTAAGCAGAGTAACAAAGAATTGGGGCAATTAATCTACGCTACTTCCCATAACTTGCAAGAGCCAAGCCAGATACTATCGTTACACTTCAAACTTCTGTCTAAACTGCAACATAATGTTTTTCATGATTCTCTTACTGGTCTTCCCAACCGAATTTTGTTGATGGAAAATTTGAAAAAAGCATTACATCAACAGCAACGACATCCAGATTGCCTTTTTGCATTACTTTTTCTGGATCTAGACCGCTTTAAGATAATTAACGATAGCCTCGGACACTCAATCGGCGATCAACTTCTAATTGTCTTGGGAAGTTGCTTAAAAAGATGCTTGCGGGCTAATGATACCTTGGCACGTCTAGGAGGAGATGAATTCATCATCTTGTTAGAAGAGCTTAAAAGTAAAGAAGAAGGCATTAAAGTAGCAGAGCGTATTCACAAGGAATTAAAAAAGCCCTTTATTTTGAACAACCAAGAATTATTTATCTCTGTTAGTATTGGCATTACTTTCAGTTCTTCTCAACAATATAATAACCCTGAACAGATATTACGGGATGCGGATACAGCTATGTATCAAGCTAAAAGTAACGGTAAATCTTGTAATGCAGTTTTTGACATTTCTATGCAAAATCAAGCTTTGAAACAGTTACGTTTAGAAAACGACTTGCAACGAGCACTTAAACATCAAGAATTCCTTGTTTATTATCAACCAATTTTCTCTTTAAAAAACAATCGCCTTGAGGGAATGGAAGCACTAATACGCTGGCAACATCCCTTAAAGGGTTTAATTTATCCAGTAGATTTTATATCCACAGCTGAAGAAACTGGAATAATTATCGACCTTGATTATTGGGTTATGAAAGATGCTTGTCACCAGCTCCGTTACTGGCAAAATTGCTTTTCTAATTTTCACCACTTAACTATAAATATTAATATTTCTGGCAAGCATTTTCTTAAGTCAAATTTAGTCCAAGAAATTGAGAAAATTCTAGCTGAAACTAACTTAAAAGAACAAAATTTAAAGTTGGAAATTACCGAGAGTTTACTAATTGAAAAATCCTCTCATGTGTTAGATACTTTAAATCAACTAAAAGAGAAAAAAATTCAAGTATGTCTAGATGACTTTGGAACGGGTTACTCTTCTTTGAGTTATCTTAACTATTTCCCTATTAATGTTTTGAAAATCGATCGCTGTTTTATTAAAAACCTAGATATAAAAACTTCAAAATCAGCAATTGTTCTAGCTATTATTGCCATGGCTCGTGAATTAGAAATAGATATAATCGCTGAAGGTGTGGAAACTCTAGAACAACTAAAATTTCTTAAATCTTTGGAATGCTTTGGAGCACAAGGCTACTATTTTTCTCATCCACTGGATAGTGAAAAAATGACACAATTTCTTGAGGAACTTAACCAGAAAAAATTATTCTCAAACTAAACAGAATTGTTAAAAATATAGAGAGAATATTTACCTAGTTTGGAATAAAAATAAGGGTTTTACCGAACTTGCTGTGTAAAACCAATAAAGATTTTGGGGGAGAAAGAAGCGATCGCGAAATAGAAGCTATACTAGGCTTGATTTTTGCCGATAAACCAGGTTGAGTGTTATTTATATAAACGCTTATATTTATCAATTCAAATAAGATGGCATCAAATTCCGAACTTTATCTAATGACTCAATTGCTAAATTTATCAGGAGTCAAATTTATAGATTATCGGATAATTGAAGGGATAGGAATAATTTTCTCATTAGAAAATACTCAAAAACAAGTTGTTTGTCCCTCTTGTGGTCAAACTACCGAGTTATTACATCCCGTGGTTAGATAGTCATGGCGATCGAGGCTCTGATATGTTTATAGATAGTACTTAAATTTAGTTGACCACCGTGAGCGATAATTCAACTGGGAGAATGTTACTCTCGCATAACTTCAATTTAAACAATAACGAACTTCCTGCCCTCAACAGGGAAGAGTTTGCCCAGGTATTTATCGAGGGACTAAAATCAAAAGAAAATATCAGCTGTAGCTACATTAAAAATCCTCACTGGATAGTCGAAATTATTTTTCCGACAGAAGAATACGATGCAAAAGAAATTGGTCAAATGTGCGGTGATATTTTAACCAGCAACAGAAAAAGCCAAAGAAGTGACTCGAAACTGAATACTGATACTTTGATCTTGGGTGGTAAAAAAACTACTCCCGCTACTAGTATGTCTCCAACCTCACTACAACAGGGGGAATGGGGGGTGGATGTAGTAGAAACAAAACGAGGAGATATTTTTCTGGCGCAAATAGCCTGGGAAAAGATGATTGCCTCTAAACCCAGCGACGGTATTTTTAAAATTGAATTTCACAAGGATTAGAAAATATCTCTGGCATAGTTAACATCCAATTAAACCATTTTGTTTCTCACTAAGTTATTTGTATTATGAATACTTCTATGTTTGAACAATTCTTTGCTGACTGTGTTGGCAATTGGCAATCAGATCGCACCTATCACTATCTGACTCACAAGGAAATAGAGCGATCGCAAACTACTTTTGAAATCCAACCCCTAACCAGCGATCGCAAAGCTAAGGTTTTGGCCGATAATGCCTATGACAAGCCCGATGATCTAGCAAGTCTACCAGGGTTTAATTTGGGTTTTTATACCATCTCCGAAAAAGGAGAGGAAGTGCGACAAAATCTCAATCTGATGTTTGTGCCAAAGTCAGAATCTGGTTCGATACTAGAGGGAGATTATCTACGCGATCGCGCCTACGAAGAAGCCAGACCAATTATTTCTCATTTTAGTTTCGACTCTACTACCAGAGAATTGTTGATGACTACTAACTATACTCGTGTGGTTTCAGTCGATTCGATTACCCTGACTAATCCTACCCTACGTATACGCAAAATCCTTAATTATGCCAAACCTGCTGTGGGGCAACCCTTAGAAAATGTTCTTTTAGTTGGTTTTGGGGTAGAACAAAAAGTTTTTCACTAAATTCTGACTTACTTTAAAATTCTTTACGTTACATTTGTTCGTATTGTTCTCATTAAGTTTTACAAAAGTTGATAGGAACAGTTCAATCCTCATTGTATAAATAGACTGTAAATACCTGTCTTATAATCAATAAGGTAGATTTTACAATTGTTAATCTTAAGGTATTGCCCAAAAATTGATTTATATTTTGTCTAATTGAAGACAGAAATTAGATCGAACAATTGTAAATAGCATTTTATCTATTGTTTTAATAGATAAAGCCTGGGGTTGTCAGAGACTCTTTTATCAGAGCCAAGCACTCCAAAACGTTTGTAATCGAGCTGATTGGCAGCAAGCGACTGTTGTAACTGTCGAGTAGTGAAATGTTAAATAAAGGTGTTTAAGATCTCACCTCTCGTGCTTTTGCTCGTTGTTGTTAACTTGCCAATCTGAAATTAGTAAAACTAAAACGGGCATGATTTTTAGCAATGATTGTGCCGAGGGTTTAGCTTGCTGATCGAGTTTGTGTAAATACATAAAACTTATCAAAAAAAAACTGTATCAATGCGGAGTGTAATTAAAAGTAAGTTGTCTTAACTTTTTTAGCTCGGCGAATTTTTAATTTATGCATCTCGCGCTCGGTACTTTTGTTCTACGAAAGTGCTTGAGTTTACAGAGGACGGAATGTTCGAGTTTATCTTTGGCATTCACAACGTCCGTGCTGTGTACGTCTTGTCCGTCACGAGGACTTTTGCCTGTGGACGTACTTAGAAGCGGGGTAAAGCAGTCTTGTCGGGTAGAAACGGGCAAACCTCGATTATGACCATGACTTCAAACAGCCTCGCTTAGTAAAAATTTCATTTCTCAAGGAGATTATTAAATGGCTTTTGGCTCATTTGGCCCAGCATCACAACTAGGTGTTGCACTATATGAAGATACTCCTCCTCTAGAATACGTACCAGGGTGTTCGGAAGAAGAGAGAGAAACAATTATCCGTGCTGTCTACAAACAGGTTTTGGGTAATGCTTACATCATGGAAAGTGAGAGAGCATCCGTGCCAGAATCGCAATTTAAACGTGGTGAACTAAGCGTAAGGGAATTCGTCCGTGCAATTGGTAAATCTGATGCTTACATTTCTCGTTTTTTCGAAACTTGTCCTCGTTACCGTTTCATCGAACTAAATTTCAAGCATTTTCTTGGTCGTGCGCCTAATGGCTATGACGAAATGAAAGTTCACAGTGCCATCCTAGATGAAGGTGGTTGGGAAGCAGAAATCGACTCTTATCTTGATAGCGACGAATATCAAGAGGCTTATGGGGAGTTCTTTGTTCCTTTCTATCGTGGATATAAGAGCCGTCCTGGTCAAACTATGGTGGAATTTACTCATATGTTTGCTTTGGCTCGTGGTGCTTCTTCCAGCGATTTCAAAGGAAGCCTAGCAGGAAAAACTCCTGTACTAAATAAAAACGTGATTCAAGGCACTCCTCTAGCTATTATTCCTCCTTCTGGTGGTGCTGCTGGTGACGGTTGGTCTTTCCGCGAACCTACTTTGGGTGCGCGTACTCGTCAGGGTGCGGGTGCAGGAGAAAACGGCAAGGTATACCGTATTGAAGTAACTGGTTATGGTTCTCCTGGTGCTGTTAATCGTGTCTCTCGCTTCCGTCGTAGTAACAAAGTATATTTAGTACCTTACGATAAGCTATCTCAGGAATATCAACGTATTCATAAACAAGGTGGCAAAATAGCTAGTATTACTGCTGTTAACTAAAAATACTTATTGAATAACAGAAGTCGGGAATAGTAAACCTTTGTAGGACTATTCCCAATAGCTAACCACAATTTGACAAATCAATATTCATTCAGGAGAAATCAAGATATGACCGCAGTATTAGACGCACCTGTGGAAATTCGCGCCAATAGCACTGCTGATGACCAAGCAATTGCTATTCGTGCTGTTTATAAGCAAGTTTTGGGTAATCCTCATGTGATGGAAAGCGAACGTTTAGTAAGTGCCGAGTCGCAATTTTGTAATGGTAGCATCAGTCTGAGGGAATTCGTCCGAGCGGTGGCAAAGTCCGATTTTTATCGCGCTCGATATTTCGAGACTGCTGCGCCTTATCGCTTTGTTGAGCTGAACTTTAAACATCTTTTGGGACGCGCTCCTGAAGATCAGGCGGAACTTTCCGAGCATATTCAGCGTTGTGTTAACGAAGGTTATGATGCTGAAATCGATTCTTATATTGACAGTGTTGAGTATTCCGAAAAATTTGGCGAGAATATTGTTCCTTATTACACAGGAGCGAAAAGCCAAGTAGGTAAAAAGCAAGTTAACTATAATCGGACTCTTTCTTTGCTCCAAGGGATTGCTGGAGTAGATAGTGCTGATAAAGGTTCTCGCTTAGTAGACAGCGTTGCTACTAATAGTGCTACTGCTGCTGCTACTCCTTCTACTGGCGGACGTATCTCCCCTTATAAGGATGCTACTGCCAAACGTTTCAAAATCGTAGTTAAAGGTTCTAAATTCGACAGTCCTCGTCGTCTTAGTACTACTGAATATATCGTACCAGGCGATCGCATGACCCCCCAGATTCAGCGCATTAACCGTACTGGAGCCAAAATTGTGAGCATCACAGAAATTTAAATAGTTTCTGCGCTCGAAATCCATAACTGACTAATAAATAATTGAAAATTCAGGAGAAATTTATCATGTCACTTTGGTTACAAGACGCTCCCGCAGTAGAATTACGTCCCAACTTCACTGAAAGTGATTTACAGGTAGTAATTCGTGCAGTTTACAAGCAAGTTTTTGGTAACGCTCATTTACTTGAGTGCGATCGCCTGACTTCTGCCGAGTCTCTATTGAGAGATGGAGATATCACTGTGCGTGGCTTTGTCCGCATGGTAGCTCAGTCTGACCTCTATCGTTCTCTATTTTTTGATAACTCTTCTCAATATCGTTTTATTGAGTTAAACTGCAAGCACTTTTTGGGGCGCGCGCCTTTAAATCAAGCAGAAATCTCTACTCACGTACAAACCTACAACAACTACGGTTACGAAGCAGATATCGATTCCTATATAGATAGCGACGAATACCTCATGGCTTTCGGCGAAAACACTGTTCCTAGTCCTCGTGGTTCAAGCGATCCTACTACAGTAAGTAACGTTGGATTTAACCGTGTTTATTCTCTCTATCGTGGCTATGCAACTAGCGACAGTGGGAAATCTGCTCGATTAATCAGCGATTTGGCTGCTAACTTGCCTACTGCGATCGTTGCTCCCACTCAAGGGGGTGGCACTCCTGGTAGCAATAATAAACGCTTCCGTGTCAAAGCTACTAAAGCAAGCATTGGTTCTTTGAACCGTTTTAGTAACCAAACTTTTGAAGTTAGTTACGAGCAGTTAAACGCCAAAATCAAAAACTTACACCGTACTGGAGCCAAGATTCTCAGCATTACTGAAGTTTAAAGCAGCGATTAGCTTTAATTGAATTTCTTGTAGAGAAAAAACATGGTGGGGGTTTATACCCTCACTATTGAAGTGAAAAAGCAAATTGGAGGAATAAATAACCATGATTACTGTTGGAGATACTAATATTAGTGGCTATGGTAGCCGTACTGTGGCGATTGAAGTAACGGGTGTATGTCGTCAAGATGTGATGCGTACTAGTAACTATACAATTAAAGTTCCCTACAGTCGGATGACCCAAACCATTCAGAATATTAACCGTATGGGTGGAAAAGTAGTTAACGTTTCTTTAAAGGACACTGCTCCTAATAGCGACGCTTAAGAAAAATCTGAAGGTTATCGAAGCAGCAATCTGTAATTAATTAACTGCTGTTTTCTAGTGGCACACTTTTTAGTTGCTAGGAGCGAATTTTAATAAATACTTTTATATCTAGTCGAAAATCAATGAACATCGATGAATTTGTCCAAAATTCTCTAGGAAAATGGCGATCGCAACGTAGCGCGCATCATTTAGCTTTTCATCATTTTGAAGAAGTAACCTCCGAAATCGAAATTTTGCCTCTAGAAAACAGCGATGAGCGAGCGATTGAGCTTTGCAAAGCCAATAACGTCGATCCGCACCTAGCTACAAGCCCTTTTTACATGACCTGGGAGGGACAATCTGACTGGGATGAAGATGAAGTGCTAGCTGGTTCTACAGTATTAGTTCCCGTACCAGACTTAGAAAACCCCACCAAGGGAAAACTGCTAAGAGAGCAGGGATATGCGGAAACAGTACCAGCGATCGGTTACTATCAACTGCTAGAAGATGGTTCGTTTATTTTAACCACTAAATACGAACGAGCCTGTGCTGAAGAAAAAATCTGGTTTGCCACACCAAACTTGCGCCTTCGCGTTTCTTTGATTAAAACAGGAGATGGTAAAGGAGTCACAACTGCTTCTTTCTCCTCAGAAATTCGGGTTATCAATTTAGATTGATTCAATCAGACAAAAATGCGTTCTGAGTAGGGCGATCGCATTTAATAAAAACCCCAAATAATATACTCGACCGTTAACAACAGCTATCAATTTTTTAAAATCTTTTTTTAACTATTCACTGTT
>JASJEI010000303.1 GCA_030064795.1 Pleurocapsa sp. MO_226.B13 | reverse complement strand
ATTGTCTCCCCTTGCAGGGGAGATTTAGAGGGGTCGTCTCTACAGGGTTTTACGATTTAACCGATAAGTATTCTATGTAAATAGGATTTGGTATCATACCTCGATTCAGCAACACCAATTTTTGAATAAAAAGAGCAATGGCGATCGCCTGACCGAAACTAGAAAATGCCAATAAAAACAAACACCTGAAAAAATACCTGAATTTTTCCTCTTTTACTTCCTTTTGGCTAAGCGCATAATACTAAGACAAATGATTTGTCTAAGGTATTCTTTTTGAAATTACCTCACTGGGAGCGATCGATAATAATGCGGTGGATTAAAGCTCTATTCGTCTCACTACAGCTTGGTTTAGGTACTCTCGGCTGTTTATCTTCCCGTCCGATCCTTGCTCAAATTACTTCTGATGGTACGGTCAATACACAAGTCAATCAAAATGGCAATGTTGCCGAGATTACAGGAGGACAAACCAGGGGTGGTAATTTATTTCACAGTTTTCAGGATTTTTCTGTACCTACGGGTAATGAGGCTTTTTTCAATAACGCCAGTGAGATCTCCAATATCTTCAGTCGAGTCACGGGGGGAAATATCTCCAATATCGATGGTTTAATTCGTGCTAATGGTAGTGCCAGTTTATTTCTAATCAACCCCGCAGGAATTATCTTTGGTGAGAATGCCAGTTTAAATATCGGTGGCTCATTTTATAGTAGTACTGCCAGTAGTATTTTATTTGAAGATGGGGAATTTAGTGCGGTAGATAATATCGAGCAGCCATTACTGACGATTAATGCACCAATTGGTTTAAACTTTCAGGAGAATTCTGGGGATATTGTTAATCGTTCGCGAGTCGAAAACAGTTCGGGAGTATTAACAGGCTTAGAAATTGCTTCGGGGAATAATCTAGCTTTTGTCGGGGGAAATATTAGGTTTGAGTCGGGGAATGCTACTGCTAGGGGTGGAAATATTTATCTTGGAGGATTAGCCGAAGCAGGAATAGTTAATCTCGATCGGGATGGAAGTTTGAGTTTTCCAGACGACTTAAATCAGGCAAATATAACTCTGACTAATGCTGCGGATGTCGATGTTGTGGGAACTGGTGGCGGAAATATTACGGTTGATGGGAATAATCTCAGTTTAGCAGCAGGAGAATTTGGCAGTAGCTTGATTCGGGGAGGAATAAGCTCTAATTCTACGAATCCTCAAGCCCAAGCAGGAGAGGTTACGATTAATGTTGCTGAAAATATTACCCTGAATGAGAGTCGCATTCTCAATCGAGTTGATTCTGGGGGAATAGGTAATACGGGGAATATTACCATTAATACTGATTCTCTGGAATTAATCAATGGTGGAGATCTTGGTGCTGATACCTTTGGTCAAGGTAATGCAGGAGCAGTTAATGTTACCGCTACAGGAGATATTACGGTAGATGGGGAAACTTCAGGGGGTTTTCAAAGTGGCATTGAAAGTCTGGTTGCTACAAGTGCAACAGGAAATTCAGGAGGGATAACTATTTCTACTACTAATCTCAACCTCACTAATGGCGGTCGAGTTGCTGCTAGTACCTTGGGTGAAGGTAATGCCGGGCCAGTTAACATTACCGCTAGAGGAGATATTACCGCTACGGGGGAAGATTCAGAGGGTTTTCCTAGTGGGATTACTAGTCTGGTTGATATAGATACAACAGGAGACGCAGGAGGTGTTACCATCTCCACTGCTAATCTCAATCTCACCAATGGCGGTCGAGTTGATGCTAGTACCTTCGGTCGAGGTAATGCTAATAATGTGAGGATTGATGCCAGTGAATCGATCTTTATTGATGGCTCGATCGCTCGTTTTCGCAGTGGGATCACTGCGTCTGCCCTGATTGAAGACGGTAATGGGGGCAATGTAGTTGTCAATACGGGGAATTTAACCATCGCCAATGGTGGGACAATTGAAGCGACTAATTTTGACAATATTGGAGACGATGATACTCCAGGTACAGGACGACCAGGAACTATTACCATCGCTGCTGATTCTCTTAATCTGACCGATGCCAGAATTGAAGCTGCTACCCAGTTTACAGGAGAAGCAAGTGGGATTATTAATCTCAACATCGCCGACGAGCTTACCCTAGAAAATAATAGTTTCATTTCCGCTCAAGCCTTTGGCGATGCCGATGGTGGTAATTTAAGTATTGATGCTGGTTTTATTGTCGCTTTTCCCAACCAAAACAACGATCTGATTGCCAGTGCAGCCCAAGGAAGGGGAGGCAATATCGATCTGACGACTAATGCTCTGTTTGGCATTGAAGAAAGAAGTTCTACACCACCGAATAATACCAATGACATCGATGCCTCTTCTGAATTTGGACTAGATGGTACAGTAGCAATTATCGAACTAGATACTAATCCCGTCGAGGGGCTAGAAGAATTACCCACAGAAGTAATTGACGTAACCAGATTGATTGCCCAAAGTCTCTGCCAACAGGGAGATCTGAGTGAATTTATCGTCACGGGTAAAGGTGGTATTGCACCCAGTCCCAAGCAACCGCGAGAGTCGGAGGTTAGTGAGGTGGATTTAGTCGAACCTGCGTCGTTTTCGGAAGATGGGGGTAGGGGCTCTCGGCCGTTCGCCCGTACAGGGGAATATAGGGAAGATGGGGAAAATAGGGAAGAGATTGTTGAGGCACAAGGATGGATAATCAACGATCGCGGTGTTGTCGAGTTAGTCGCATATAAAACCAGTCTTAATGGTTCTGCACCACAGCCAAAAGACAACAATGTTTGCGATCGGTCATAATATCGGGTTCGTATGAACAGTTAAATGTTATGGCTGACTAGGGGACTAGGGGACGGGGGGATTTTAATTTAAAGTCATCATCCGAACTCCGAACTCCGAACTCCGAACTCCGAACTCTAAACTCCGAACTCCGAACTCTAAACTCCGAACTCTAAACTCCGAACTCCGAACTCTAAACTCCGAACTCCGAACTCTAAACTCCGAACTCCGAACTCCGAACTCCGAACTCACTTTAGCTAAAAGCTTTAATTATTGATTCTCGATATTTTCGGCAAGAGGTAAAGATATTTTTACTGTCGTGCCTTTATTTTCTCCCGCACTATATAAAGAAATATTTCCCTGCATCAACTCAACTAAGTTACGAGAAATAGCCAGTCCCAAACCAGTACCGCCAAACTTTCTGGTGGTAGAACCATCTACCATAACAAAAGGATTAAATAATTTATCTTGTTGGCTTGATTCGATACCGATACCCGTATCTTCTACTGCAATTACTACTTCAATCCCAGAAGGTTTTAAGTCTTCTGGAGGGGAATTGATTTGATTGTCAATTTCAGATTGTTTATTTTCTTTGGTTTCTGAAATTTCACTACGATAAAAATCATTGCTAGAAACTAGCGTCGAGTTTTCGGGATAATTTCCCCCAGAAGCAAATAGATATCGATGACTTTCCGAGTCTCGACTATTACTGAGGACTCTGGTGGTTACACTAATATTAATCGAGCCATAATCGGTAAACTTGACTGCATTAGAAATAATATTAATTAAGACTTGTTTGAGCTTTGCCGTATCTGCCAAGACATAAATATTTTGCTCCCAAGTTGGCGTAATTAACTGAAGATTTTTACTTTGAATTGTTACTAAATGCAGATCTATAACCTCATTAAGTATCTTGCGTAAATCAACTTTTTCTCTAGCAACTGAGAGCTTACCTGCTTCAATTTTGGAAATATCTAAAACATCATTAATAATGCCCAATAAATGTATGGCTGCATCATCTGCCTGTTGTAAAAATTCTTGCTCTTCTTCTTTGCTATCACAATAACCATCCTGGACAATCCGAATACAGTTGATAATACCATTAAGGGGTGTTCTGAGTTCGTGAGAAGTATTGGCTAAAAATTCGCTTTTTAATTTGTTGGCAGCTTGTGCTTCTTTCCAAGCAGAGACAATTTCTTCTCCCCAAGTTCTCAGTCTGCTAACCATATCGTTGAGGGCGACCGACAGTTGATTGAACTCTCTGATTTTAAAATTTTCTGGCAGACGTTGCGAAACTACCGCATTAGGGCGATCGCTAATACTATACAAACTTTCTTCTCTTAAGGAATAGTCTCTAATTTGTTCTAAGGGACGAGCCAATTCACGAGATAGGTATAAAGTGACCAGAGAACAAGCAGCAATTAGTCCCAAAGTCATCCCCACTAAGGTTTGACGAATATCTTTGAGGGGTTCGAGGGCAGCATCCAAAGGACTAACTGCCAGAATAATCCATTTTTCCTGACTGGATTTGGTTATGGGAGAAGGTATAGAACTGTATCCCGCTACTAACTCTACACCATCTGTTTCCAAATAAAATAGATGCAAAAAATCAGGCTCGTCGGCGATCGCGCTGTCTAATAATTCGCTTAGTCTTTGGGCATCGGGCATTTGCTTGATATTCCTTCCTACCCGCTGGACAAAGGGATGAGCCAGGATAGTTCCATCTCGATCGATCACTACAGGGTAACCTTCCAACGAACCAGGTTCGATAATTTCTTGGGCTAAAATAGCCGACTTGACACTGAGGGCATAACGCAAGTCGCCATTGCGATCGTATACTGGAGCAGTCAACCAAAGCTTGAGCTGCCGTCGCAGAGGATTTTCTTCAGGATTTTCTGAATCTCGGACTAGAGAGGTTGAGGGTAGCAGTAGCTTGACATTAGTTTGGTCAGCAGTGGTAAAAATACTTTGCTTCTTCTTTGACCAGGTACTACTTTCTAACTCCACCGAGTCTTTACAGGTACTGGCAATAACTTTGTTGGTATTAAGGTCGGTAATCTGAGCGCATAAAATATCCGTCGGTAGTACTTCTTCAAGTTGAGTAATCAATAGTTCGGGATCTAAGAGATCTGACCGAGCAATTGCTGCATCGCTAGCTTTGGCAAGATTGTTGCGTAACGCTTCTATTGATTGTTTGACAATCTCTCCTTTTCTAACTGCGCTCTCGGTTAAATTTTGCCTGGCACTCTCTAGAAAAGCGGAACGAGCCTTGCTGTAGGTGACATAAACACCAATTAATAAGATAGGAACACTAACCAAAAGGATGCGCGAAAGTAATATACGTCGGAAAGAGGATTGACCAGGTGTCATAAGAAAAAATTGAAGCGCACGCTTAAACAATATTTCTATTTATGTATTTTAATGATATCCATTCAAATACTATTTGCCATTGTTGTAATCTCAAAAAATCAATTCGACCACCAAAAATTGCCCATGAATAATCGACCACAAACTACTGCTATTTTAGCAATGACTGCCGATGGCAAAATCGCCGACCGTCAAGGTTCTCCTGCGCGTTTTGGTTCGGTCAATGACAAACGTCACCTAGAAAAACAGGTTTCTTTAGTAGATGGTGTAATTTTTGGCGCAGATACTTTAAGAGCTTATGGTACGACTTTAGCCTTATCCGATTCACAACTATTGAGATCGCGACAAGAGCGATCGCAACCATTACAACCAGTTCATATTGTAGTATCTGCATCGGGCGATTTGAATCCTGAATGGCGTTTTTTTCAACAACCGATACCCAGATGGTTACTTACTGTACCCAGTGGTGCTAAATTGTGGCAGGCTAAACAGGAATTCGAGCGGATTTTGATTATTCACGGCACCAAAGAAAATAACTTAGCAATTAATTGGGTATCAACTTTTGTTCAGTTACAAAAATTAGGTTTAAATAAGCTGGCTGTTCTGGGTGGTGGAGAACTGATTGCATCGCTTTTGGCAGTAGATTTGATTGATGAGTTGTGGCTTACGATCTGTCCCGTAATTTTTGGAGGCAAAACTTCACCTACTCCTGTTGGGGGCATTGGTTTTTTGCAAACTGAGGGCAAGAAACTCCAGTTATTAGAAGTCCGACAAATCGAGCAAGAGCTTTTTTTGCACTACCTAGTTGTTGGTAAATAAGTCTCAAAACTCTTCTTCTTGTTAAGATAAGAGGATGATAGAATTACATACTCACACAACTTATTCTGACGGCATTTTGACTCCCCAACAGTTAGTAGAACGAGCAGCTGACGCGGGAGTAAAAGCCCTGGCAATTACCGATCACGATACCCTTCATGGTTGGCAAGAGGCGATCGCAGCAGCCATCCCCTATCAAATGGAGATCGTTCCAGGAGTAGAACTCAGTACTGTTTATAACGGGCGATCGCTGCATATTTTAGGCTACTATCCCCAAAGAGAATTATTAGAAGCTCCCCTAGAAGAGCGTTTGGCAGGAAGAAAGCGCAGAGCCAAGCAAATGCTCGATAATCTAGCGGAAATGGGTTTTACTCTCCAATTAGATCGTTTAGACGGTAATATGGCGTTGGGTCGTCCTCATATTGCCAGTGCCATGGTTAAGGCTGGTTATGTCAACTCGTCTCAGGAAGCTTTTGAACGCTTTATCGGTGAAGATTGTTCGGCATACGTTCATTACGAAAAATTTACCGCCCAAGAAGGCATCGAGTTGATTCGCCGTTGTGGTGGCGTGCCAGTTTGGGCCCATCCCTATCTATTTCGCGGAGGCAAAGTTGAGGAAGTCTTACCAGTATTAGTGGAAGCGGGATTAATGGGTATCGAGGTTTTTCATCCCCATCACGGTAATAATAAAATTAACCAGTTAAAAAAATATTGCCAGCAATACGATCTAGTGATGACTGGGGGTACAGACTATCATGGCTACGATCCAGAATATCCCGAAAACGAGCGTTGGCAACTAAATCAATTTCAGCTACCTCTAAGTTTACTCGAACCAATCAAGGCAGCAGCTACATCGCTACGGTAAAGTAATGAGTAATAAGTAATAAGTAATAAGTAATTTGATAATTCATAACTTTTGAGTCACTTCAATTCCCCATTATTTCCTTGGGAAAATTGTAATTCCGAATTCAGGGGCGACCCCGCGTCTATCACGGATACCGCTTCGCATATCGGCGCAAGACGCAAGGGAATGCGCCCCTGCACGAACTCCGAATTCCGAACTCACGTTGTTTGTGTTTTTTAATCTAAAAATTGAATTTTTTTGGCGACAAATACTGGTTTTCGGTTATATTCAGCTTCTAGATCCGATTTAACTGCTAAATCCCAATCTAAATCGTAATCTTCCTCAAAATCCTCGGCAATGAATTGACGCAAGTTACCATAGACAATCTTTATCTAAAATAAAACCCCTAGTTCCGATTGTTTGGAGGATATCATTACGAACCAATACTGATGTTCCCAAAAAGCGATCGCTATTCTCGGTTATTTCGGCGACGGATACCAAGTAGCCATTATCGCTGGTTAATTGAGAATTACTCAGACAAGCAGTTAGTTGAGTCAGGATAAAACAAGCAGAGGTTATTAGAAAGGTTTTTGTCACCAGAGATTTATCTAACTGCATAACGTCGATATCTAGCAGCAACAAACATATATAGTCCATAAGCAATTAAACCAAGACCAATTGCGCCTAACCATAACCAGCCAAAAGGTTGAGTCGCCAGTACTCGAAAGGCGTTTTGTAATCCTCCTGCAAGTTCTGAATTACCGACAATGGCAGCTAGAGTAAAATAAATACCAGTCAAAACAAACGCCACACCCCTAGAAGCTACACCTATCTTGCCAATACGTCTCGACCACTTTTCTAATCGATGATGAATATCTGAAGAATCAAATTCGCTGATATAAGAGCCTGTATAGGCTCCATAAACGTAAAAAATACCTATGGTTGCAATCGCTACACCGCCGAAGAAAATTAACCATTCTCCTAAAGGCTGCTCAAATAATTCGTTTGCCAAATCTTCGAGCGTGTCGTCGTATTCCCCTAATCCCAAAGCTATACGAACCGCAGTATAGGCTACACCTGTATAACTTAAGGCACTCATTATGTAACCAATCCGTTTAAAAATACGCCTCAAGCTAAAAGAAGCGGTAGATCCTGGAACGAGTATGGCTTGGAATACTCTGCGCAAGACATATCCCATCAAAGTAATTGCCAACAAAAAAACTAATAATCTTCCTAATGGTCGCTCTGCCAAAAAAGTTAGACCGAGATAGGTTCCTCCAGCTTCTTGTCCCGAAAATATTGCTGCTTGGACTGCCAAGATACCAATCGATAAATAGACAGTTCCTTTGGCTGCATATCCAATTAAAATGTATTGTCTCAGCCAAAAATTATCGATTTTTTCTTTTGACCTGGAAATTTGCGGAGGTTTTCGCCCTTGATAAGATTGCGGTATAGACTTGGACTTCACTAACCTGTTAATTGTTTTTAGATTGATAAGATTAGTTTAGTCTGTTGGTTAAATTAGTTCTTTCTTACTAAAGATAGAAATATAGATTTGTTTGATGCTTAGCGATCGCTAGTTCGCTGGTTTAATCGTGATTTTGCAAACCATAAAGTACCGAACCAACCAATCCTACCTGGGGGTTAAGTACAATGTGAACGGGAATTTCTTCAATCAAAGGACTAACTCGACCTTTATCTTTAAAAGTTTTTAAAAATCTACCATCCTGCATCATCGGCAAAATTTTTCCGGCAATTCCTCCTGCAATATAAATTCCACCATAGGAAAGCAATTTGAGAGCCAAATTCCCCGTCTCCGCACCGTAGGCTTCAATAAAAATTTCAATCGTCTTTTCACAAAGGCGATCGCTTTGTTTAAATGCTGCCTGAGAAATAATTGCAGCAGGATCGATGGTTTTTTTCTGTTCTCGTTCCCAAAGCCTAATTTTTTCACCAATTTCGGGAGATTCGGGGGCAAAGTTGGTATCCCGTAAAAACTGATAAATCGAGATAATACCTTGACCAGAGACGACTCTCTCTACAGAGATGTGTTCGACATCTAATTTTACTCTTAAATATTTAAGTAATTCTGTTTCCAAATCGTTGCGAGGTGCAAAATCTGCGTGTCCTCCTTCGCTGGCGAAAATTTGATATTTCTTACCCTGAGGAATTAGAAAAGCCTCTCCCAAACCAGTCCCCGCACCAATCACTGCTATCGGTGCATCTTCTCTGGCTTCTCCCGCTTGTAGGGTATGAACGTCAAAATCTTTGAGTCCTAAGATCCCAAAACTATTAGCAGCAAAATCATTGATCAAGCTTACTTTGGGTATGTCCAATTCTAGTTCTAGACGTGGCGTTTCTAATACCCAGCTAAGGTTAGTTAAATGACAGGTATTGTTAACCACTGGCCCTGCGATCGCAAAACAAGCAATTTGAGGCTTGGTGTACTTATCTTCTCCCAAAAATTCCTGTACTATCGGGACTAAATCGGGAAAATTAGCACTGATGTACTGTGCTTCTTTAACGGTCTTAAAGGTCTTTTCTGTGAGCGTGACTTCCGTAACTTCTACTAGACGTAAAATAGTCTTGGTTCCGCCAATATCCCCAGCTAGTAAAAACATAGTCTGCTTGTTGCTATCTATTTTGTAACTTTCTAATGGTGCAATCGTTTCCGATAAACTAAATCGCATCTTGCGGTTTCCACACCACTAGCGGGTTGGTAGCCATTACGCTCGTATAATTTTACTGCCTGTTTTAATACAGTTGCAGTTTCGAGCCAAATTTCTTGATAATCCTTAACGGCGATCGCCTCTTCTAACTGCTCTAATAGATGTACGCCCAATCCCTGTCCCCTAACTTCTGGCAACAGATACATTTTGCGAATCTCAACCGCATTTTGTCCTCTAGCTATAGGTTGATATGCAGATGTACCGACGATCGTTCCATTTTGTTCTACTACCCAAAACTCTCCTCCTACCTCCAAGTAAGCAGACTCTACCTCAATCACATCTCGATCTGCCGACTCAGGTTGCCAAGGCAAACCATATTCCGCCAATACCTGCCGAATTACTCCCGCAGCAGCATCGCGATCGCTCTGTTGCCAATCTCTGATAATGAAATCTTGGTACTTTTTATTCATTGTCTTCCATCGCTTTTAGCCCATAAAAATTATCCTGATTCCTGATTCCTCGTTCCTCTTTCCTCATTCCTTAACTATGCACTCTTGGCTGATGATGTAAATTTGCTAAAATACTGCTCTCATATTCTCCCAACTCTGCCAAACGACGCTCTATGGTAGGGCGATCGCTATAATGTTCTGCTAATAGCCAGTAAATACCATAATGACGGGCTTCTGATGCCATTAAACTGCGATAGAACTTACTCAATTCTGGATCTTGGCAGTATTCGCCAATCAAGCCCAATCTTTCATGAGAACGAGCCTCAATAATCGCTGAGATTAACAGAGAATCGATGAGACGATCTGGTTCGGAGTGTCGAACTTGAGATTTTAACTTAGCGAAATAGGGAGGAGAATTTAGGGGAGCTAAGGGAATATTGCGTCTTTCCAACCACTGGTTAACCTGTTCAAAATGTTCTAATTCTTCCCGTGCGATCGCCGTTAACTGACGGACTAACTTCTGATGAGCGGGATAACGAAACATCAGATTTATTGCCACTCCTGCTGCTTTCCGTTCACAATGAGAATGATCTAGTAAAACTGTATCTAAATTGGCGATCGCTTGTTCGATCCAAGCGGGGTTTGATGGCTGCTGCAAAATTTTTATTTTGGCATTTGTAAGATGTGAAACTACCCGATTTGTCATTGTCCTCTTATACTTAGTAGCGTTTATTTTGTTATTTTTGGATACTATCTGTTACCAATTGGCAAAAAGCTTAACTTTAGATATAGTTAATATCCCCAATCAATCGGGAATACTAACTAGTAAGTTAACAATTTCCTTTTATTATCAACGAATTATCGAGCATTACAAAACAATTTTATTATGTACATCGTCAAACCATCTAATATGAGCCATCAACGTCGAATTGTCATTGGTGACGTACACGGACACTATGATACTTTAATTGCATTACTAAACTCGATCTCACCCACAAGCAATGACGAAATATATTTTTTGGGGGACTTAATCGATCGAGGCCCCAAAAGTGCGCAGGTGGTCGATCTGATTATGCGCAATCAATATAAATGTCTTCGTGGTAACCATGAAGAAATGATGCTCGATGTAGTTGGTAGCGGGGAAGTATCGATCGAACTATATCAGGGTTGGTTATATAGTGGTGGTCATGCCACAGTAGCTAGTTACGATAGCAAGATCCCTCAAGAACATATTGATTGGATGAAAAGCTTGCCTTTATATTTTGACTTGGGCGACTACTGGCTGGTTCATGCAGGAGTGAATCCGAATATCCCCTTACAGCAGCAGAATGCGGAACAATTCTGCTGGATCAGAGAAGATTTTCATAGTAGCGATCGCGCATTTTTTAAAGATAAATTGATCGTTACAGGACACACGATTACTTTTACTTTACCAGGAGTTCAGCCAGGACAAATAGCTGCGGGTAGAGGCTGGCTGGATATCGAAACTGGAGCCTATCACCACAATAGCGGTTGGATGACAGCCCTAGACCTCAATCATCACAAAGTCTATCAGGCAAATACTTTAGACGGTCGAATTCGGATTTTACCCCTGAGAAAAGTTATCGCCAAAGTTGATTCTTCTCAGATTATGTCTCGTAGAATGCGTAAGAGAGCATAGGTAAAGGAAGGAGGAACGAGGAAGGAGGAACGAGGAACGAGGAATCAAGAACGAGGAAGAATTGTTTTGCTTTTTGATTAACTAAATTTTATGTCGGGATGAATAAATTGATAACCAGCGTTTTTGATTTTTTGATTGGATAGCTTCAGGTTATAGGAGCGAGTAGAAGGTTGAGAACTATCCCAAGTAATGGGTGGCAGATCGTGAGCCTCAAATAGCCGAGCGAAGAATTTTTTACGAGTCAAAACTCGATCGCAAGCAAGATGAAAAATTCCTTGTAGCTGTTGTTCTTTGGCAAAGGCGATCGCGCCGACAATATCTTCTAGGTGAACCCAATTGGTATAGTTTTCCCCTGTACCTGGACGGGTTGTCCCTGATATTCTGCCAAATATCTTAATTAATTCTCTCCCTGGGCCATAAATACCCGCTAAGCGCAAAATACAAGTTTTAAACTCAGACTCGGACACCGATAATAAAATCCGCTCCGTTTCGGCTAATATTTCATTGTACTCATCAGCGGGGTTTAGGGTGGCCGTTTCGTCCACAATTTCAGCTGGCTGTTTGCCCAAAATACTATAGCTACTAGTGTAAATTAGCTGTTGGACTTTACCAGTGTCGCGAATAGCTGTAACGACATTTTTTGCCGTCTCTAGATATGCCCGCTCGTAAGTTTCTCTTTCCCGCTGTTTTGCCCCTACACTCAGCAAGACTACATCTGAATCTGCAACGATCTGTTTTAAATCAGTCAGATCGTTTCCTGTTAAAACTACTACTTCAGAGGCGATCGCCTCCAGTTGGTCTTTTTTGCTAGGGCTAGTCGTGGTAACTGTTACCCGATCTCCCTGTTGATGCCATAAACGAGCAACCG
The DNA here is from genome assembly GCA_030064795.1 of Pleurocapsa sp. MO_226.B13. The sequence goes on along the minus strand of JASJEI010000303.1, from coordinate 15,173 downwards.
CACTACCAACATATCCACATCCAATAATTGCTACTTGCACGATCGACTTACTTTTATTTTATTTAAATAACAATTATCTAATTATATTCTTCCCTAGTTCTTCCCTAGTCAGTTTCATGATATTGGTGAGTTAGATATCGGACTAAAAGGCGATCGCCAAAATGCGAATTCTAGTAGTTGATGATGATGAAATTTTAGCAGAAGTCCTCAAACGTTCTCTTGGCAGTCAGCGTCATATAGTAGACATAGCTGAAGATGGCTCTCTGGGCTGGGAATACGTTCAAACTGGAGAATACGATCTGGTTTTGCTAGATGTTAATTTACCAGAGTTGGATGGGGTTAGTCTCTGCGAAAAAATGCGTTCGGAGGGTTATGTCACTCCTATTTTGCTAATGACGGCTAAAAACGCCAGTCAAGATCGAATTCTCGGCTTAGATGCGGGGGCTGATGATTATTTAATTAAACCTTTAGATCTGGGTGAATTGAATGCCAGGATCAGAGCCTTATCTCGTAGAGGTGAAGTGGCAACTACTGCAATCTTGGAGGTTAATGGCTTGACTCTAGATCCCAATAGTTGCCAAGTTAGTTACCAGCAGCAACCAATTAAACTGACGGCTAAAGAATACAGCCTCTTAGAAATCTTTTTACGTAATCCTACGCGGGTATTTAGTCGGGCGCAAATTTTAGATAAGATTTGGACTTTTGACGATCCGCCTTTAGAAGAAAGCGTCAAAGCACATATCAAAGGACTACGCAAAAAACTCAAACAAGCAGGAGTAGTCGATTGGATCGAAAATGTCTATGGTATTGGCTATCGTCTCAATCCCAAAGTTGAATCCGAACCAGTTAATGATTCTTCCTCTGTAGAGCAAGAATTCGATCGCAAGCTGGAGCAAATGTGGCTCAAATATCAGGATAAGATGTTAGAACGACTAAAAGTCCTGCAAAATGCTGTTGCCACGCTCCAAAAAAACCAACTATCCTCTGAATTACAATATGATGCGGAACGCTCTGCTCACAAACTGGCAGGAGTTTTGGGGATGTTTTCTCGGAATGCTGGCACGGATATTGCCCGTGAAATAGAAACTTTATTGCAAGACAATCCAAGATTAAATATTCAACAACAAGAACAATTTGTTTCTCTGGTATCAGATTTAGAAAGTTTGTTGGCACTAAATGAAACCTCAACAGGCGAGAAGACATCCGATACCTCCCAGTTGCTCTTAATTTCTACCGATACTCAATTAACTCAAGAATTACAGCAGTTAGCCAGAGTACGGGGATTAGATTGGGAACAAAAAAACAAGATTACCCAAGCTAAAAAATGGCTACAGAATCATTCACCCTACATAGTAGTCATAGATACTCAAACCGCTCTTAACCAGCCAGAATATTTATCTCTGATTGCCCAGTTAAACGCCCGTACACCTGCTATACCGACATTGGTTTTATCCGATCGCGATCGCTTGAGCGATCGCATTACCGCAGCCCGTGCTGGTGCTAGTAGCTTTTTGGTTAAACCCCTTACCTCAGAGGCAATCTGGCAAACTGTCAATCAATTAATCGAACAAAATCAAACGGCGATCGCTTCTATTTTGATTGTAGATGACGATGTTGTCTTTCTAGCTGCATTGCGATCGCTCTTAGAACCTTGGGGAATTAAGGTGAAGACTCTGGAAGAACCTGGGAGCTTTTGGGAGATGTTACAAGCAACTAAACCCGATTTGTTAATTCTTGATATAGAAATGCCTAAAATAAGTGGTATTGAACTATGTCAGGCTTTACGTAGCGATCCAGATTGGCAAGAATTACCAGTATTATTTCTGACTGCACGACAAGATGCTCAAACAATTCAGCAGGTGTTTGAAATAGGTGGAGATGACTATATCTCTAAACCCGTAATTGGGGCGGAACTGCTCGCCAGAATCAACAACCGACTAGATCGCAGTCGTCTCTTACACAATCTTGCCACTCAAAATCAGTTGACGGGTTTAAATAACCGTATCCAAAGCAGTCGCGAACTAGAAAGCTGTTTACAACAAGCCCAAGAACTCAATCGACCATTTTGTCTGGTCGTACTGAAGATGAGCCAATTACAGCAGATTAACTTCAAATATGGTCACGCTACGGGCGATCTCGTTTTAGCCGAATGGGGTAAAGTAATTCAAGCTGCTTTTCGCGATCGAGAGATAACTGGTTATTGGGGCAACGGTGATTTTGTGATTGGAATGCCCGATTTAGATAAGACTCAGGGGAAAGAACATTTAACCGAACTTTTAACTATCCTGAGAAAACAAGTGTTTACCTCACCAGAAGGCGATCGCTTTCAGGTGGCTTTTAATTGTGCGACGGCAGAATTTATTAAAGATGGCTCGACATTACATTCACTGTATCGAGTTTGCAGCAAAAATTAACGCTTATTTAATTAGCAAATGTCTCAAGAAATTATTATCTTCGATACCACCATGAGAGATGGAGAACTTACTCCTGGAATCACGATGAATCTCTCACAAAAAATGGCGATCGCGCAACTTTTAGAAGCCACTGCTGATGTTATAGAAGTCGGTTATCCAGGGATTAACTCTAAAGATTTTGATGAGATCGTCGCTGTTGCTGGTGTAGTTAAAGATTCAGTTATCTGTGGTTTAGCTGGTTCAAATCCAAGAGAAATTGAGATTTTAGGAACAGCTTTGAAAAATGCAGTGCGAGCCAGAATTAATATTTTTACTAATGTTAATCTCAGAGATCGATCTAAATTAGCTCGACAAGATCTTTTAGATTTAATTAATTCTAGTATCACTTTGGCTAGAAATTATAGCGACGATATTCAATGGTCTGCTTTTGATGCAGTCAGAAGCGATCGCAACTTACTCGATCGAGCAATAGAAACTGCAATTGATAGTGGAGCAAAAACTATTTGTATCCCCGATACTTTTGGTTCGCAAGATCCCGATCGTTTCTCAGATTTAATTGCAGAAATCGGTCGGCAGGTTAGTAATATCGATCGGGCGACAATTTCAGTCCACTGTCATAACGATCGAAATTTGGCAGTTGATAATTCACTGGCTGCTGTAGCTGCTGGCGCGACACAAATTGAATGCTCTATAAATGGTTTGGGTGCTAGAAAAGGCAATGCCGACTTAGTAGAAATTATGGAACATCTCAATAGCTTGGAAGAATCTAAACTGGATAAAAATCTCGATTCAATTAAGGAAATAAACGAAACAGTCAATCAAATATTATGTAGTTGACAATACTGTTTTCAGAGTCATCAAAGAAACCTACTACAATGCTAACAATGTTCAAATAGAAGCGATCGCCTAGACCTACGCATTCAAAAAAGTAGATAGATTGTAAAGACGCGATGTATGAGGGGCTGTGTACGGAATTTACGAGGACACTATCTGTGAGATCTCCTCGAACCCTTCTGATACGAAATCCGATTATAAAACAGTATCAAAAAATCGATCGTAGAGACGCGATATATCGCGTCTCTACAGGGTTTAACGATTTAACCAATAAGTATTCTATGTAAACAGGATTTGGTATGATGTCCGTTTTCGCACCTTAAATACCCCATATTTCCTCAACAGCGCGATTGGACAAGGCGAGGAAACCTCGCCGTCCCTCGCGCTCAAAAGCCATGTCCTTGTCTTTGCGTGAGATCCAAATTCAAAATATAAAGTGCAACTTCAAGGAAAAATGGGATCGAAAGCTTGTATGCCCCGTCGCGTCTCTACAGGATTTGAAGCAGAATTAGCAGGGGAAGCAGAAAAGAAACAACTAATAACTAATAATTAACTACTAACTCCGAACTCCAAATTCCTAACTCCAAACAGCCTATTGCCACAATGCCAACTGAATTTTTCGCGCCAATATTTGAACGTTAGGTTCTTGGAGTATTTCCAAATGCTCTCCAGGTACATCATAGATAGATAAACCCGATTGAGCCAACTCTTGCCAGTCTAGCTTGGGATTTATATCGTCAGTAGCGCGAAACATAGTTATATGACCTGGGTACGGTTGGATAACGTAGTCGCGATTTACCTCTTGATGCTCTTTTCTTTGCTGAAGATATTCTACCCGAGAAAAATTGCGACTGGTTTTATCGACTAAATTTTCCCCGATCCAGTCAATTTCGTAGAGATTCGCTCTAATATTATCCATAGTCGCTCCGATACGCCATTTAACACGATCTAATATATGACTTACGCCTTTTGTACGTACCATAATCAGATGACCGACAAGACGCTCTTGTAGAGGAAGAGTTTTATAAATCGAGTCGCGATCGGGAATAAAAGTGTCTACCAAACCTAAAAACTTGACTTGATGTCCTTGAGATACCAATCGTTGAGCAATTTCGTAGGCAATTACACCACCAAAAGATACTCCCATAATATGATAAGGGCCTTGAGACTGAACTAGTCTAATCTTCTGAAAATAATAGGATGCCAGACTGGAGATATCTCTGGGGTGAGGTCTATCGGGTTCATTGCTAAAGAATGATGACAACCCATAGAGACTGATCTTGGGGTCTAAATATTTAGCTAGAGGACGATAAAGCTCTAAACCATAACCTAGGTTGTGAACGCCAAACAAAATTGGCTGGCGATCGCCTTGCTTAATGGGTACTAAGCATTCGGGAGCAGAATTTTCTGGTTCTTGACGGATTAATTCAGCTAAAGCTTTGGGAGTGGATGACTGAAATACACTAGAAATCGGAATTATCTGCCCATATCTCGTCTCTATTTCTGTAACTAGACGGGCTGCAATCAGAGAATTACCCCCCAGTTCGATAAAATCATCTTCAATACTAATCTTTTCAATTCCTAAAATTTCTTGCAATATTTGCACTATTTCTGATTCGATCGCATTGTCAGGAGCAATATAGTTTGAAGCTTTATCGATCTTGGTAGCAGCTAGAGCCTGGCGATCGATTTTACCGCTAGCAGTTAAGGGAAAAGAGTCGCAAAAAATTAGATTAGCAGGCAGCATATATTTTGGTAGCTTCTCTAAGAGAAAGTTACGTATCTCTTGGAGGCTGGGTGGGTTTTGGCTGGGAACGAGAAATGCGGTTAAAATTTCACCGAGTTTGTTTTGCTGTACTACTACCGCAGCTTCTAAAATTTGAGAATGTTGTACTAATGTAGTCTCAATTTCACCCAGTTCGATCCGCAGTCCATTGATATTAACTTGGCGATCGCTCCTGCCTAAAAATTGAATAGTACCATCGGCTAAGAAACGCCCCAAATCCCCTGTCTTGTATAGTCTTGCACCATCAACATAGGGGTTATCGATAAACTTTTCGGCAGTTAATTGCCAGCGGTTGAGGTATCCTTTAGCGACACCCGCACCACTAATATGAATTTCTCCCGTTACTCCAATCGGCACGGGCTGAAGATTACGATCTAAAATATAAACTCGCATATTAGGTATGGGCGAACCCACAGGCAAAGATTTAAACCGAGCGTCTATTTCTGGAGGCAGATAGTAAATAGTAACCACTCCCGTACCTTCGGTTTGTCCGTAAATATTTGCCAACTGAACTTCTGGTTTAAAAATTTGTCGCCAACATTGATAAATCTCCCACGATACCTGTTCTCCTCCTGCGGCGACTAACCGCACTTGATTGTCCATCAGACTCTGGCGAAGTTGAGGACTCAGGCTGTCTAATAGTCCTGAAAAATTACGCCAAAAAGAAGGCACGCGGTCTACTATTGTTACCCCATGTTGTTTGATAATCTCAAACATTTTCAAAGGATCTTGCTTATCTGCGGTAGTCAAAATAGAAACCGTTGCACCCTGAGCTAACGGCATTAATAGCTGTCTTGCCGAGACAATTAGAGCAATTGAGCCACGATGAAGATAGACATCTGCGGGGGTAATATTTAAGGCGAATTTTAAAGAATGGGCATAATGACTGAGGTTGCCATGGGTAATCATCACTCCTTTGGGTTTGCCTGTCGAGCCTGAAGTATAAACAATATGAGCTAAAGTTTCGGGGGCTAAATTAATATTTAAATTATCTGGCGATCGCTGAATAATTTGATACCAATCTCGATCTAAACAAACCAAAGATAAAGAATTTGACGGAGGTAATTTATCGCGCAGCTTTTCTTGAGTTAACAACACTGCGACTTGAGAATCTTCCAGAATGTATGCCATTCTAGCTGGAGGATTTTCTTGGTCTAGAGGAACATAGGCAGCACCAGTTTTGAGTATACCCAACACCCCTACGACCATTAAGGGCGATCGCTCTAAACACAAACCGACTAAAGATTGTTGACCGACTTCTAATGTCTGCAAATAATGAGCAAGCTGATTGGCTTTTTGGTTTAGTTCTTGATAGGTAAGTTGTTGTTCTTGGCATTTTAGGGCGATCGCTTCTGGAGTTCGAGCAACTCTAGTCTCAAACAATTGCACGATCGACCGAGATTCTAGTTCTACCTCAGTTTGATTCCATCGCTCGAGAACCAAGTCTTTTTCTGCGGCTGCCAGCAAACACAACCGATCTAGCTTTTTCTCTGGATATTGGGCAATATCTTCAAGTAGCCGATGATAATTGACGATAACTCTTTGGCTAGTTGCTGGCAAAAATATATCTGTATTAAACTCCAAACTAATTTGCCGAGGCGATCGCAAATTAATTTCTAGTAATAGTTCTCGTTGGTTTAGCTGTTTATTGAGAAATTGTCGGCTAGCGGTACGATCTTCTTGCTGCTGGTGACAGCGAAATAACATTTGATACCAAGGTAATCTGTCTCGATCTGATTGGGTTGTTGACTCTACTAAAGATCCTAACTGTTTTGACTTGATTTCTTGATGTTGCTTTGCTGATGATAGTCGATCTTGGATGCAAGTTAATAGATCGATGAAAGAAATCTTTTGGGGATTTTCGATACTGAGGGCGAGTGGAATAATTGGTAGATTACTTAGAGCCAAACTATCTGCCTCAACTGGAAGATAGCCAACAATTAAATCGGTTTGATTAGTATAACGGTAGAGTAAAACATAGTAAGCACTCAGAAAAATTAGCTCTAGATCGATGTTGTTCTCATGAGCGATGATTTGCAATTTTTGAGCTGTTTTTTCTGATAAATTTAAATTGAGCGTAGCGAATGTATTCAAAGGAAAATTATCGAAGCTACTAAGGTAAACTCGATCGCCAGGAAAGTCTAGGTAAGGGGGAAGGTTTTGCAGTTGATTTTGCCAATAAGCTAGATTTTCAGCCGATGTTTTTTTGGTGGGTGATAAAAAGTTATTTTGCGAAATCAAGATAATACAATCTCCTCAGTTAATTGTTATTTATTTAGCTATGTCAATAATTTTGTTTGATTAAATTCATTAGAGTTTTAATTAGCATTTGAGCCAACAGAAATTCTAATCAAGATAAGAAAACAATCATTCGGAGATTATTCTAGAAAAACTTTTGCAAAAATTAGGTAAAGGGCTGATTATTTTAACTTATTGAAATAGTACATAAATCGATCGCGATCGCTCTAAGTGGCGATCGCCTATTGTCTAATAGATTAGATACAGTATTTTGCACGACTAAAAACGTAGATCGGGTAATTAATTCAACAAGGTGATTAGAGATGCGCGTGCGACGCAAAGCTAGTCCTTTAGAAAACCCCACGCAGATCTCACCTTCAATTTGCAAAATAGCAGATTCATTTATCTGTGTTTATCTGTGTTTATCTGTGGACGCTATCTTAGTTGTCTCAGAAGTCAATGCCACCCCCTATATTTATGCTTTTATAAAAATTATTGCTCGCTATTACTTAAGATAAAACGATTCCCCTTTTCTTGAGTCGTTTTAGTATTTTCACTTACAGTAGTAGTAAAATATTCTACTTATTGATTTGATTCCATCTGGATGTTCCAATCTATAGTTTTGAAGACGATTTTGTGGCACAGATAAAATAAATTTTCCCATCGGATCTTCAAAAAATCCTGATGCCAGGATACTTGCAGCCAGCAAAGTTTAATTAGCTGAAATTTTTAGCATCTACTCAATCTTTGAGTAAATTAGCTCATTGCTTCTAATAGTTTTTTTCGCTGAATTTGAGGACTGAGAGTTGAGAATCATCACCTGAGCTTGTAACCAACGCTTGTTGACGCGAGATTCAGTGATATTTGGGTGAAATACGCAGACAAGAATTTTCATAAAAACTATTTTGTCAATGTTTAAAATGAAGTGTCAGGTTAAATAGCAGCAGAACGAGCTTCGTCTACCTTAAGAGTTGTACCTGTAATAAATTTGGCATCATCTGAAATCAGATAAGCAACGGTTTTAGCTAGTTCGGAATATGTGGCTGGACGACTCCACATTAAGTCCGACGGTACGTCCCATCCTTCAAGTTCTTCAATGCTGTTTGCCACAAAAAAAGGCGCGACTGAATTGATGCGAATGCGATCGCTTCGATATCGTTTAGCATATAGCTTAGTAAAACCTTCCATCGCAGCGCGAAGTGTACCGCTAAAAGGAGTTACTAATGCTGGTTCTTGAGAGTCACAAGCGGAGATATTGACGATCGCACCACCGCCCTGTTCTCGCATTGGTTCTGTCACGAGCTTGGCAATACGAACCACGCTTAAAAACAGCATCTCAAAATTTTCGATCCACATTTCATCAGAAATATCGAGCAAATCTGAACGAGGCGGATCGCCAAAACTATTAACTACCGCATCAATTCTGCCGAATTTATTCAATGTAGTTTGAACTAGTCGTTCTAAATCTTCCAAGACAGACATTGAACCTCGTACGGCAATACCATTTAATTCTTGTGCTAAATCTAAAATACTTTCACTTCGCGCCATCAATGACACGGTATATCCTCTTGCTGCTAATTCTCGCGCACATCCCGCACCAATTCCCCGACTCGCTGCTGTGACGATCGCAACTTTCTTTGAATTCATCTTTTTATCTCGATTGATTAACCTAAAATTTAGATTAACTTTTGCTTCGTAAGAAGAAAAACCCCTAGACTGGCACAAGATTTATGCCAAATAAGAACAAATGTTAAATGGGTTCGATCGACTGGCAGAATTAGTTGCCTTTGTAAAAAGCGTAGAATTCAATAGCTTTAGTGCAGCAGCGCGATCGCTTTCTACTACTCCCTCGGCTATCAGCAAGCGTGTAGCGAAACTAGAAGATCGTTTAGGAGTACGGTTATTGCAACGAACTACTCGATCTTTAAGCTTAACGAATGAAGGCACAGCTTATTACGAGCGTGTTTCGCGATTATTGCGAGAACTTGAAGAAGCTAACGATACCGTGATTTCGGGTGGTAAACCCCAGGGCAAACTGACCATTAGTACCTCTCTAGATTTTGGGCAATCGCTTTTAGTTCAATCTCTTCCAGAGTTTCTTCAGCAGTATCCAGATATTGAAATCGATCTGCGATTGAGCGATCGCTTTGTAGATTTAGTTGTAGAAGGAATTGATGTCGCAATTCGCTTGGGCGATCTTGAAGACTCTAGCCTGATTCGGAGACATTTAGGACGCGCCAATTTTGCTCTTTGTGCTTCACCCAGTTATCTCCAAGTACATGGTACACCCAAAACGCCACGGGATTTAGTACATCATAATTGCCTCCGTTATCTATACAATGGGCAACCCATACCTTGGGAATTCTCGCTCGGTGAAACTTGGCAAAAAATTCCCGTAGAAGGCACATTTAATTCTGACAATGGAGGCGCGTTGAAAAATGCTGCACTGGCAGGATTAGGAATTACTCGCTTACTTAGTTTTCAAGTTCACGAAGAAGTCAAACAAAATAGATTGAAGTTACTATTTTCAGAACAATTACCATCAGGGTTGGTGGTTCAAGCAGTATTCACTCATCAACGTAATTTATCTTCGCGAGTACAGGTGTTTCTTAATTTTCTCACAGCTTACTGTGCCAAAATTTTGGTCTAAAGCTAGAAGCGATCTCCGTTTCCTCAAACTCAGGTTAATATTAGGTTCTTATCAACAGTTAAAGGTTTGGCTGACGGGGAGACGGGGAGACGGGGAGACTTAGGGACTTGGGGAAGACAACTAACCACTAACTACCAACTCCTGTAAGGGCGGTTCGCGATGCGGAGCGAGTCCTTTAGGGCGAACCACCCCTACGAATTCCGAACTCAAATTTTATTGCCAATTACCGATCGCGATATATGCCGACCAAAAAGCAGGTACTCGCCAGTCTTTGTCTGGTGTCTCCCAAAGCTGCAACTGTGCCTGACGCAAGGCTTCTGCCTTATCTAGTCCGTTTTCTAAGTTTTGGTAGAAGTTTTTCATTAATACGGCGGTAGACTCATCATTAACTCGCCACAAAGTTGCCACCGTACTGAGCGCGCCACTCCTGACAGCAACACCAGCTAAACCCAAAGCAGCACGGCGATCGCCTGATGCTGTATCGCAAGCACTTAGTACCAGAAGATCGAGAGGAACAGTGACTATTTTTTCGCGCTTCAGGAGAATCTGGCTAAACTCTTTGAACTTATCCCACTAATCACTGAGGTATGATATCCTATCTTTCAAGTTAGGAGAAGGCTATTCAAGGCTTCAATTTGCCAAAGCTCTTTCTCGGTTTTTGCCTGTTCGATCGGGATTGCTAATTGAGATGCAGTTAATCCTTCGCAATTATAATCAGGGCGATCGAAGGCTTCTAGTACGCGATCGCAAGCACGACGATAAAAACCGATTTTTTCTAGAGCTTGAGCTTGATTGAGTAGGCTGCCCGCAACTCCCAGGCGATCTTTTGTTTGACGATAAAGTGCCTCTGCGGTTTGCCAAGCTTCTAATGCTCGATCGCTGTTTCCTCTTAAAAACTGAAACTGACCTTTAGGATTCCAAATTTGAGCTAGTACTTGTGTTTTGCGATCGCTATCGGCTAATGAATTAAGGATTTGCAAACCATTGCCAAGATTTTGTCCCGCCAATTGCCATTCACCTAGCTGTTGTTGAGCCAAAGCGGTAAATGATAACACTTGAACCTGTTGTAAATACTTGGCTTGACTTTGATAAATTCGATTGGCTTGTTCTAATAGCTGAATCGATCGCTTGAATTCTCCTCTTTGATAAGATACTTGAGCTTGTTGTACTAGCTGCGATGGCGCGATTTGAGCTTTTAAATTTGGGCTTAACCCCAGACTAAAACCGATCCCCAACCAAAAAATAACTAAGAATTGCCACCAACGCTTCATAGAGTAAATAAGAACAGTAAGATTCCCAAAACTGCACAACAAAGGATCACAAAAACTCCAAATTGCTGCATGAAGGCTATTTTCTTATTTAACTTGTCTATACGATTGCTCAGAATATATACCTGCTTTTCGATAGTGGCGTATTGATTTTCTAAATACTCCCTACTTCTATTACTCGAATCTCTAGTATTGTTTTTACTGCTTCGCGATCGCTGACTATCACCATTAGACAGGTTTTGAAATTGCTGGAGCATCAGGCTTTTTAGCTGCTCTAGCTCTTGAGCATTTGCCTGAGAGTCACTGACTTTATATAAATATTTTTCTAATAAACCAGGCCCTAACTGAAAATAGCCTTTATAAGCAGAATAAATAGCGTTGAGCAGTTCTTTTGCTGGCGTATTTTTTAACAGATATCCTTTTGCACCGACTCGTAACGCCGTATGTATGTAGGTATCTTCATTATGAACGCTAATTATCAATACATAAGTATCAATAAATTGCTCGGTGATGATTTTGGTGGCGGTTAAACCATCTAAAATTGGCATTTCAATATCCATCAGAACAATATTCGGGTGATGGACTTCGATCGAATCAATCGCTTCCTGACCGTTATTTGCACAGCCAACCAACTCAAGATTGGGGTCTTCTTCTATGTAGCTTTTCAGAATTTCCTGAACCGTTTTTTGATCGTCTACCACTAAGACTTTGATCATCAGACTAAGTGTATCTTGGGATTAATATAGCTTATAGTATTTGATAGTGTTGCAACTGGCAAAACTAACCTATCTAATGATATCGAGCTAGCACTAGCTAGAAAAATAAATATTTTCAAAAACCAGGTAAATAATCAAATACCATCAATAATATAATAATATTTGCACAATAATATAATAATATTTGCACAATGCTCAAAAACTAAGCAAATTTAATCTATCAATCAAGTAAAAGTATTGAGTTAATAAAAATTTTCTACTATCAATAAATTTACAGCCTAACGAGCTAAAAGTAGTTAGTAGTTAGTAGTTAGTGGTTAGTTGTACTTTTTCTGCTTCCCCATCTTCCCATCTCCCCATCTTCCTTGTTCCTCATTCCTCGTTTCTCTGCCTTCCCCCTTAACTAAAACAACAATTCTAGGTTAACTCCAAAACGATTAGTTTCATCTTCGCTAGAATTTTGTCGTTCGATATCTCCAGACAGACGTAAATTAGAAGTCACGGCATAGCCAACAGACACAGAGGTAATACCTACTTCTTTGCCACCATTACCAGGAGAAATAAAACTCTGAGCAAGGGAAATATCCCCAGCATTGGTACGAGAAAATGATAGCATCAAGCGCAATCCTGTATGAATTCCGTCGGTGAAAAAATCATTACTTTGCACGTATCGATATCCCAGTAAAGGGGCAAAATTTATGTAGTTACCCAGGGGGAAGACAAAATAATGTAAATCTGCCCCAACAGCATTGCGATCGCCGTTAAATGCGGTCTGATAATCAGCACTAATAGTTAAACCAGTACGACTAATAAAAATATCTTCAATTCCTAGATAAAGTCCCGTAGCATCATCACTAGAGTCAGTAGAAGAAAAAGTAGTAAAACCAATCCTCAGACGGGTAAAAAAGGCAGGATCGTGCTTAATTTCTTCTAAGACATTCGGTACTTTTTCCAACCACTCTTGTAAAACTGGGCTATTTTGAATCACATCTGAAGGAATGTCAAGATCGTTGCTATTTTCATTCTCAATAATATTCTGCTCTTTTTTTGGCTCTCTAGTTATATCTTGAGCAATGGCGGGAAAGCCAAAGCAGATCTGCCAACAGCAGTTTCCAACTAAAACTAAAACCCATAGTCGGATCGAGGCTTTTGCCATCTTGGAAGACTCAAACAACAACACAAAACATCAGACAAATCATACATCCAAAAGAGAATTATTACGACTCGTAAGTCATTTTTTCTGGTTCTAATAGACGCATTTTCCAGTGTGACAAAGTTCCCAACGCAAAAGACAATCCACCGTAAAAATAATATAACCAGTGGGCGGGAACTACTTTAAGTGTAAAAGCCAATCCGCGTTTTTCGTAGAAAAAACGATATACATCCCAGTTAAGATATAAGAGTAAAACAACTAAGATTAGACTGGGGATAATTGCTACTAAATTAAAAATACTAACGATCGAACACAAAATCAAACTATAAGTGGCAATTAAGCTAATCCGACTGCTAGTTTGTAAATTGAGGTCATTGACCATGTTGGTCTTATTACTCAATAACAGCCTAGTCCAAGGAATACCGCGATCGAAAACATCTGTCTTGATTAAACCGATCAACTGCCAAGCTTTGTGGTGCTTGACCTGGAGATCTTTTGCTAAATATATATTTGCCCCAGACTGTTTGAGTCGATATCCCAGTTCGATATCTTCAACACTAGGACGAGGAAAACGCTTGGTATCAAAGCCACCCAATTCTAAAAATACAGAGCGTTTGACTGCGCCAAAACCCGCCCAAAATGTCGAAGCATCTTCCTTACCCTGTTGGTGAACATAATGATGCATCAAATTTTTATATTGAGCCATAAAGTTGCTTGCTTTTGGTTCGTCATCATAAGAGCCAAACAAAGCATCTATCTCTGGTTTAGATTTGAGCGTCAGAGCTAATTTAGCGATCGCATCATCCTGCACTTCGCAGTCAGAATCAATAAAACATAAATATTCTCCCCTAGCTACTTTTGCTCCTAGATTTCTTGCTGCCCCTGGCCCTTCTCTGCCACTGGTTTGTAGGACTTGCGCCCCAAATTTACGAGCTATTTCTGCGGAGCGATCGGTTGAGCCATCATCGACTACAATTAGCTCCCAGTCTTTAAATTGTGTCTGCGACATGGTTAGCAAACAGCAAACAAAAGCATAGCCACCATTGTATACAGGAGTAATAATTGAGATTAAAGGAGATTTCTGCATAAAACTAATTAATAAAGATTTAATTATTCTGACGCTTGATAATACTAATATTCTTATTTAACAAACACCCATAGGGGAGAGGCTCAACATAAAACGAAAATGGGTAGTTATGCGGTATCTTCTTTTACAAGAGATGCCATGAGCGTGCCGCTCACAACCCAGCCATGAAAATATGGTAGCCTTCAAATGAGACTAAAAAGAGGTCGATATAGACAGTAGTGCAATTAGCCTGAGCAAGAGATAGATCGCGATACCGATAGGCACAACCCAATGTGAAACCTAATAATTAAAGTAGGAAACACGAAAGACAGAATCTAAATCATCACAGGTATCGAATTAGTCTCCTCGTAAAAATTGAGAGTTATCAAGGATGGAAGTTACTCATACTCACTGTGCGGGATTAGATGTTCATAAAAAAATAGTGGTAGCTTGTATTCTCATTCAAACTACACCAAGACTCTTGGAGCGAACAGTCCGCAGTTTCGGAACAACAACATCAGAATTACTGGCTTTAAATGATTGGTTAGCAACTCAAGGTGTTACTCAGATCGCAATGGAAAGCACGGGAGAATATTGGAAGCCAATTTACAACATTCTGGAATTTAATTTTGAGGTGATGATAGTTAATGCCCAACATCTTAAAAACGTTCCTGGACGTAAAACTGATGTCAAAGATGCTGAATGGATTGGAGATCTACTTCGACATGGATTATTACGAGGAAGTTTTATACCTCCTTTAGTTCAGAGAGACTTAAGGGATTTAACTCGCCAACGAATCACTTTAGTTCGAGAGCGAGCTAGAGTAACTAACCGATTACAAAAAGTTTTAGAGTGGGCAAATATCAAATTAGCTTCTGTAGTTACAGACCCACGAGATGCGCAATGAGATTCAAATTATTAAGGCAAGGCTGGGTTGGAGACGGCGATCGCCGCCTTGAGTTGAGGATGAGAATTTGGCCATGATCGGGGTTTGGCCGAAGTGACAAGCATAGCGTTAGGTAATGGTGAATAATAAGTGAGACTAAAG
>JASJEI010000302.1 GCA_030064795.1 Pleurocapsa sp. MO_226.B13 | reverse complement strand
TACGAAGACAAATAACGAGTCTAATCCCTTAATCAACTCATTTTGTAAGCGAATAAAGTTGGCCTCATGGGCAGGAGTCCGTTCTGGCTCGTCGAGCGCTTCTCCCTCTCTGGTACATAGTTCGATAAATTGATGTACATCAATATAAAAATATAAAGATATTTAAACCTAAATTTTCCTCCCTCTGCACCCTTGCCCAAAAACCTCCAGTCCTTCTAAATTAGTCAAGCTGGAAAATTTAGGCAAATATGCCTAAAGACTGACTTTTTTTCCCAAAATTATGATTTATCGCTTAACTTATTGGGTAGATGTATCTCAGATTGCAGCAAAAATTAGATTTAGTAGTACAATCTTTTTCGACTTATAAAACACTTAACAGTACAAATATATTATTAAAAATCGGATCGTATTCAAAATCAGGAGCTTATTGGTGTGAGTAATTTAGCGACAGCTTTTAATCGTGGGAAACTAACTCAAACGCCTCTATTTGGCACGGATGGAATTCGGGGTAAAGCGGGAGATATTTTAAATGCATCCTTTACACTTCAATTAGGTTATTGGGCGGGAAAAGTTCTACAAGCAGCTGCTAGCAATAAAGGGCCGATTATAATTGGACAAGATTCCCGCAATTCTAGCGATATGTTGTCAAGTGCGATCGCAGCAGGATTGACCTCAGCGGGATTAGAGGTTTGGCATTTGGGTTTATGTCCTACCCCTTGTGTGGCTTCCTTAACTAGTGATAGCGAGGCAATAGGAGGAATTATGATTTCTGCCAGTCATAATCCACCCCAAGATAACGGAATCAAATTTTTTGGCAGTAAAGGGACTAAATTAGCCGATACTCTCACACAAAAAATAGAAGCTAATTTAAGAAGGGATGGCGATCGCAATGAAATCAATTCTACCTGGGGAAAACACTATTATCGTCCAGAACTAGTACGGCAATACGTTAAGCTGTTGGAAACATCGCTACCAAAAAATTCAAGCTTCCAAGGAATGCGAATTGTCTTAGATTTAGCTTGGGGGGCATCAGTAAAAATAGCTCCTACTATTTTTGAGCAGTTAGGAGCAGAAGTAATCAGTCTGCATCAATTAGCTGATGGCGATCGCATCAATGTCAACTGTGGTTCGACTCATTTAGAACTACTCAAACAAGGGGTAAGAGAACATCAGGCAGATCTAGGGTTTGCTTTTGATGGCGATGCAGATCGAGTCATGGCGGTAGACAGTCAGGGAAGAGTTGTGGATGGCGACTATATTTTGTATCTTTGGGGTGATCGTCTCAGAAAAGAACAACAACTTCCAGACGATTTAATTGTCGCTACAGTGATGGCAAACTTGGGTTTTGAACGTGCTTGGCAAGCTCAAGGTGGTAAGATGCAGCGAACCAAAGTAGGCGATCGCCACGTACAGGCAGCGATGTGGAGTACGGGAGCAATGCTAGGGGGAGAACAGTCGGGGCATATTCTCTGTCATCATCACGGTGTATCGGGAGATGGCATCCAAACCGCTTTACACTTAACTTCTTTGGTATGCCAGTCAGGAAGCTCTCTAACTGAATTAATAGACAATAGCTTTAGAACCTATCCACAAATTTTGCGCAATGTACGAGTAGAAGATCGCGAACGTCGTAGTAAGTGGCAAGAATGCGAACCCATCCAACAGGCGATCGCCATGGCCAAAACCGCAATGGGCGATCGGGGACGTATACTGGTTAGGGCTTCAGGGACAGAGCCTTTGATTCGCGTCATGGTAGAAGCTGCCGATCGAGAATTAACTAGTTATTGGACAGATCGATTAGTCCGCGTTGTCGAAACCTATTTGGCGGTATGAACTACGTTTGATGTTTGAGTAGGGAGATTTAGTCTAGTAGCAGATTTACCAGACATTCCTAGACAAAGCTCCCTAATTGTCTAGAATTTAGGCATCTTTCGTTTCAGACGACGAAGGAATTATCCTCGATACAGGAGGTTAAAACCGCGCCCGTAGGCATTCAACCAGCCGTTCAAATCTACTAGCTAACTACCTCCCATACTACTCAGGTTTAAATTTAATAACTAGGACTTAACTGTAACTTTAAATCGCGTTTACCAAAAACTGGGAAATTATTCAATGGCGTAAACAATTACTATTGGGCGATTAATTGATATTTATTACTCTCCAACTCGATTAATAGCGATCGCCCTATATCTAATTTCTCAATTTAATTTGATTGATATGAGCTTATTGATTTCGGAATATGTTGAAGGTAGCAGTAACAATAAAGCGATCGAACTTTACAATAACTCTGGTAGTTTAATTGACCTCGGGGCAAACGGTTATACTCTTGAGTTTTACTTTAATGGTAATACCAATGCGGGAACTGTAATTAATTTGACAGGAACGGTAGAAAACGGCGATGTTTTTGTTATCGCCGATAATGATGCCGATGCTGCAATTTTGGCTGAAACCGATTTAACTAGTAATAGTAGTTTTTTTAACGGTGACGATGCGATCGTCCTACGCGACAGTAACGGAGTTGTCGATTCTTTAGGTCAAGTTGGCTTCGATCCTGGTTCGGAATGGGGTAGTGGGGATGTTTCTACGCAAGATAATACGCTTCGACGCAACACCGATCTTACCGAAGGTGATACCAATCCCGATGATACTTTCGACCCCAGTTTAGAATATTCTGGTTTTCCCCAAGATACTTTTGATGGTTTGGGTACCGATCGAGGTTCTAATGGCGGGAATGGCGGGAATGGAGATTTAACCCCAATCTACGAGATTCAAGGTGCTGCTCAAATTTCACCCCTTAACGGAAGTCAGGTAACTACTACAGGGATTGTCACCGCAGTAGATACTAACGGCTTTTATCTCCAAGATCCTGCGGGGGATGGCGATAATGCTACCTCCGATGGTATTTTTGTCTTTACTAGTTCTGCACCAGGGGTTAGCGTTGGCGACGAATTAGAAGTTGCAGGTACGGTAAGCGAGTTTACTCCTGGAGGAACCGATACGGGTAATCTTTCTATTACTCAAATTAGCAGTCCCACTATCAATACACTATCTACTGGTAATGCTCTCCCCGATGCGGTAATTATTGGTAATGGTGGCAGAATACCACTTAGTGAAAGTATTGACGACACTCCTGACAGCTACAATCCAGATGCGGACGGGATTGATTTCTTTGAATCCTTAGAAGGAATGCGAGTTACGGCTCAAGATGCAGTTGCTGTAAGCGGTACGACTCGGTTTGGCGAAATCTTTACTGTCGTTGATGGTGGTGCTAACGCTACGGGGATTAGCGATCGCGGTACTCTCAATATTAGTCCCGATGATTTTAACCCCGAAAAAGTTCAAATTGATGAAGATAGTGGTATCTTACCTGACTTTGAGTTTCCCACCGTTGATGTCGGCGCGAGTTTAGGAGATGTCACGGGGGTAGTTAGCTATAGTTTTGGTAACTTTGAAATCTATCCCACCGAACCCTTTAGCGTCACAGACTCTTCGCTTACTCCAGACACTACCAGTATTCAGTCAGGAGACGAGCAATTAACCATTGCTAGCTATAACGTTTTAAATCTCGATCCCAATGACGCAGACGGAGATGAAGATATAGCTAATGGTCGTTATGATGCGATCGCCAATGACATTGTTAACAATCTCAATACTCCCGATATTATCGGTCTACAAGAAGTTCAAGATAACAGTGGTTCGGCAGATGATGGCACGGTAGCTGCGGATCAAAATTTACAAAGATTGGTAGATGCGATCGCTGCTAACGGTGGCACCGAGTACGAATTTATCGATAATACTTTTATTGAAAATAATGCCAGTGGCGGACAACCAGGGGGGAATATTCGTACTGCTTTCCTCTACGATCCCAACCGTGTCGATTTAGTTGATGGTTCGGTTGAGCCAATTGGCGATCGAGATTCTGGCAGTCCTTTTAATGGTGCGCGTTTACCATTAGTTGCCGATTTTGAATTTAACGGTCAAGAAATTACCGTTGTTAACAATCATTTCTCTTCTAAGGGTGGCAGCAGTCCCATCTTTGGTGTAGACCAACCGTTTGAAGAACTGCAAGAGAATCCAGACGTTAATGGTAGTTTAGACGAGCGTCAGGCACAGGCACAAGCTGTAGATAACTATGTTGAGGGGATTTTAAACGATAATCCCGATGCTAACGTCGTCGCTTTAGGAGATCTCAACGAATTTGAATTTATTTCTCCTGTAGACGAAATTTTAGGCAGTGACCTCAATAACTTAGTAGACACCCTACCTGAAGACGAACGTTATAGCTTTATCTTCCAAGGTAATTCTCAACAACTAGATCATATTCTGGTCAGCAACAGTCTGGTAGATGGTGCAGAATTCGAGATCGTTTACGTCAACTCAGAATTTGCCGAAACCGAACAACGCGCCAGCGATCACGACCCAATTGTGGCTAGTTTAACTGTGGAGAATACAGTTCCTCAAACCAATGAGATTGATGGCACTCGTAACGATGATAATTTAACTAGTACGAGTAATAACGATTTAATTACAGCAAACAACGGCAACGATACCGTAAGCGGACTTGGCGGTAACGATACCATTGAAGGTGGTCGCGGTGGCGACATCATTAATGGTGGTGTTGGTGACGATGTATTGGCTGCCGATCGCGTCGATCGCTTTGATGATTTTGATGGCGATGTTAGCGAACTTCGCGGTAATGCTGGCAATGATACCCTCTTTGGCGGTGGTAAAAATGATTTAATGATTGGAGGTCAGGGTAACGACGAACTACTAGGTAAATCTGGTGATGACGAGCTTCGCGGTAATGCGGGAGACGACCTGTTGAATGGCGGGGTTGGTAATGACATTCTCACTGGAGGCACTGGTACGGACACGGCGGACTACTCCGATTTAACCATTAATGGCGTATTCGGTACGGTTGCAGGATTGGATGCCAACCTACTCAGTGGTGAATTCCAACATTCTAGTACCAACAATGCATTGACCTGGACTGACACGGTTAGCAACATTGAAAACGTTACTGGTACTGAGCGTAACGATCGCTTGATCGGCGATCGCCCCAATAATGTCTTTGATGGTCGAGGTGAAGTAGGCCGTAGCGATCGACAAACCGAATTTACCGCTCTCAATGGCGAAACCTACACTGTTATTGCTGATGTTGTCGAATATCAAGGCTCTCAAGCTGATTTTACCTTTGCAGGCAGTGCGGATAACCTTACTGTAACGGGCGATCGAGAAGGCAGCGATACTTTAATCGATATTGAATTCGTCAGATTCAATGCTGATAGTAGCGTCATTGCCACAACCGACCTGTTTTAATTCCGAAATCTGAAAAACATACACGGTAAAAAAACGATCGCACAAAGTGCGATCGCCTCAAATTTTCTTTAGACTGAAAAGGATTAAAAATATTTTCCTTCACTGTCAGGACTTTCCATGCGTGGTAGCCCCATACTGTAGTTACGCACTTTAGCACCCAAATTGTAGTTAATTTCACCTTTGAGTAGTAAAGAGCGAATGAAATGTTCTAGATCCGAACCAATACGACGTAGATTATATTCGCTTAAATCTTCGCCATTATTCTCTTCGACTAAGTCATCAAACTTGCGATACACCTTTTGGAGAGCGTCTTCACTCCAGTTAAACTCGCTATCGGGATCGACATCCAAAGTCAAGACATTATCGCTTTTTACTAGTTCATTATCCTTGACTTCTGCGGTGTAGATACGAATGTGACGGGTAGTTGATTTGACAAGCATACTGCTACTTTTTTAATGATTATTATAGAGGTTTAGTTGGCAGGACAAATAATCGTGTTTTGTTTTTGTGACCTACCAAACTATTCACTCATGCTAACTATTTATAGGCTTTGATGCACTCTTGGACTAACGGCTTAACTGCATCAATATCTTTCCAGCCGAGAATTTCAGTTTTTTTCTTTTCGAGGTTTTTATAAGTTCTAAAAAATTCTGCAATCTCTTCTAAACGATGAGGAGCAACATCTTTGAGAGATTTTACGTCTTTATAACGAGGATCTTCAACTGGAACACAAAGAATTTTTTCATCGCGATCGCCACCATCGATCATCTCTAGCATACCAATAGGTCTAGCTGCAATCACACAGCCAGGAAAAGTAGGCTCATCCATAATCACCATGCCATCTAGAGGATCGCCATCATCGGCTAGAGTATTGGGTACAAAACCATAATCAAAAGGATACCGCACGGAAGCAAATAACACCCGATCTAAGGCAAAAGCATTCAGATCTTTGTCAAACTCATATTTATTTTTGCTTCCGCCAGGGATTTCGATTAAAACATTAATCACGCCAGCTTCAGGTTGTGCTGGAATCAAGGATAAGTCCATAAAATTCTCCTAATATATAGATTGCTAAAAACAATGATTTATCACCCAGAAGCATAATTCTTCCTAGGCTAGTGATTAATTTAAGTCAAATAAGACTAAATAAAACCGCCATGATGCATTCTACCCGATCGGGAAACCAAATCTAGATCCAATCTGGCAAAAGTATCGCTGGTAGTGTTGTTGACTATAAGCTTCGCTCACCCACATTTATCTCACCTACATTTATCTTGGTAAAATACGATCGAGAAAGCAATTAATCTCCAAATTATGGTCAACCTTGGTTCGTCTCCTGTAACTCCTGCTGCTACTACCCATCCCAATGATAGTTTTGCAATTACGATCGCTCCTTTATCTTTAGAAGCAACTTACAAGCTAGCAGATGATGCCAGCAATGGTGCAGTGGTGATGATGAGTGGTACGGTGCGAAATCAAACTGACGGTAAAGCCGTAGAATATCTAGAGTATCAGGCTTACCAACCAATGGCGATCGCGGTTTTTAATTCTATTGCCACCGAAATTAGACAGCGATGGCAAGATGCTAATAGAGTAGTGATTCATCATCGCATCGGCAAACTCAAGATTGGTGAAATTAGCGTTATTGTAGCTGTCGGTTGTCCCCATCGCGGTGAGGCTTTTGCTGCCTGTCAGTATGCGATCGATACTTTAAAACACAATGCCCCGATTTGGAAAAAGGAATGGTTTCAAGACGGTGCTGGCACTTGGGTTTCAATCGGTGCCTGCGAACAGGATGACAATAGCAATTGCCGATCTTGAACAAATTAGAAACAGGCAAGAAAAAACCTTCCATATTATCTATGGAAGGTACAGATTATTATAACTTTTCATGCAGCATCACTATCTTTTATAAGATTAGTAATGTTTTCTACATTTTTTGTTTCTTTCACTTCCTCATTACAAGAATTATCTAAATTTGATGTTTTTTCTGGATAGTTGGGAGAGTTTGGTTATTCCCATCAGTTTCATATCTCTTTCTATTTCATTTTTCATATTAAAGATAGCTTTTTCGACTCCCAGTTGACCACCAGCTGCCAAGGCATATAAATACCATCTTCCACCAGAACAGGCTTTGGCTCCAACTGACAGTGCTTTAAGAACATGAGTTCCTCTTCTGATCCCGCCATCGCAGATTACATCAATTCGATCGCCAACCGCATCGACTATGTCTGCCAATTGATCGAAAGGCGATACACTGCCATCTAGTTGACGACCACCATGATTAGAAACCATGATGGCATCGGCACCTATGTCCACTGCTCTTTTGGCATCATCGACACTCATTACCCCTTTGAGGCAAAACTTCTTGCCCCATTTTTGCTTAATTTCTGCGGCATCTTCCCAGTCCATTGATTGATCGAGCATGTTACTGAAATAATCTCCCACGGATACTGCTACGTTCGTTCCCTGGCGAACATACTGTTCTAATTGAGGTAAACTAAATTTTTCACGTAACACATAATTCAATGACCAACTAGGATGTAGGGCAAAACTAATTAAACTCTTCGGTGTAAGTTTTGGAGGCGTAGTGAATCCCGTCCAAAGATCTCTTTCTCGGTTTCCTCCCGTGATGGTATCAACAGTTAAAGCAATGGCATCAAACTTAGCCTCCTTACACATTTCGATCATGGCATCGTTCAAAGCTTTATCTTTGTGATAATAAAATTGGAACATCTTTGGGGTTGATATTGTTTCACCGATCTCTTTTAAACTAACTGTGCCTAAACTGGAGACCCCAAACAGAGTTCCGTATTTTTCTGCTGCTAATGCAACTGCTCGTTCACCTTCATAATGAAATAATCTTTGTAATGCTGTAGGCGAACAAAACATCGGAAGATCGATTTTCATCCCCATTACTTCGACAGAGGTATCTATTTCTTCAACTCCTGCCAAGACATTGGGAATAAGATCGCATTGTTCATAGGCAGAAGTGTTTCTTCTGTAAGTGACTTCATCATCTGCCGCACCGTCTATATAGTGAAACACTGGAGAGGGTAATTTTGCCTGAGCTAAAGCTCTAAAATCCCTTGTGTTACGGCAATCTGCTACACTTTTAAATAATTTAAAATCGATCATCATTTACTACTGGCGTATCAGTTAGCTTGACAATACCATTTTCACATAAGTCTATTTAGGATTAACTAAGACATCAGCTTAAATTCATCGCGTCAGTTCTTCCTACAAAATGTCTGGTCTCGATAAGTAAAATTTAGCCAAAACAAGGAGCGAGCCGACAGAAATATTGTTCGTTATTATTAAAGTAGCTAGCATCTTCGGCGATCGAGAGACGGATAGCATAAAGCTAGGTTAGGCTAGCGCATTTTCCAGGTTTTTCAGCATAAAAAGTAGAGGAAGCAATCTTGACGGTCGAAAACCAAGAATTTTTTTAACTTTCTTCAATTCTCTCGTCCACGCTTTCCATCAAAGGTATGGAGAAAGCCTTACAGACTAGCCGAAGGATATTGTTACCTGCACATTGATTGGATTAAAATCATGGACGCTCTCACTCATAACTATGTTCGCGTAGCTGAAATCAGCGATCTTAAAGCAAAAGGTCATCTTGTCGTTCGGGTTGAAGGGCAAACCATTGCTTTATTTCATCACAACGAGCGAATTTACGCAGTCGATAATCGCTGTCCGCACATGGGCTTCCCCTTACACCAAGGTTCGGTTTCTAACTGCATCCTGACCTGTCATTGGCATCATGCTCGTTTCGACCTCGAAAGCGGCGGTACCTTCGACCCCTGGGCAGATGATGTCCGCTCGTTTCCCGTCCAAATTCGCTCTGGAGAAGTGTGGCTCGATCTTACCAACCATCTCGATGCCAAGACCCACGCAAGGCAAAGGTTAATCGACGGTTTACAACAAAGTATTTCTCTGATAATTGGTAAGTCCGTTCTCGCTTTGCTAACTGAAGAAATAGAACCTAAAGAGGCTTTTCAAGTAGGTCTAGATTTTGGCGTACGCTATCGCGATCGCGGTTGGGGTGCTGGTTTAACCATCCATACCTGTATGATAAATCTCCTGCCCTATCTCGACAAACGGGACCGACCCCGAGCCCTGTATCATGGCTTGGCGGCGGTAGCTGCTGAATGTGCGGGTAAACCACCTCGATTCGAGCAGCAGCCTTTACCTTTATCGGGGCAGGCTGAGGATAAGTTACCTTTATTAGAAAACTGGTTTCGTCAGTTTATCGAAGTCCGAGATTCGAGAGGTGCAGAACGCTGTTTGGTTTCGGCAATCGAACTCGGGGTCGAGCGCCAGCAAATTGCTCAAATGCTGTTTGCTGCTGCTACCGACCACCGCTATCTTGATGGCGGACATACCCTTGATTTTACTAACAAGGCACTTGAAGCACTCGATGCCGTGGGGTGGCAAAATGCTGCTTCGGTATTGACTAGTTTGGTTAGAGGCTATGCAAGTGCCGAAAGAAAAGAGGAGTCTAACGCTTGGCGTTATCCCATAGATTTAGTTGCCATTATCGAGAATGCTTTCTCACGTTTAGACTCAGCGATCGCCAAAGGAAACGAAAAGCGAGGCAGTTGGACAGATCGAGAACGACTAGTAGAGGTATTGTTAGGAGAAGACCCTCAGGCGATCGCCGATACTTTGTTAGAAGCATTAGGAAATGGTGCTGCTTTTGAGGAATTAGCTGCTACTGTTGCCTATGCTGCTGCCTTACGAATTGCCCAATTTTCTACTAATAATGATTTTGGGGATTGGAATACGGCGCATCATTCTTTTACCTTTGCCCATGCTGTCGAGTCAGGATTGCGGCGAGTCCCCTCATCATTGCTGTTGCGAGGAGTTTTTGATGCTGCGATGACCGTTTATCTCAATCGCTTTTTAAATGTTCCTCCTGTTCGCCTCCCAGAACCAAAATCGGTGGTTCCTCAGCCACAAGAGTTACTCGAGCAATTGCCAGAACTACTAGACCGTCAGCAACAGGTTGACCAAGCAGGTAAGTTAGTCGCTCGCTATCTTTACAGTGGTGGAAACCCAGATCGGCTGCTGGCAATGCTAGGAAAATTACTGTTGCGCGAAGACAGAGATTTTCACACCATTCAGGAAATAGAAGCAGCTTTTCGTCAGTACGCTCGGCTGCGGGAAACCAAAGCCGGAATTCACGTTTTGGTGGCTGCTACACGCTATCTGACTGCTCACGCTCCCACTAGACGCTCTCAAGGACAAACTTATGAGATGGCGGAAAAACTACATTTGGGCGAGCGAGTTTTTGAGGCTTCGTAAGTGCTGAATTGAGTGTCAGTCTATACCAATATAACGATCCGTGAGTTTGAAGAACATGAATTAACTAATACTCAACCAGTTCCATTTGAGATTGTTAAGACTAAATATATTCCGCGATCGCCAGGAAGCAATTTTGGCAAAGGCGATAATGACCATGAATCTTGGGAATATGTCGATGTCATTGATAGTAAGCTGACCTATACCAAACTAAAACCCTACGCGATCGTGTATTCTCACGCAGCCTGTTCGATCTAAGCACTCTTATTGAGTATGAAATGAGTACAGATAAGGCAATTTTGTCAATAAAAATGAATAAACCGCACCACGTACACCAGTAGAAAGAGGGGTATAGCACTCTATTGTATCCCGATTTGGAAAAAGGAATGGTTTCAAGACGGTGCTGTCACTTGGGTTTCAATCGGTGCCTGCGAACAAAATTGATAGTTGGCAGGTATCAAACTCATACTTGCCAATCATGGCTAGTTGCAAAAACCCGAAACCAATCTACAGCTTCAGATTCTTGCTGCGATCGCCATTTAAGTCCGATAGTACGGTTGAAATTAGCATCGGCAATTGGTACGTAGTTTACATCGGTTAAACCTTGCCATACGGGCATAATACTCACTCCCAATCCTACTCGAACCAGGGAAATGACCCATTCTTCGTTATCTGCCCAGTAAACAATCTGTGGTTGAAAGCCAGCTTCTTCAAACATCTGGGGATAAGCTCGCCAAATTTCGCAGTGGATGCGTTCGATTAAAGGTTCTCCCTCTAAATCTGCTAAATGAATACTACTACGTTGAGCAAAGGGATGTTCTGGGGAAACAGCAAGTAATAATTTTTGCTGAAAGAGCTTTTGGCAGGTTTTAGAAGCTTCACGATCTCCTAAAGAGGTAATTGCCAGATCGATCTTCCCTTGCTCTAACCAATCGTCTAATTCTTCTAAATGACTGTTATAAAGCTCTATAGTTACATTAGGGTGTTGTTGTCGATAGGCACCGATCAATCTAGCTAAGTTGTAGCCTCGCATCGTATGCAAAGTCCCCAATCTCAAAGTAGGTCGGTCTTTAAAGCTTTTGAAAGCATCCAGGGTAGACTGATATTCTTGGAGAATATTTTGGGCTTTTTCTAAAAAGAAATGTCCTGCCGAGGTGAGCAGTACTTTGCGCCCACCACGCTCGAACAACACCACACCTAGTTCTTGTTCCAGTTTTTTGATGCCTGCTGAAAGAGAAGGCTGAGAAACAAATAATCTTTCCGCAGCTTTAGTAAAGCTACTAGTTTCTGCGATCGCCAGAAAGTAACGAAGTTGATATAAGTCCATTTGCTATAAACAGTATCTATGAGAGCTATATAAAAAATAGTCTTGATCTATCATAACCTTTCGTTAAAGATAAAAACTAGAGATAGATCTAATCAATAAATTCACCGTTTAAGAGGTCATTATGAATGCAACTAAAATCGCTTCAACCAAATTATTGACTGGAACTGCCGTTCCTACTCTAGAAGTTTCCACTCTAGACGGACAAACCTGGCGACTTGCCGAGCAAAACCCGCCAAATTACACGGCGATCGTGTTTTATCGCGGTTGGCACTGCCCGTTTTGTCAGGCGCAATTAATCAAACTCAATCGCCAGTTAGGAGAATTAAGCAATCTGGGTGTAGAAGCGATCGCTATTAGTGGCGATACCGAAGAGTACGCCCGACAGTCACAACAAGATTGGCATCTTAATAATGTTCGTCTTGGTTATGGTTTGAAAGTAGAAGATATGCGTCGTTGGGGTTTATACATTTCTAAGGGGGTTTACGCAGATGAACCCGCCCGATTTAACGAGCCTGCTATTTTCTTAGTCAAACCCGACGGCATTCTTGCCATTGCCATAATTAGCTCTATTCCCTTTGCTCGACCGCGTTTTGAGGATCTAATCAACGGTTTAGACTACATCCTCAAAAATAATTACCCAATTAGGGGAACAGAAATTTAAATCTTTATCGACCTATTGACAGAGCATCATCTCTCAATTAAAAGCCTACACCCCCAGGTGCAATTGTATTTAAGGAGAAAAACCATGAATTTAGTTCTTTATTATCTAGCCTTGAGTGGAATCCTGTGCGTTCTGTTGTGGATTCCTTATATTCTCAACCGCGTCTTCGTTTGGGGAATTCCAGCCTTTGCCAGTAACTATCCCAGTAAAAAGTTTCCCGCCGAAGCACCGACGATTCCAGTCTGGGCCGAGCGATCGCAACGCGCCCATCTCAATATGGTCGAAACTCTGCCAGCATTTGCTGCTGTAGTGCTAGCAGCCTATTTAACCGATGCCAATAACCCAATTGTTATCAGTTGGGCAGCAATCTTTTTCTGGGCAAGAGTCTTTCATGCCAGTGTTTATATTCTGGGCGTTCCCTATCTGCGGACACCAATCTATTTGATCTCTTGGGCTGCCGTTCTGATTATCGGTATTCAGGTTGTCTTGTAGAGGAAAATCTTAACTGAAGCTTAGAGCTTGGAAGCGATCGCTTTTAGTGAAACTATTTTTTTGTTGAGATGCGATCGCCTTCAGTGTATTGTAAAAATCAATCAAATACTATCTTATTGGTGTAAACTTCTGCTCCTGTTTTTGAAGATAAAAGAGTGATAACTGCTTCAGGTTTACTACGAATCAACCTAGAAAACTTATACATAAACCCACATTTTCCATCTTTGGCGACAGCCAATGATAAATCTGGACGTTTATTTTGAGCGAAAATTGTACCTTGATACCTTTCATTGACAATTAAATCTAGGCTAACTGTTTCCGAAGGATCATTTTCGTCTATTGCCCAACCTGATATTTTTTCTAGATTACAAATATCTACTCTAACTTTCATTTATTTACTATTATTTTAGTTGTTTACAGGCACTTTAGTTTTCATTTTGTGAGATATACCGTTACTGGTTAAAAACTGACTCGTTAGTTTGTAGCGATATTGATAAGTCAGATTGAAGCGATCGAATAAGTCTTGTCTATAGTATTCCTCTAAGATAAATTCTTTTCCCGAATCAGCGTCATAGTGGGGAATTTTATAGGTATCGACAAATTCTCTAGTTCTACTGTCGTAGCTACAATAAATAGCTGGTGTTTCATTTGCCAGAGCGATTAAATTTCCGTGGAGTCTAAAACCTGTAACTAAATCTAATTTTCTGACTAATTGTTGGTAATCTGCGACAGAATCCGAGTAAAAAAGCTGATTGAAATAGATCTCTAACATTTCATCAGATTTATTTTCTAGCCATTTTAAATAAATTAGATTGGCAATAGCTTTTGGCATTAATTCATCATCCCGATAAAATATTTGTTTTTCGGGGATTTCTTCTTGAGCCATTATAGTTAAACTGAAGCGTTTGTTTAAGGCTAATATCGTGTCTCTCTGAATTTTCAGATATTTTTTTAGATCGTCATCTGAATTAACGTTAATGCCTCTACGAAGTGTATAACCTACTGCTTCTACTTCATTCAAAGGAAGTAGTTTAATTTCTAGATCGGAATTATTATTGCGATAAAGAGTAGGGCATCCGATTATTTCAACATTATTTATTCCTAAACTTGATAAAACTTCTGCTGTATAATAACCTCTAACTCCTACTAAATTACATTTATCTGCGATTAGTTTTAAGACTTTTTTTGTATCATTTGAAAGATTAATTTTACCATATTTTGGTGCTTGCGCTCCTATACCTATGGGAATTACAGGTATTTTCAGCTTTTCCAAGACTGAAATCGAGTTTTGCCAATTCATACGAGGGTGTATGTAGTTAGATCCCCGTAAAAAACAGTAATCAAATTCTTGATTATATCTATCGATATTTTTTTGGTTAACTGTTTTGATGTTTAAGGGTTCTAATTTATTAAAGTTGATTAGCTTTAATGTTGAGTCATAGACAAATAGATCGCCAATATTGTATGCAGTTTTCAAGTTTGTTTTTGTTTTAACGCAATCGCGATCGTAGATATAACCGCGAGATGGCATCATTACTAATACATTCATTTGATTTATATATTGAATAATCTGAAATGATAATTTTTCTGCTTATTATGCTGATAATGATTTGTAATTCTGCCCTTTTCTAATCTTTAGCAATCAAACACCTCCATAGGTCAAAAGATAATTAGTATTGGCTAGGTATTGTTTGTTTTGATAAATTACATAATACCCAAGTTGCGACAGATATTCCATAACCTGACAGACGTGAGTGTCAGTTATTTTCACGAACAAGACTGGCTTACATTTGTGTATTGTTTTCTCCAGTCCTTTAATAACTGAAAGTTCCTTATCTTCGACATCAATCTTAATCAGATCGATCTCAATCGAACTAAACAAAATATCACCTGGAATGACTGGAACAATACTATTTGAAATAAAATTATCAACGGTAGTATCCTGCTGACTTTCTGTTGATTTAGTTGCTTCTAAATTATTATTTGATGAAATATCAACCTGATATGAGCCTACGCGATCCGAAAGACCTATACCAAGATAACCTAAATATACGTTTGTACAGGCATTAATGCTAACATTTGTTTTTAATAGATCTACTGCTGTGAAATTTGGCTCTATACAGATAACTTTTTCAGCTTTCATGATTTTGGCAAAGTAAACAGTATGATTACCAATATTTGAGCCAATATCAAGAACTACCCCTGGTTTAGGTATAGCTGAAGAAATCATCTCCAAATCTTCAACTCCGCAAAATTTACCTCGTGCGTGAAATTTTTGAATTACATCTTTTTCATCTTGAACCAAAAAACTTATACTATGTTTACCATAATTTGAGGAAACAATTTTTCCCTCTATTATGTTTAGATTATTGGGTTCGAGTCTATCTTGAGATAGAGGTTTCTCAAAAACCTTATAGCCGATCCTTTTAGAGTGATCGAGAGTGCTGGGGTTTTCTTTACGATTAACTACAGTAACCAGAGGTACACCAGAATAAATAAAAGAATTTAAGTGTAAGCGAGGGGCTTCAGTCATAATGTCTTGCTGTGACATTTTCTTAAGATAAAAAACCAAGCACTTGCGCATATTTTCTTCGGAAAGACTATTTATTTTCGCCATTACTTCTGGGTTTATGGAATGAAAAACCATTGCATAGTCAGGTGACCTATCAATTTTGTAGCGTTCCATGTTCTCCAAAAGCCTGACTGCACCCTTTTTACTAACTAAATATCCATCTCCTCCAGCAGCAGCGTCATTAAGAAATTGATTATTAATTAATGCTTTGATTAGTAGATCGTTAAAAGGAATAAAGTCTTTATTTGCCCACGGTTTCTCTTCAACATACTCCAACCATCTATTTAATCTTTTATTTACGAATATGACATCGAATTCATGCTCGTCAAGTTGACATTTATTAAGATTAAAATTTGAAAAAGCTGACTTATTTAAAACTACGTCATCTTCTAAAATTAAACCATAGGAGTCATTTCCGTGGGCAATTTGTTTCCAACACTCAGCATGACTGAGATAGCAGGCAAATGCCCCTGGTTTAAACGATTTATTCTGACTTACTAAAAAAGGTGATAAATTATAATAGCGATGAAAAGGAAAGGTAGGTAAATGACCATCATGTGCAGCAACTAGCTTAGGCTTGATTCCTAATTCCTCTAGCTGTTGAAGGCAGTTCTTTCTTCTGGCGATCGCTCTAGGTAAATTGATGAGATATACAGGTATGGAGAATTGAGGTAAATCTATTTTTTGGGACTTCTCTTTGGGTAGTTCTTTACTTGTTAATTGCATGATTTTTTCTCCGTTAATTTTCCAGAATACTTAAATACTTAAATAAAAGCTATCGAGTTGGTTTGGTAAAATTTTAACTACTTTCTAGTTCTAGTTAATTTTTTGATAATTTTTGCCAAGAGAATTAACTAATAGTTAAGGTTAACTTTTATCCTAAATAACCTCTATAAATAATTATCCAACTAAT
This sequence comes from Pleurocapsa sp. MO_226.B13, assembly GCA_030064795.1. The sequence goes on along the minus strand of JASJEI010000302.1, from coordinate 11,443 downwards.
GATTATTTTATAATCAAGAATTCAAGCTCGCTCTATATTTCTCTTTAATTTGTTCAAGAGGGTAATAATCTCGCAATAGTTCATAATCTTCAGCATAATAATCGACCAATTTCTCGAAACTTTCAGGCTTTAAGATATTAAGCTTTAATTTTGGTCCACCAGTCTGCGATTTAGGTATTTCTGGTAGGCTATCAATGGTCAAATTTGAATCGAGCAAAATATCTTCTTTGATTCGAGCAATTTTTTCAATTGGATATATATTTGTGTATAACTTTAAATTTTTACCTATAGTTTTAGCGATCGGTTTAGTGTGATGTAATATGGATTTTGATTTCTTTCCATACTCCTGCAAATTTTTAATAAAGTAGTTTATATCTGGATCGAATTTTAGTCCTGCTGCCTTGATATCATCGCTATAAGTAGTATTTTCGCCTAACTCATTATGATGAATAACTCTATTACTATATGCACTGATCAATCTTTTTATAGGATCTCTTATCACAGTAAGAATTTTATAATCTTTTTTGTCTTCAGGTAATTTGTCTAGTATAATTTGATTTAATCTGCCACATTTGTGGATATGTATCCATTTGTTATCTTTTTTGTAGCGAGCAAATTCTTCGCCAAATTCTATTTTGTAAATCCAAAGTTTCAAAGATGTACAGGCACATTTGGGAACATTAACATATAAAAACTTTAATTTTTCACATACAATTGCTTTTTTTTTCATAGATTTTCTCCGAGATTTTACCTATAAATTAAGCTAGCTCAATTGATTTTTTTAAAATTTAGATTGTATCGTGGCGATCGAAGCTACTAAAAAGCTGAATGAAGCTAAGTGTTACTAGCAAAAATAGCCAAGGATGCGATTAATTTAAATTAAAGTATACCTTGGGTAAATTTGTCACCAACTTATGGTATTATTTCAATCAACACGATAGACACTCTTTTTTTAATCGTGTAGTACGGGGAGATCGAAAGAATAACCAAAGCGATTCCACAGCTTTTCAATTATTTCTAAGTCATCAGGTTTGGGAATTGTCAAATCAAGTTTTTCCCATTCATTCCGTCGCGAAAAATTATTTTTCACCTTCTCTTCAAATGCAGACTTGTCTTGTTTCCAACCTTCCTTATTAGGTACATATACATGACCAAAAGCTTTTAACACTGTCGGATCGTAGGGTATATCAAGATGTGCAAAGAGCTTTTTAGAGGATTGTTCTGGATGTTGAACTAGTTCGTCAAAATTAACGGCAAAAGTTATTTTGGAAGATTTATGTAAAATACAGCGTGCCATAGTAGCAATATCACTCCAAATTTGCGATTCGCCTCGTTCCCAGTAACCTTTTGCAGAAAGTACTACATCACAGGGTTGACGCAAAATTGTAATAAATTTACCTGTAGGAAAGACATCATCGAGTATGCTCCAGTAAAGCTCAAACCATTCATCGAGGGTATTACCTTGTTTTCGCAGGTAACTACTGACAAAAGGTTGACCAATAGGTTTTTGCATCCAGTACTTAGTGTCTAAGTTAAATATTTCATTAAATACTGAACGAACACCACGGGCAGCCCTTTGCTTCCAGGGTACTAACTTGCCATTTTCGACCAAACCTGGAACAATTCCCTTAGCTCGCCACAAAGAGTACCAAGTGCTAAAGATCAAGTCAGCAGTTTCACCTGCTACAGATATATCTGGATGTGTATTAAATATATTTTGCAGCAAAGAAGTTCCAGATCTGCCATGGGAGATTAAAGTGATTGGAGATTTGAGTTTTTCGTTCATTATTTTTAAAGACTAAGAGATTAAAGAGATTAGCTGTAACTATATTTTCAGACAGGCAAATCGAACGAGTAGCCAAAATTCAGAAAATCATTTTGATAGATATTTTTAACTAAAGATTGAATTTCTGAGTCGTAAAAATCTTCTAGTTTATTGTTGGCACTTGTCTTTCTTCCTTTCATGTTTATATTTTCGGTCTGACTTTCAGCTAAATAATTTTGATTGTTTTTATTGAGAGCAATATAATTTAAGGCTTTATGCAAATCTCGTTCAAAATTTTCAAAGAAGCCAATAAAATCGTAAGTTACCAAGTCTTGAAATAGCTGAATAGTCTGCGGTCGCCAATGTGGATCCATCTCAAATTCAGATTGTTGACTAATAGCATAGACAAACTGGTTAAACGGAATATCTGAGTCGATATCAATCTTTAAGATATGTGCAATCTTTTTTCGGTATGGACTTTCTCGCCATTTCATTTTGCTTAAAAAAGCTGATAATATTCTCGTATATGGATTGCGAACAAAACCAAATTTGAAAATAGACTTGTCTTTTAGCATTTCGCAAAATTTATCTAAGCCAACATCTGAAGGAGAAAGAAGTAAAGATTGCTTTTTATTATGAATTATCGACATTTCTTGAGATGGTGGAGCTAGTCCTGCTGTTTTTGCCTCCAGTTGTTGTAATGTAAGTTTAGTTGTAGAACAAGCTACCTTGGGCACTTCAAAATATATATAAGAATTTCGCGGAGAAATATGAATGTGATATTCAAATTCTCTTTTAGGCATGAACCGATAAAAGCTTTCTATTTCTGGAGTCAGTGTAGTCACGATCGCATTTCCTCTATCAATTAAATCTGTTATTTAGTGAGCTTGTCGATTAGGCGATCGCAAGCACGATCCCAAGAACGTTTTGAAGCAACTACAGCAGCAGCATTACTAATTTCTTCGAGTTTACTAGGATTGTCAATTAACTTACTCAAAGATTCAACCACGGCATCTACAAAAGCATCTCCCACAATACTGGGTATGACAAAACCAGTTTGTTCGTGTTCGACAGCTTCTGCAACAGCACCGACATCAGAAGCACAAACTACCACCCCCAAACGCATAGCTTCTAATATGGTCAATGGTAAACCTTCCCAATAGGAAGGTAAGAGCAAAACATCGGCCCATTGGTAAAGTTGATTTAGTCCTTCGGTTGTAAATACTGGAGGTTCGATTAAATCTTCAATAGTTTTTAATTCATCAGCAGCATTCTCCCCTTTTACGACATTTTTACCCACTAATCGCCAATGAATCGGCAACCCAAGCTGACGGGATTTATTAATTATTCCCACCAATCGGTCTAAACCTTTCTGGCGATCGAAACGTCCAATAAATAAAACTCTTAACTTGCCTGTAAAGCCTCTTTTCCTGCGTCGAGTTAGTATTTGTTCTATTTTGCTTGCCTCTATCGGATAGCCACAAGCATTAGGGACTACTACTAATTTATCTTCAGGTACTCCCAACCCGTGACACCAATCAGCCATTTGATGAGAACAAGGAATTATGTAGTCATAAGCGTGTTCGTATCCTAGTGCCAGATGACTAAAACCATTGGAACGACCAGAGGGAGTAAGATCGTGGACGTGAAGAGAAGCAATTGTCTTGACTCCTGCTCTTCTTAACAATCCCATAATTCCGCTAGCAGCAACGCTATGGAAATTGATCGCCACATCCAGCCAAGATAATAATCCTGCTGCAACTTGATGATCTCCCGACTGCGACCAGCGATCGTATCTACTGCCCAGGTATTTTGGTCCATTCCAATGATACATACTGGGTTCGTTGAGAAAGTTAATGGTTTCAAAGGTATTTGCCCAGGCTGGCAGTTGTTGCATTCGCGAGTTCAAAACAAATAAATGGGTTCTCCAACCTAAATCGTGGAATACCTTGGCAATATTGAGTGCAACTTTCTCTACTCCACCAAATTCGACGATCGGTAAAATCAATCCAAGATGTTTTTTGTCCGATTCGATCAGCAGGGGATAAATCGGTTTGCCATTGAGACTCCATCTAGCTTCTTCAAACATATGGGAGCGAGGGGGAAAATACTCCGAATGCCACGTCCACTTTCGACGATCGCATTTTTGGAGACTGCGACGTAAATCTTTAAAGATCGATAGCAAACTAAATATTGCTCCACCATAGGGAGTTGAAGTCGATTTAGTACTGGGTATTTCAACTTCTAGATTATGGATGTCGGGCATAGGATTGGGAGTTGCCAGACTTTGAATCCAAGCTTCTCCAGGATCTTCGATACATGAATCCATGGTATTTACGGTAACCATGACTAAATGATCGCTATTTCCCAATTGATGAGCTAATTCTGGTTGATTGTCGCGAACGATAATCGCCTCGCCCTCGGAATCTAGATTTATAGTTAAGTTAGCAAAGTTCGCCAATTCGCAAGAGCGTTCTAGTTGCCAGAAAACCCATCTGAGCAGTTTATGTTCTTGAAGCGAATCTAAAACTGTTTTACGAGTGAATACTAAAAAATGGGGACGATGATAACGTAAAGGGGCAGATTTGGCTCGAAGATATATTTGACTAAATTCTTGGTCACTGACAGAATTTTCTGAGTTAACTGGGTCAGAAGTAAGAATAAACCGAGCAGTATCAGAGAGGAAAATAGCATATCTCGGTGCTTCGCGATGTTCTAGCTCGATTATCGAACTGTGAGCCAATAATTGTCGATGTTTGCGTTTCATATACTGAACGATACCATCGCGATCGCGTTCTGAGTTGCGCAGCATACTTTCAGGACGTTTGCGATACTGAAACCCCGATTCGGGTAGATGTTTACCTCGATAACCTGCTTCAATAGCTTGCCACCAAAATTCCCAATCTTCAAAACCAAGCTTCATCGATTCGTCATAGCGACAGCCTCGATCTAGTACTTCACGACGAACCATACTACCCGCCTCACAAGTATTAAACTGGAGATGACGCAGTACAGAATAGTCTCCGCGATATTCGCCATTGTCCTCCTGTCCAAACATATTAATTGTGGGATACACCCAACCTACCTCTGGTTCGGAAAGCAAAATTTGAAAAGAACGTTCTATGGTATCGGGTGAGATCCGATTATCGGCATCGAGGAGGTAAATAGCTTCTATAGAATCCCAGGTAGCCAGAGCAAAATCAATACCCGTATTTCTAGCCGCACTCAATCCACCATTAGGACGATAGAGATAAATAACTTTATCGGGATAAGCCAGAGCAAAATCACGACTTACTCTGTCTGTTTCGGCAAATTTACAGCCATCATTGACAATAATGACTACATAAGGAAATTGCGTGTCTTGTTCTAAAGCACAGGTTATCGCCTCTGCCACCAAGACGCTGTGCTTAAAAACAGGTATGACAATCGCTATCTTTGGTGCTGTGGCTGTCTGGTTGGTAATAGTTTCGGGTTTAGTGGTAAGCATGGTTTAATCTGACTAATTTACTTGATGTGAGTTATTCCCTAGTAACTTTTAATCCAACTTGCTTCCCACTAATGCTGTTGCTGTTTCAGAGACCGAGATATAGTCAAAGTCCAGCCAACGCGCCCAAGCGTTGCGCTGATGACCGTCTTGAGGTATGCGTGTCGCCAGCACTAAATAGCAATTTTTATCTACGGGACTGGGTAACTCTAGATCGATCTGATAAAGATGATTGGGTTCGACTCGATGCCATCCCGAACCAGCCAAAGCAGTTTCTGAAGAGGTTACTGCCAATCTAGCTGCCAGGTCGTCATCGTCGCTAATCACTGCCACTGCATATTCAATTGCTGAAGCCTCTTCGTTTTCGGTACAGACGATTGATTTAATCTTGGTCGTTCCTAAGGCGATCGCCTCAGTCAATACTGCTACTGTTTCCACACCGTATTTAGGATGAACTTGAATCTTGCCTCCGTTTTCTATCTCTTGTACTCTAGACCAAGAATCTTCAGCTGTGGTTGAAGAAGCATCCCGCACCCTAGATACAGTTTGAGCAGTTTCTACTACAGAGGCTACTGCAACCCGACCCTCAGATGCTTCTGATTCAAAAGCAGTACAAAAGTTTAACCAATGCGCCCAACCATAGTAGGGAGTACTACCTTCAGCTAGTTTGGCAGCAATGACAATATGACAATTTTCTTCTACGGTAGAGTTTAACTTGAGCGAAATCTGTCTGGGAGAATTAGCTTCCACTGCCGTCCATCCAGAAAAAGCCAGTGCTGCATCTGAGTTCAAGCAAGTTTGAGGGTCTGTTCCAGGTTTAATAATTGCCATTGCATATTCAATTATGTCGGCTTCTTCATGGGCGGTAACTACTGTAGCCGTCAAACGATTGGCTGTAGTTGGGAAACAAAAAGGTAACATAGCAATAGTAGCCTTGCCATTGGTGCGGGGATGAGTCAGAATTTTGGCTCCATTGTCGATTGCTTCAATATGAGCAAATTTATCTGTGGGTAAGTTGGGCGTGATTTCTGTTATTCTTGCCATCGCCCCTTGTCCCAGATCGCCCAAATTAATTTGTGGTTCTGGGTCTTTAATTGGTAAGAGATAAGGACTAGTAACTTTTCTCGTACCGGGTAAACCAGTCCAAAGACGAAAGGCGAGACTGCGTTGTAGTCCCATTTCACCCTGGTGAGCTTGTACTTCAGGAATCGGCTGGATTTGAGCCAAAGACAAACTAGGTGCGGGACCGATATTAGTATGCCATTCAATAATTAGTTCTACATCTCGTTTTCTGCCTAGATCGATCGCGGGCAGATCCAACCTCAACCAGCCATTGGGCAATTGTGAATAGGGAATCTGCCATTTAGCAAAACAGGTATTTTCTTCACAGGCTTTTAACTGTACGGTTAAATGACCTGAAATGTTCTCGTGTTTTTTGACTAGGTGAATTTCTACCATAGCCAATCCTCTGGAAGATATTGGCAATAGTTGTTTAATCTCTAGGGAATTGGAATCAACAAAATCGGTTGGCTCAATTATTTTTTTGGTTGGTTGATTGTCAAATGCCAATTGTAGTGGCGGTAGTTTTGCCTGACTTAAATAGTCTTCAACCGTAGCAAAAGCATTTTGCATATTATCGTGAAGGGATCTCAGACTTAAATATTGCTTCTGTAAAGTAGCAATTCTAGTAGCTATGGCACGAGTTTGTCGTTCCATTTGACCGTACATTCTTTGCCAAAACTCTGCCTGTAGTGTCTGTATTTCTAAATTTGAATTGAGTTCTATTAAGGAAGGCAATGATGGTTGAGGACTTGTTTGAGTCCATATATGTTTTAATTTTTCTAGCTCTTCTTTTGCTGTTTGAGAAAAAGCGATTAATCCCAAACAGAAATTGGGAACTAGCTGCATTTCGACCAAATTCAAATTATTGTCGCTATTATTGCTTTCCCGCAACAGAGTAATGGTTTGCTTGGGAGACTGGGGATCGTAGTTAAATTCATAGGTGCGAAGTTGAGTATTGAGGTTTAAATTGAGGACGATATTTCTATCCCTAGCAGAGACCAAAACTTTAGGAGAACTAGAATAGATGTCTTGGAGGTTATTTTTTTCAGTTACAATTTGCATAATTTTTATCTAATTTGATTGCAATAGCCAATTTGTTCAAAGTCTTTTTCAAAAGAGGCAAAAATTTCTAAAATTCGCTTATCTGCTTCTCGTTTCCATCTAGACATAGAGTGATGCAGATCGCTAGAGGTTTTGTGCTTGAGTGTTTCTGGCGATTCGGCAAAGGCATTTTCAATCGTCGATAATACTTGGCGATCGCTATAATCTAAGTTGAGAGCTTGAAATAGTTGAGATATAGTTGCCATTTTTTTGGTTATCAGTTGTTCGTATTCAAGGTCTAGATATTTGTCTCGGTCTAAAGATTGCTTGATTTTTTGAGAGTGTTTATAAAACCCGATAATACTGGCTAGGAGCGCGGATTCTCCTTGTTGTTCTCCAAAGGAGAGATAGCCTCTTTTTTTATTAAATGATTTGATCGAAAAAAATGTATCTCTAGGATCTCTTTTTAAAAAAATAATTTTGCTGGCTGCAAACCAATTAATCATTGGTTTAACTAACGATAAACCAACTAATTTCTCGGCAAAATATTTTGCCTGTGGTTTGTTTTCTATTCCACTGACAAAAGAATAATATGCTTGAGATAAATTAGCTTCTGGTTGTTGCTCTAAAGACTTTTGCTTCTGACTCCATAAAGTTGACTGCTTGTCGTTAGCTTGAAAAGGACGATATTCAAAATTATTCCAAGTGGCGGGGGCAAACTCTGTGGGATTTATACCTTCGCGATCGCAAATATAATAGTATTGAGCAGCTCTAGTTTCATAAGGAAACAGGGAACGAACTGAAATTTCAGGATGAGAAGCCAGAATTTTCATTAGTAAGGTCGAACCCGCTCTCCCAGTAGAAGCAACAAGAATTGGTTGGTATTTCATCAAAGATCTAAATCCAGTAAAAAATTAGATAATTTGTCCATGTTACCGCCTAAGCTTCGTAAACTTTTAAATGTTGTCGGGCAGATTCTTCAATAGACAATCTCGGCTTGATATGATTAACTAGCTTTTGCCATAAAACCTCGCCCAAGGTAGCTTCTCTCATTATTTTTGTCAAGCTGAGAGCATTTCTAGCTTTGAAATGCAATCCAGTCAAATTATGTTCTACTTTTTCTGCCATCCCTCCTATATCGCTACAAATAATTGGACGTTTGTGCATAAATACTTCTTGAATTACTAAAGGAGAGTTCTCCCACCAAACCGATGGTACGATTACCCAATCAACTAATTGAACTAGTTCGGGAATTTCCGCTTGTTTGTATCTACCGTGATAGGTAACTAAGTCTTTATATCGCTCTAAGAACTCAGTAAACTCTTGTTTAAATTCGGGAAATCCCGATGCTATGTTGCCAAACAAATCTACGTGAAAATCAATAAAGTCATTTTTTACTAAATGTTCCACCGCCTCTAAAATTAATAGCGTTCCTTTGTAGGGATTTATTTGTCCAAAAAAGCCAAAGCGATCGCGTTTTTCTCCTGGTTTTAGTTGGCGATGGGGAGCAGCTTGGTAAACCTGACGACCATTTTCCATCACCGTCATTTTTGCTTCTGGTAATCCCCAATCAATAAATCTCTTGGCTAAGAAATGGCTGGGTGAAATAAATCGATCTACTAGTTTTAAATGAGCTTTAAGAAACTCTTCTCGCATTTTGAACTGTTGAGGCGAATGTTCGGGAAAGCAACGATAACAGCGATTAGGCGAGGCATATTCACAGAGTTCGTTATTATCTTTGCGCACCATTTGCCCATCGCGATTACAAATTAGGATAAATTCGTGAATCGTAAAGACAATTTTGACATTGGGTAGGGTTTGTCTGGCAACTTGAATCGCCTCCACACCAAATCTAATTGTGTGATGGAAGTGAATTACATCGGGTTGAAGCTGTTGTAAAAAAGCTTTGAAATCGAGATACATAAAGTTAAGTATCTGCTGAGATTGATAAAAGTAATCAAATGAGCCACCCCAAAACAAGGCTTCGTCTTCGGAGTCTACCAACATTTGAAATGGCGTTCCTGTATGAACTTCGCGACTGTTAGGATCTGCTGCTGCCAAGAAAAAAGGTTGGTATTCTGTATACTCTCGGATCGCTTTGAATAAATCGTAGGCAAAAATCTCTGCCCCTCCAGGAAAGAAATGAGGATGGTTGTGGGCGACAATTAGAACTTTTTTGGTTTTAGGCGGTGCAGCTACAATCATGACTTTAAATAAATTAAAAAATTATTACTGATAACTTTTCATTAGTTCGGCGATAGTTTCTCCCCAACGCTCTTGATGTAGACGACCATTTAATCGCCAGGCTAGACTGCCGTTATAGACACTATTAAGAGGAACTGACTGTCGTTCTAGGTGATATAAGCTAGCATCGGCTAAATACCAACTTTCATAACCCAATGCCCTGCATTTAAGACATAAATCCGAATCTTCAAAATCTCCAATTACATAATCAGTAGTCAAACCGCCTACTTCCTCATACAGTTCTTTGCTAATCATCAGACAAGCTCCTGTAACGGCTGGTACGGCTCTAGTCTTTTGAGCGGGGGTATAGTTACCTGGTAGACCTTTGTAGTAATGAAGAGTCAGCCAGAAAGGAAAAGTCGTTTGGGCAAAAAACATGCCTGCGTGTTGCAAAGAACCGTCTTCATAAAGTAGTTTTGCTCCCAGAATCCCGATTTTAGGCGAACTTTGATAAAATTCAGCCATTTTTAAGACCCAGCCCTGGGTTTGAGCAAAGACATCAGAGTTTAATAAGACTAAATATTTACCTCTAGCTTGAGACGCTCCCGCATTGTTTGCTGCTGCATAACCGCTATTACGTTGCATGACTACCAACTTGACTGGTAATTGATAAAGAGCGCAGTGATTTAAGAGAAAAGTTCTTAGTTCTTGTTCTTGTTCGGGAGAATCAAGCACATAAATAATTTCACATTGTTTGGTGGCGGGGTCGTTTGCCATGGTTGCCAACTGCACTTTCATAAAGTCAAGTCGGCGATAGAGGGGAATAACCAGGGAGACTAGAGGATTATCTACTGGCGTGCCAATAACTGTTACGTCTTTGATTTTGACCTGTTCGATACAGAGTTGTTGCAATTTCAAACCAGTAGGAGCGATGCAGTTGGCTAGCATTGGCTCAGAAACTTTATCGGGACTGGCAATTTGCATTACTTGTCGTCGGGCATTATAGAAATCGCCATATTTAACGTCAGGAATAATTTCTATTTCAATATTGCCCTTTAGTTTGACGATAAAGCGAAAGCTATGGAGTTCGGCAAATCCTTGAATTGTTTGGCGAATTGAGTCTGGTACTTGGGCGTAGGCACAAAAACCCAACTTTCCCTCAAAATTACCGTAGCGAGTATTTTGCAAAAACTCATTGACATCTCTTCGTTCGAGACGATAAATATCTCGATCGCCTAGCTCTAGAGAAAAACCCAAAGCAGAGATCGCTACCATCTTTTCTAGCATCTGATAGGGATCTTGCAACCAGCCACTGAAAAATAGACCATCATATTTTAGAGGGATGATGTAGTCGATAAAAATTTTAAATGGCAGGTTAGGATCGACATAGTTTAATGGGGGAATGTCGAGAAAATATTGAATTTTGTTTAACAGATCTTTTGCTTCTGGTTTGAGGTTTTCTGGGATGAGATCGATTATCGATCTACAGGATTTTTCTCGAATTAAATGTTTTTGATATTGTGGTTTAGTTTTGAGATGTTCGATAAATTCCAAACCATAAGCTTTTTGAGAAATAGTTGTTTCTATTAAAATTAAATTTTGGCGATAATTCAAACCCAGATGATAGCGATCGTGACTTTCTAAATATAGCTCTTGCTCAAAACAGGCAACTCCCGCAACTTGGTTCTCCGAGATTTGGAAAAAATTAGCCTTGGTTACAGCATACTTACGGGAAGAACAGGCTAAAATTTTGACTTCATTGAGTACCCAATGCTGATTTACAGTTGCCTCTAAATATAAAATGCTAGGCGATAACCAACAACCATAATTGAGAGTTAAAGTATTATCTTGACAGTCGTGCCACAATTTCTGACAATCGCTTAGCTCTATTTTCTGCTGTTCTAAAT
>JASJEI010000301.1 GCA_030064795.1 Pleurocapsa sp. MO_226.B13 | reverse complement strand
GAGCAACCGCAAGTAATCCTGAAGAAATATCAATGCCTATAACTTCTCCCGAAGAACCAACCTTGTTAGCAGTTTCTATGGCTACCATTCCCGTACCTGTAGCAAAATCTAAAACCTTCTGTCCCTTTTGAAGATCGGCGCACTCTACTAGACGACAAGCTAACTTGTAGTGCCAATTATCTTCTCCACCTCGATCGTAAGTTTCTTGACGGCGATCGTACACCGTGGCTATTTTTTGTTTGAATTCATCTAGCTTAATTTCCTCCATAATCGTAGTTAAGCGACTATTTGATAAATTTCATACCGTACATCGGTTGATTTTTAGACATCCAGGTGTGGCGCAGTAGTTTTTTTAACTTGGGGCTAAAATTTTCACTTGCTTCTGGTTGAAAGTCAAATAAATTATTCTCTAGAGGATGAACATATTGTGGTGTATAGTTTGCCAGTAAAGATACTCTAGGGCGATCGCTTTTGTTAAGGGAAGTATCGTGCCAACATAGACCATGAGAAATAATTGCCGTCCCTGCTGTTCCCGTAATTTTTTCGGCGGTTCTCTCAAACTTTCTCTTGTCGGGCTTGGTAGCTAAATTTTGCGTCCCCGCTGCAAATAAAGGCGCGCCATTATCGGCAGTAAAATCTTCCATCATCCATATCACCTGGATTTCTAAAATCGGATATCTGGGAAAGGGAGACGACATTGCCCAATAGGGATAATCTACATGAATACCCATCCTTTTCGAGCCTGGGTTGAGAATATGAGCCGAAAAGCCCCCAAGAATGATATCTTCTCCTAGAATTGCCTCAATTATCGAGAGAATTAATTCATCTTGTACCAATTTAGCAAAGACTTCACTTTTATAAATCAAGCCATAGAGTCTTTCTTTTTTACCTTGCACGACCAATTTACCGTTTTGTTTTTCTTGTCGAGCAAGTTCTAAGATCGTGTTTCTAGCTTCAGTGGTTTCCTTGAGGCTTAACAGATCGGGTAACACCACATACCCCTTACCTCGAATAATTTCTTCTGTTAATTCCGTAATTTTCATTCTCAGTAACTTTGGTAGTCGTTAGTCGTTAGTTTTCAGTAGAGGCGAACGGCCGTTCGCCCCTACAGTTGTTCCTTATTCCTTGTTGCTTAAGCGCAGCAATCTTACCTTTCCATATCTTCAACTGACTTGGGTACATCAGCAGTGAGAATATCGTGTCCATCTTCAGTTACCAGAAGATCGTCTTCGATACGAATGCCAATACCCTTCCAGTTATCGGGGATTTCGGGTTGTCCTTCGGCGGGTTTAATATAGGGAGAAATATAGATTCCTGGTTCGACGGTAACTATATGTCCTGGCTGGAGATTTTGCCAGGTGTCTTCATTATGTTTATAGACTCCCACATCATGAACGTCCAAACCCAACCAATGTCCAGTGCGGTGCATATAAAAAGGCTTGTATTTTTCTTCCTCGATCATCTCTTCCAAGTCGCCTTTTAGTAGTCCCAAGTCGAGTAGACCTTGAACGATGACACAGACAGCAATATCGTGAAACTCATTGTAAGGCTTGCCTGGTTGAACTTCCGCGATCGCCTGTAGCTGCGCTTCTAAGACTATTTCATAGAGGGCTTTTTGTTCGGGAGTAAATTTGCCACCGACGGGGAAAGTACGGGTAATATCGCCATTGTAGTAATCGTAGGAACACCCTGCATCAATCAGTAGTAGTTCGTTGTCCTGCATCTGGCGATCGTTTTCTATGTAGTGGAGAATGCAAGCATTTTCTCCCGATGCCACGATTGAAGGATAGGCAATGCCGATTCCGCCTTCTTTGCGGAAAATATGCTCGATTTCCGCCTGTACTTGATATTCATATAGTCCTGGGCGAGTAAATTCGCGGGCGTGGTTGTGTGCCATTGCCGAGATTTTGGTCGCCTGACGCATCATGGCAATTTCTCCAGGACTTTTAACCAAGCGCATGGGAAAGATTAGCGGACGTGTATCTTCAATTGCTAAGGGGACTTTGCCTCGTTTTTGATAGCCCCGCATCAGTTTCTGCCAATGAGAAATTATCGTGTTGTTGAAATGCTCGTCGTCACCTAAATGATAGTAAATGCGATCGGCGTTAATTAAATACTGGGGTAGCTTTTCGTTTAATTCAGAGATCGGATAGGCTTCATCTGCACCATAGATTTCCTTAGCTGCTTCGACACCACAACGATATCCCGTCCAGGTTTCTCGTTCGGGATCTTTGGGCTGGACAAATAAAATATACTGGTGTTCTTCGTGATGGGGAGCAAATACCGCTACTGCTTCTGGTTCGTTAAAACCAGTCAAGTAGTAAAAGCTACTTTCCTGACGATAAGTATACTCCACATCGTTGTGCATGGTTGCCATCGGCGCACTGCGAAAAATTGCCGTACCATTACCAACTTTGGACATTAACTCTTGCTGGCGTTGACGGTATTCTTGTTGCTCAATCCCCATCGCTTAACACTGTAAATAAACTTAATACTGTTTATTATGCAGTAAAAATCAATCTTGTGTTTTGCTTTTAGATGACTTACGATGGGAAAATTTTAAAACAGCCAGACTAACTAATAGCCAGAGGTAGCCAAAAACATACCCTGCTATGACATCCGTTGCCCAATGAGCGTTAGTATAAATACTACTCCAACCTACCAGCAAGACGATAATGGTAGCCAAACCGTAGATATATTTGGTTAGATGAGGATATCGCACGGCCAAAATAAAAGATAGATAAAAGTAAAGCACCAAATTTCCCGCCGAATGACCGCTAGGAAAACTTTCTCGGCTCAAACCATGAACTAATCTGGGTTTGGGAGGGCGACGACGATTAAATAATGGTTTGAGGATTTGGTCTACTAGTAATAAAATCCCCAAAGTAGCAAAAGCTAGAGATTTTGCCTCTTGCCAATAACGTTTATAAACTAAAATTGCCAGAGCGATCGCCACTATAATTCCTGTAATGTATGCCCCACCAATTTGATAAATGATTATTGATAGTCGATCGATTAAAAAATGCCTTGGTTCTTTTAATCTTTCTAAGACACGAAAATCTAAATCGGGATAATTTTCATTAATTATTTGCCAACAAAGCCGTAAAAAAGGAATAAAAACAAGTAAAACAATATACAATTGTATACTGCTAATTTTAGGTAATTTATTCATTTTTCTTACTTCTCAAATTTTTGAAATAGGGCGATCGCACTTTATCTAGTTTAAGTAAAGCTTAAGAAAATTCAAGTAAAGCTTAAGACAATTAACGCCGACCGAGAGAAAAATCGATGGTAAAAATAAAGCTGTATTACCAATTTGAAGTAGTTATTACGCCGATCGATAAGGCGATCGCTGCGATGAATATCAATACTGAAACTATTACTGCCAAAGGAATCAAATTTTCTCTAGTGGAAAATAACCAAGAAATTGCCAGGGCATATCTTTACTTAATGCATAATGAACTACATCATGAACCTTTTGGATTACTTGAAGATGTTTATGTAGCTGAAAGTCAAAGAGGTAAAGGTTTGGGAACAAAATTAGTCCAACAAGTTATGCAAGCTGCTAGATAATAAGGGTGTTACAAACTGATTGCTACTAGCAGAAAATCTCGCCCAAAAGTACATCAACTATATAAAAGATTGGGTTTTATTGAGCGAGGTTTAGAGTTTAGAATTGATTTTTAAAGCTATCGGCCAATATCTATAGCAGTCCTAAATTATTCGCGAACCTAACCAATAACAAAAGACTAATGACTAATGACCATAAGCCGAATAACTCTCTCAATTGAGAGAGAATTACCATAATAGCTAAATTGCCGTAAAACCACCGTCTACTGTAATACCCTGTCCCAAAACAAAAGAAGCTTCGTCAGAACAAAGCCAAACCACGGTGTTAGCAATCTCATCAGGTTTTCCTAACCTACCGATCGGATGAAGAGATTTCATATATTCAATAGTCGAACTATCTCCACCAGTAAACTCTTCTAACATTGGAGTTTGGATCGCCCCTGGACAGACTGCATTAATCCGAATTCCTTGTTTGGCATATTCTAAAGCAGCAGTTTTGGTTAAACCCATCACCGCGTGTTTGGATGCGACATAGGGCCCATGACCAGGAAAACCAATTAGTCCTGCGATCGAGGAGGTATTGACAATTGTTCCACCACCATTCTCCAGCATATGCTCAATTTCACACTTCATGGAATACCAAACCCCCTTAACATTGACATTCATTAAGAGATCGAAAGTATCTTCGGTCTGATCTGGTGTCATTGCTTGAGGATCTTCTGCACCTGCATTGTTAAACGCCATGTTCAACCCACCGTATGTATCTACAGCGTGTTTAACTAAATCCCTTACATTTTCTAATTTACTAACATCAGTCTGATAAAAACTCGCTTTGCCTCCAGCCTGTTCAATCGATTCCACTGTTTTCTGACCAGCCTCTTCGTTACGATTGCCAATCACCACCGATGCCCCTTCAGCAGCAAATTTTAATGCCGTGGCACGACCGATACCAGAACCACCACCCGTAACTAAAGCCACTTTATTTTCTAATCGATTCATAGTTTTTATGCTTGTTAGATTTAGTCTGTTTTTTGAATTTTCCCCAACTAAAATATGCTTTTATTAACAAAATAGTTAAACTTTTCTTTGTTAATAAATATTTAGATTTATCTTTGCTTGCCATACATTAATAAATTTCAATAATTCAGATTTATTATGCTGAATATCATGAAAAACGGAGATAAATTGCAAATTTTAGTTTGTTTATGTAGATTAATAAAACTAAAAAAAATAGTCAAAGAAATACGATAGATAATGGATATCAATGACATCGATAATAACTGGAATCGAGAAATAAATATTGATTATAGAAATCTGCGTCAACTAGATTTAAACTTATTAGAGACTGTTTGTAAAAAGAAAATAAAGAAGACTATTCAGAAGGAGATTTAGTTGTAAAAGAAAAGAAACAAATTGAAGCAAATTAGTATAGACAGTGAGAAAAGCTTATCCTTCTGACAGAGCGCGATCGCTCGTTGGATAATAATTGAACCATTACTGCCAAAAAGCAAGTTACGCGGGCGCAAGAGAAGCACGGATTTAAGGGAAGTAGTTAATGCCATCTTGTATCTGCTGGAAGAAGGTTGTCAGTGGCGAGCATTGCCTCATGATTTTCCTCATTGGTCAACGGTAAGAACTTACTTTGACAAATGGAACAAAAATAAAGTTTGGTATCGAATGAATCGACTACTTCGGGAAGAATTAAGACAGCAACAAAGGCGCATAGTTCGCCGCATGTAGGAAGAGAAAAGCAACCAACCAAGTGCAGGGGCTATAGATAGCCAGTCCGTAAAAACGACGGTCAAAAGGGGGAGGTATATGGCTTTGACGGTGGCAAGAAAGTAAAAGGTAGAAAGCGCCATATTTTAGTGGATACATTGGGATTATTGTTAGAAGTGATAGTCACTGAAGCTAATGGCTCAGAGCGCATTAATGGACTAGCATTACTGCTTGAGTCACAAGAGAATCTTGACCGACTAGAATTAATTTGGGTAGATCAAGGCTATCAGGGGGCAAGATTTAGAAAAGCGGTTGAAAGCCTATCATCGGCTACTGTAGAAGTAATGAAAAGAGAGGGAAAAGGGTTTCAATTATTAGCTAGGAGATGGGTTGTAGAACGAACTTTTGCCTGGTTAATTCAGAAACGTCGCTTGGTAGTAGATTACGAAAAGCTCCCCGAAAGAGCGCGAATCTCTAATTTATATCGCAATGGTTCATTTAATGTCTAAACGTCTAGCTCGGAATGAGCAATCCGTTGCTTAATTTTTTATTTACAAACACTCTCTTAATTGCCCTCGATGAATACTATGCGACCAAAACACCAATGGTTACGCAATCAAATTATAGAAGTAGCAAAAAATATTTAATTCCCCGTTTTTACTTAGTTACCACTCCCATCAAGCTGCTCTAATCTGACTGCCTTTCCCGTATCATCGGTACGATAAGTCCAATCTCTTAAACCATCGGTAACTACGATTTGCCAACCAGGAGTAATCGCTTGGGTACATAATTCATCTGGATTACCGAGACCCAGACAGCCGTCTGTCCATTCCTTTGGTTGAGCCGAGAGTATTCTCAAAGCGGAGATGGTTTTGCTAGTTCGTTTTACCGTATCGTTGAGGACAGCACTTTTAACTTCAGGAGGTAGAGTATCGCTGTTTGCCGTTAATATTTCTGCTGGCTGTTCTGACTGCAAACTAGGAGAGGGAATTAAGCTCGCTTGACTGGCGATCGCCTTATTATCGAGCGGACTCGTCCAGGCAAATAAAATTGTGGCGATCATCAATAAAATCCAGCTTAATCGATCGAGTCTGGCTCGATTCAGATTCTGGGTTAGTTGGCAATCTTGATTTATTTTGTTGGCGATCGCGATTGTATTTTCTACATTTTTAGAACGTCTCATATTTAAGCCCTTTCCAATCTCCCTCTCAATTATATTTTCCTCAATTTCAGTAAATTTTTTCTCTACTATTAGAGAGAAATCTATCTACTGGTCTGTCAACATTGATTTGAGAGATAAATATTAATAAGTATCTTCCCCTGCTACATGCGGCTAAAGCCTTTGTCCTGCTTCCCCTGCTTCTCCCAACCCATCAATTAATTATTGACAGAGTACTACGTCCTATATCAAACGGCGATCGCGTCTATTTAAAGTTTTTGGTAAGGGAGAGGAATGAGGAACAAGGAATGAAGCACGAGGCACGAGGCACGAGGAAATACAACTAATGACTGTAAGGGCTTTCAGTGCCGTTCGCCCCTACTAATAACTAATAACCCCAAACCCCAAACTGATAATTAGTAACTATTGCTGGTAATTTATCTCTTCAGACAGATAGATACTTGAAGAAGACTTCCATATGATTATCTAAACTACTGGCAATACCGTGTCACCCCAATGACTAACTCAATCGAATTTAAGTTATTTGCTCCCTACAACAATAGTGCAACTCTCAAAGGAAGCTTCTCTGATTGGTCAGAAATATCGCTGAAAAAAGACGATCGCGGTTATTTTAAAGCCAAAGTTGAGCTAGAGGATGGGGTTTATCAGTATAAGTTTCGCCTCCAGTCAAAATCTTGGTTTCTCGAACCCGATGAATGGGTGGAAATCAGCGATCCCTATGCTACAGATATTGATGATGCTAGCCAAAATAGTATAGTTCGCATCAAAGACGGCAAAAGGATTGTCGATGACTACATTTGGCAACATGACGCTCGAGCTTTACCTAGTAACGAAGAGCTAGTCATTTATGAAGTCTATGTCGGCGGTTTTTCTGGTGGTGAAGCGGATAAACAAGAGCGGGGTAAGTTTACCGACGTTATTGATAAATTGGATTATTTGAGCGAACTGGGGATTAATGCTCTAGAATTAATGCCGATCCAAGAATATCCAGGGGACATGAGTTGGGGTTACACACCCCGTCATTATTTTGCTGTAGAGTCGAGTTACGGTTCGACAGAAGATTTAAAGCGTTTAATCGATCAATGCCATTCTAGAGGCATTCGAGTATTATTAGACATTATTTTTAATCATTCTGATACTGAAGCACCGCTGACTCAAATCGACCATGATTACTGGTATAGTAGCGAACCGAGCGATCCAGAACACAGTTGGGGCCCCGAATTTAATTACGAACATTATGACGAGAATTTAGATCTTAAACCTGCATGGCAATTTGTCGGCAATGTGGTCAGGTTTTGGATCGAAGAATATCATATCGACGGTATTCGCTTTGATGCGGGTAAGCAAATTGGCAACACCGATTTTCTTTCGTGGATCAGCGAACAAGCGAGGCAAGTTGCCTCTATGAAGCCATTTTTTAACACCATTGAATACATTCCTGAAAAACCCGATTTGGCAGGATACGGTAGACCGATGGATGCCTGTTGGCACGAAAGCTTTTATCAACAGATCTTAAAACACATCAGCGGTGATGACTTTGATTTAGAAGCTCTTAAAGAAGTTGTTGCCCCAGAGCGTCAGGGTTATCAGGGTGCAACTAGCGTAATTAATTATATTACCTGTCACGACCATAAATACATTATGGCTGAGTTGGGTCAGCGCAGTATCTTTGGCAAAGAAGCATTTAATCGAGCTAAGTTAGGTGTAGTTCTATTATTTACCGTAGTTGGCGTACCTTTGGTTTGGATGGGTAATGAGTTCGGTGAATACAACCCCGAAGAGGAAGCAAAAATTGATTGGCAATTATTAGAAAATAATGACAATCAGAGCTTACTGGACTATTATCGGGGCTTGATTGCCCTCAGAACCCAAAATCATGCTCTACGTACCGATAATATCGAATTCTTTCATGAAGATCCAGAAACTAAGGTTCTGGCATATACTCGCTGGAATAATGAAGGTTCCCGCGTGGTGGTGGTAATTAACTTCTCCGACAATTTCTTACAAGATTACACCGTCGATCGCTTTCCTGCTGCTGGTACTTGGCATGAATGGACGCAAGATTACAATGTTGAGGCACAAAAAGGTAAATTAGTAATTAGTCTGGGTGAATGCGAGGCTCAAGTATTTGTAAGCTAATTGCAATATGCCCAAATTTTCTTTCAACAAGCTGAATCGTTATTGGTCGAGAATACCTGTCAGTTATCGGGGTGGATTGATTCTAACCATACCAGCAATTTGTACGCTCGCGATTTTGACTGTTTGGATCGAACTAAGAAATGATGCGATCGCCGTTCATCGAGAAATCGACCAGACTGAATCAACCACGATCGAAGCTAACAACCTACTATTTTTACTGACTAGTGCCAAAACAGGGGTTAGAGGATATGCGATCGCCAAACAAACTAATTTTTTGCAACCATACCAGCAAGCGATCGCCGATTTGCCCGCCAGTTTAAACGAATTAGAAGATTTAGAGAGTAATGACTCTCAACAACAGGATCTTCAAGAAATCGTCCAGCTTGCCCGACAAAAACTAGATTTACTTAGAAGACAAGCTAACCGATGAGACTCAAAACTATTTGCATCTACAGCGAGAACGGATTTCACGGATGGAAAATATGATCGATGGGCTATTGCAATATGCTCGCTTAGTTGTCTTAATCTATAAAACTACAGGTTTCAAACTAGATGCGGTTTAAACAAAGGAAACCACAGATCGGATCTCGAAAGTTCCCAATCTGGCAGTAATCCTGGAACAGTAAGAATTTCTAAGTTTTCTATGACTTCTACTTCGATCTTGGTTATTACAGTGGTTTAGCTCAGGTTTTTTTGCGCCCAAAGGGCTGCTTGAGTGCGATCGCGCACTCCTAGTTGAATAAAAATATTAGTTAAATGATTTTTAACTGTTCCTTGGGTTAGATGTAGTAAGGAGGCAATTTCTCGATTATTTTTTCCTTGAGCAAGCAGAGTTAAGATTTCAATTTCGCGATCGCTAAAAACTCCCTCATAATTATTTTTTTGAGTTAAATCCTCTGGATTTAGTTGCGAAAATACTTTAGGGGCAATAGTTGGACCGAGTTGACTGTAGCCTTTGTATAGATTGCGAATTGCTGCTGCTACTTCTAGAGAAGGGGTACTTTTAAGCAAATAACCCAAAGCTCCTGCTTGCAGAGAATGCAGTACATATTCATCCTCATCAAAGGTAGTTAGTACTAAGATCCGAATCCAAGGAAAACGTTGATGAATGACACGGGTAGCCTCTACTCCATTGCAAACTGGCATTCGCACGTCCATCAAAATTATATCGGGTTGAAGATGTTCCGCTAGGGCGATCGCCTTTTTGCCTTCATTAGCTTCTCCCACTACTTCTAAATCTGCCTCTAAAGAAAGTAGAGAAGCTAACCCTTGACGAAATAGAGGTTGGTCGTCTGCTAACAAAAGTCTAATCATCTTAACCCACGTTGATTCACTAACCACTGTACGGGCGTTTCGCGAAACGCCCGTACTAACCACTAACAATATCTATCTTAAAAACCAAGTGGAATCTTTACTTGAATCTGCGTGCCTTTTCGCGATCTACTATCAATCTTAATTTGTCCTCCTAGCATTTGTACCCGTTCTTGCATTCCTCTCAAGCCAAAGCCAGAATTCAATCTATGAGGCTCGAAACCAATTCCATTATCGGCTATTTTTAAACTAATTTGCTCTGGGGTTGTCTCACCGTAAAGCCGAACCAAAGAAGCTTTGCTGTGTTTTTGAATATTAGTCAGACCTTCTTGCACGATACAGTAGATTTGATGGCTAGTTTGTAGAGGAAGAATCGGAAAATTAAAGCGAGCTTGTATCTTATAGGAGCTATTTTCTTGAAATTGCTGAACTAGGTTCATCAAAGCTCGATCCAGGTTGAAATTTTCCTCTCGCATTGAGTTAACCGACAGTTTTACTTCTTGAACTGCTTGAGATGCAAGAGTTTTAGCTGTTTTGAGAGCTTGTTTAGCTTGGGTTGGATCGTGCTGTTCCATTCTGGCTGCAACTTCTAGCTGAATATTAAGGGAAGTAAGAATATGTCCTAGAGAATCGTGTATATCGCGAGCAATGCGAGTTCTTTCTAATTTTGCTGCCAGTTTTTCTACTTCAGCCCTCAAAAAAACTGCTTTAGCATGGCTTTTTCGCTCCGCAAGAAAAATAAAACAGAGCAAAATTATAAACGTGCTTCCTGCTAAATAAGCAACTGTGTTTTCAAAAAAGATGTAAATAATATACCTTTGAGGATCGGAAAATACTTCTGGAATGATAGTACCCAACCACTCAATTTTGTTTTCCATATCCCATATTCGACAAATTTGCCAAATAATTCCTGTAGCGATCGCTATTTTGATAGTATCTTGACGACTAAGCAAAAAGCAACTTTTAGCAATAACCAAATAAAGCAACAAATCTAAAGCGGTTGTGGTTAAAATGCAAGTTAAGATGAGACAGAGTATTTCCAGAAAAATATAGGCTCGTCTTTGCCAGAGAGGACGATTGAGGGGCAAGGAAAAACTCAACAGAGCAAAGAAAACCAGAGCAGCAGAGGTAATTACATAGGCATTTTCGATATAGACATATTGATTGCCGTAAAAAAACCCTCCTATAAACGATGCAACTATGTGAACCAGCAAAATCGTCCACTCTAGGTAGAAAATTGTTCGGCGGATGGAAGGAAAAGTCTGAGAACTAGGGAGTATAGAGCTTGCTGTCATAAGTCGCACGTCTGTTTTGACTAAAAGAATCTTAGAACAACTTGCTGAAATTAAGTCATGACAAAAGTCATTAAAGTCGATGACTTTAGGCTATCGAAGAATCGGGACTGGCTTGGCTAATCTAATTGAGACAGAGTAGGGGCAAATAACCGATCGCCCCGAAATCGGCAGTTAATTAACAGTTTAGGGAGATAATTATGATTGGTGAGGTTGACAATAGTAATTTAAGCTTAGAAGTAGCAGAATTATCGCGATCGCACTCAAATAATGAAGAAAATCTCAATAATAACCCCATCAGACCCAATCCTCCTTACGATACCCTTCCTTTTACAGGGAATGTTTATATTGATGGTATTTTATTTGGGGGCAATCGTTGGACGCTAGATAGCGATCGCACTATTACTTATTCCTTCTGGGGACCTGGAACAGAAGCTTATGATGATAGTTTAGATCTCGGATTTCGGGCTTACCCCTGGCTCAGCTATGAAATCGAGGCTATGGAAACAGCCCTGACTACCTGGTCAAATGTGGCAAATATATCTTTTGTGAGAGCAGAAGACAACGATCCCAATGCCACTCTGGGTTTTTATTCTGTGGATGCAGGTTCAGATGTTCATCAAGGGGCGTTTCAGACACCAGGTAGCATCACCATGGGCATTGGTTATTTCAATCGTACTGGTTTTGCTTGGAATTCAGAATCGCTACAGCAGGGTGGAGAAGCTTTTACCGTACTGCTACATGAGCTGGGTCACGGGTTGGGATTGGCTCACCCCCATGACAGCATGGGAGGCTCCCAGATCTATCCTGGTGTCTCTTTTTTGTTGGATACAGGAGACTTTGGTCTTAACCAAGGCATCTATACGGTCATGTCTTACGTGTATGGTTTAGCTGATGATGATAACGATCTCTTTCCTGGGGGTGATTTCGGTAATGAAGGTACTCCAATGGCATTCGATATTGCTGCTATTCAGTATCTTTATGGAGCTAACATGGAGTACCAAACAGGCGACGACGTTTATGTTTTGTCAGATAGAAACGAAGCAGGCACATTTTACTCTTGTATCTGGGATGCAGGCGGTGTGGATACGATCTCGGCTGGCTCAATTTCTGGAGATGCCATCATTGATTTACGTGCAGCGACTCTTCTAGGTCCTGGTGCTGGAGGTTATCTTTCCTATGTGAAAAATGTTTCTCTAATAGAACGCAT
Source organism: Pleurocapsa sp. MO_226.B13 (assembly GCA_030064795.1). The sequence goes on along the minus strand of JASJEI010000301.1, from coordinate 15,635 downwards.
CACTGGAGAAGATGCCGATCGACGCATTTTCGGCGGTTTTACCATTGCTAACGGTGCAATAATTGAAAATGCTCTTGGGGGTTCGGGAAACGATACTGTTACGGGCAATGATGTCAATAACCAACTTTCAGGACAAGCAGGGAACGATCTTGTTTACGGTTTGAGTGGCAACGATACTCTATTTGGCAATACGGGTAACGATACCCTTGACGGTGGAGATGGGCAGGACGCTTTATTTGGTGGCATCGGAGACGATATCCTCGATGCTCAAGCAGGTAAGGATACTCTTATGGGAGAGTTGGGTAAGGACACCTTGATTGGTGGTAATGGTGCTGATGTTCTCGTTGGCGACCAAGGTGAAGATCTTTTGTTTGGTGGTGCTGGAAGCGATCGCTTTGTCTTTAATACTACTGCTGAAGGGATCGATACTCTTAGCGATTTTTTCGCTGGCGAAGACCAAATTGTCCTGTCTGCTGCGGGTTTTGGAGGAGGACTAGTAGAAGGAACTTTCTCAACAGAACAGTTTTATCTTGGTTCTACTGCAACCATGGCAAGCCATCGCTTAATCTATGAGTCCTCAACAGGAGAATTATTTTTTGATGTTGATGGTGTCGGTGGAGTGGCTCAGACACCATTGGCTGTCTTATCTTCGGGAACAAATCTAGACTCGAACGACGTTTTTGTTACTACCTAGTACCACGTCTATACTAAAATGCTGTGTAGATTCCCCCAAGCTTGGGGGATAGGGTAACAAAAAAAATATAATCTGGACGCGCTACTAGAAGCAGTTATAGAAAAGATCTTTCTGAGTAGTGGGGTTACTCTGTTGTTCCTCTTCTAGGTAATATATATCGGGCAGTTGTCGGCCGTCCAACCCAATCCAATAGTGGATAGAGTCAACAAAATACCGCTTACCCAAGCCGTAAACCAACTGCGTCTGGGGTCTCTACCGAGAAACATTACCACAATTTGAATCAATGCCACCCCAATGATGCCGTTTCCAGCTAGATTGTGTAGGCTATAAACTAGAGAGTCATAAGGTATGACCGTATCAATTTTGGCTAGAGATTCATAAGCATCTCCCGCAGCAGATTGATCATAAAAAGCAATTAAGATCCCAGATATAGCTGCAAGAATCGCCAAGGATAAAATTACAACGGATCAAATAGTTGCGGTTCGTCGCAGTAGAAAATTCTATCTAAAAGAGTTCATGTTCGATCTATAGGTGAATTGAAACGACTAAAATATTGTTCTTTGGTAGTAAAATTACGGACAAAAAAAATAAGAGATTTCAGTTGAGTGTATTACTCAAAAATCCTACTTTCTCTTATAATCTTGCTTTAGCAAAAAAAAGACAATAATAATTAAAATGATTGTCAAGTTACATAATACCAAGCTGTCTGAGGATGCCTCGTCCAGTAATAGTTTCAACAACTATAGCGACCAAAAAGCCAATCATCGCTAGACGACCATTCCATAGTTCGGCAAAGCGAGTAAATCCTAATTTTGGTTCTGGTGTTTGAGTCTGCATATTTCGTTAACCTCTTAAAAATTTGTCTTACGCGATCTCATAAGCTAGGTTTTTTAAATATCGCTCGCGTAGTTATTTAGAAGCTAACAAACTGATTTTGGTAAAAACTCTATCACAGGTTATAAGATTTTCTTTTTAGTCTGATTTAGCTTTAAAGATAAGATAAAAAAAACTGATGCTAATTGAGAAATATAAAAATGTTTATCCCTCCTGGTTTCAGCCAAAAATCCATCCCATCGCATTTGGGAGATATCGTTTATTACACCAACGATCGCCCGCCTTGGAACGATCCTGAAATAAGTTCCAGGGAAACTTTAGTATTTTTACACGGTTTGGGTGGTGGTTCTTCGGCTTATGAGTGGTCAAAAGTCTATCCAGCATTTGCAACCGAGTATCGCATTCTCGCACCCGATATGTTGGGTTGGGGTAGATCGGCACATCCCGAACACAACTACAAGGTAGAAGATTATGTTACCTCTATTCAAAAGTTTATCGAATCTACCTGTAGCGAACCCGTTAGCGTTATTGCTTCTGCTCTTACCGCAGCCTTTACAATTCGGGCTGCGATCGCTCGTCCAGAATTATTCAAATCTTTAATCCTGACTACCGCAGCAGGCTTAAACGAATTCGGACGCAACTATCAAGAGAATTTCTTTACGCAACTGGCAAAAACCCCCGTTATCGACCGTCTGCTTTATAGTACGGGGGTTGCTACTAGCTTTGGCATCCGTAGCTTTATGGAACAAAGACAATTTGCCAACAAAGAGCGAGTTTATCCCGAACTCGTAGAGGCATATTTGCAATCGGCACAACAACCAAATGCAGAGTATGCTGCACTCTCGTTTGTACGGGGAGATCTTTGTTTCGATCTGACTCAAGATATTACCCAATTAACCACTCCTACCGCCTTGATTTGGGGACAAGCATCAGAATATACAGGCCCAAAAGTAGGACATCGTTTACAAGAAATGAATCCTCAAGCAGTTCGCATTATGTATCAGTTAGAGGATGTAGGTTTTACCCCTCAGCTAGAACTTCCTAGCGTCACCGTTGGACTGATTTGTAAGTTTTTACCTCTGCTCGAATAGATATTGTTTATTGTCGAAAATACTCGACTAGACAAAATCTATTTGGAGATCGCTACTGACCATCCAGGCTTCAAACTTCTGTTCAAAGAATCGATTTTGAGTCTTAGTGAAGTAGTCGCTCCAATCTCCAACTTGTCCCTTCCTGATAAAAGGGCAAATCTCACAACCCATTGATGCGACTTGACTATAATTTACATCCCTATTAGCCTTCATGTTTGCAAAAGAGGATTCCTCATCGATTTTCTCTATGGCATCAGCAGTCAGTTTTTTACCGAGAAAAGCTGCGAGTTTTTCTACATGGATTTTTAGCTCTTTAACTAAAGCCTCATAATGGAGAAAAAGAATGTTGGAGTGAGACTTGCTCATTTCCTACCAGTAGATAGCGTGCTTGTGCCAAGGCCGATACAGAAGGTTTATCTCTCTTTTGTCACTTTCGGAAAAGGCGATCGCTAGAACCTTTATATTGAATGAATTAGTTTGATAGATTCTAGTTTAATTTTTATTAGAAAATAATTAGGCGATCGCAGTCTGATAGTTGAGAACTCGATCTTTAAGAAATCCCCACTTTCTTCGACGCGCACCGCGTACGCGGCTGAAAACTTTATTCTTTCGTGACTTTTCGCTCTACTGACTTTAAACAAAAAGTCCAAGCTGGTGATGTTGAGATAATTGATTTAAATCCCAGATTTGTCGGAGCAGATGTTCTTCAATCAATTAATTTTGCTTATGGTATTGAAATTCAGGATTTGCTTTTAGATCTTGCTTTAGGGGATATTCCCAAAGTAGTTAATAGTTTTAAAGGTTATTCTTGTTTGCAGTATATTCTTCCTCCTTTCTGTGGTAAGTTCCTGTCTTTGACATTTCCAACAGCACCAGAAATTAAATTCTCTACTAATCTTATTCCTATTGGTTCAGAGATTAAGAGTAAAACTGAGCAGAGAGATGTCATTGGATGCTTTTTAACATTTATGCCTACATTTGAAAAAGCAATAAAACGTTCCCAAGAATTACGCGATCTGGTATTAATAAATGGTTCTCAAAAAGGTGTTTATTAATACCTGAAACTGAAAAAGCAGCCAGAGAATTTCGGTGAATGGTTAAGCAGCATTAGCTACTCTTATAGGAACTTGTATAGATTATTCACAAAGCTGAAGTTTGGCTGTCTTTCATATCTAAGTAGATCGGGGCAAATAAATCAAAATGCTTGCTAGTTTGTTGCCAAGGTTCGATTCTGGTAGTGTATCCCGATGAGGTTTGGTATCGTAATGTAACCACGGAATTAATTGAGAGAATCATTCAGGAGCATTTGATTGCCAACAAGGTAGTGGAAGAATATGTTTTTTAAATTCATCCTCTGCATTGAAGAAAACTGTGTTTATTGCTTTCCAAATAATATTGATATTTTGTAGTAAGTATTAACTTTTCATTAGAAAGTAATTATTGATGTAATTTTTACTAAAATAATCCAAAAAATGGAGGAAAATTTAAATCATGATTATTGCGATGAAACCATATACATCAGCAGCAGAAATTGAGCAAATAATGTCAGAAATATCTCGCTGGAATGTCACACCAGAAAAATCAATCGGCACTCACAAAGTCGTGATTGGTTTACTAGGTGATACAGCAGCTATTAGTTCTCAACAAATTCAACAACTCAGCCCTTGTATTGAGCAAGTTATAAAATTGAAAAAACCCTTCAAACGCGCTTCTTTGGAATTTCGTGGCGGCGAAGCATCGGAAGTAGTTGTATCCACACCCAATGGTTTAGTTACCTTTGGTCAACATTATCCTTGCGTGGTTGTAGCTGGTCCCTGTTCTGTAGAAAATGAAGTAATGATTTTAGAAACAGCACTGCGCGTTAAAGCTGCAGGCGCAAAGTTTCTACGTGGTGGAGCCTATAAACCCCGTACTTCACCCTATGCTTTTCAAGGTTATGGTGAAAGTGCTTTAGGTTTGCTTGCCAAAGCGCGTGAAGCTTCTGGTTTAGGCATCATTACCGAAGTCATGGATGCAGCTGACCTGGAAAAGATTGCAGAAGTTGCAGATGTGCTGCAAATTGGTGCAAGGAATATGCAGAACTTCTCTCTGCTAAAAAAAGTAGGTGCTACCAGTAAACCAGTATTACTCAAGCGTGGTTTTTCTGCCACCATTGAAGATTGGCTGATGGCAGCTGAGTACATTTTGGCAGCAGGTAATCCCAATGTGATTTTATGTGAGCGGGGAATTCGCACCTTTGACAACAAGTATACCCGCAATACCTTGGATATATCTGCAATTCCAGTGTTGCGAACGCTTACCCACTTACCGATTATGATTGATCCAAGCCATGCTACTGGGAAAGCAGAGTTTGTGTCCACAATGGCAATGGCAGCGATTGCAGCTGGTGCAGACTCGTTGATGATTGAAGTTCACCCCGACCCAGCAAAAGCACTGTCCGATGGTCCTCAGTCTCTTACACCGGAAGCCTTTGAGGAGTTAATGCGGGAAATGGCTTCCTTGGGTAAATTATTTGGTCGTTGGACTTCGCCATCAATCATTGGTCACAAGTTAAGGAAATCAGAAAAAAGTCAAGAGAAAAATCAAATCGTGTAAAACATCGAAAAACTTAAAACACAGTTGATTTTACTTTTCAGACATCCTCTAAGCTCGACTTTATCCAATCAAGCAGCATAGATAGCAAGATCTCTCAAACGATTGAATAAAGAACGAGGGACTTTTATGATGTCAGCAGAATTAGATGACATGGAAAAAGTGCTCTTCCCATAGAAATCGGCGCACTAGAGCTAAGGCATCAGAAAAAGTGGGCAGAGATTTAACATACCAACTTTTTTGTCTAGTAGTCCAAGTAAAATTGGCTTGTAAATGATGAGCCAAAAGAGTAACTAAAGAAAACAGCCCTAAAATAAGAGGAGTGGTGCGTGCAATTGCCAAATCCGACCACTGACGTTGGGTTTCCATACCCAAGTGTCTTCTAACTTCTTCAACAGCGAGATATTAGAGTCGAGGAGGGTATTTCTACCTCTCCCCTCTCCTCCGAAACCGTGCATGAAAGTTTTCCCTTCACACGGCTACTCAATGTGTTTGCCAATTGTCTGATGCGGACTTCTAACTCTCAATTCAGTTGACTACTCCTTGTAAGGCGCGGTCGTAGTTAAACTAAGCGCGAGAGTCACCCCTCACGCTCGTCTTCAAAACCGTACTTGAAACTTTTGCTTCATACGGCTTCTCTCCGACAAACCCCTTGTCATGGGTACAAATCATTATCAAGTTATTAGGATATCGTATTCATTCCATCGCCACCCGTCAGGTAGTTTAACTGGTTTAAATGGTTGGTCATACGAACCATCAGTCTTTGATTTCTTGTCATGGCAATGTCGATGAAGTAGTTGTAGATTTTCGTATGTATCCTTTCCACCTTTTGATGTTGGGATAATGTGGTCTTTTTCTATCAAATCTTCTTCTTTGAAATATAATCCACAGTAATTACATTTGCCCTTTTGAGATTTCAACATTTTTGCTATTGATGATGATGTGACTGGGTATTTTCCTCTTCGGGATGACCAGTATACAAAATCACCATTAAAAGGACTAAGATTCCCCTTGACCTTTGTGTGCCTTACAATAGGAGTTTCAGTGTGTTCTGTCATGGAGAATATGATTTCTCCTGATTCTTGGACACCAAATACCCAATTTCTATCTTTTTCTGCGTGCCAATATTTATTCTTGACCCATTTTTTAGATTTCGTTGGATGTCTTCTTTCAGCCCATCTTTTGAGTTGCAGGTATAAGATATGATCGCAGTAAGAATATGTTTCTTTACTGCAAACTGCACTATAGTAATTTGACCACCCTCTAATAATTGGATTCAGATTATTTATTAAGGCTATTTGTGGGCTACTTTTGTGCTTTGTTATTACTTTGCCTAAACTTTTAATGTGGGCTTTAATTTTCTCCTTCGAGGGTTTGATAATAGTTTTAAAACCTAAGATTTCTTGGTGTGATGATTTACCACTATGATGTTTTCCAACTGGAAATTGTTTTATGGTAAATCCTAAAAAATCGAAACCTGTGTTTCCTTCATATTCGTCTAGAGTATGAGAGATGCGGGTTTTACTTGGTTTCAGTTCCAGACCAATATCTTCTAACCAATTTTCAATAATTTTCTGGCTGTTAAGAATGACCTCTAAGTCTTTATGTAGAATGACAAAATCGTCTGCATACCTAATAAGGCTTATTGACCGTTCATTTTTTTCTTTTCTTCCTTTCCAAGTTCTCGCGTATTTCTTGATTTCAAGTTCCATCCCATGTAAAGCAATATTTGCTAGGAGTGGGCTGGCTACGCCACCTTGAGGCGTTCCTTCAGATGTGGCTGACCAAGATTTATCGATTACTCCACTCTTTAACCAAGCTTTTACTTGTTTACTAAGTGTTGGATAGGTACTGAGTTTTGCCAGTAATTTATTGTGGTTAATTTTGTCAAAACATTTTGCGATATCGGCATCTAAAACATATTTTGGTTGGCTACGAATAGCCAGAAAGATTGCTTCTATGGCATCGTGTCCTGACCTTGCTGGTCTAAAGCCGTAACTATTTTCCTCGAATTGTGATTCCCATTGTGGCTCTATTGCTAGTTTGACGAGGCATTGTTTAGCTCTTTCCTCCAGGGTGGGTATTCCAAGAGGTCTTTTTTCTCCATTGGGTTTTGGTATCAAAACTCGTCGAGTTGGCTTACTTTTACCATTTATTTGGAGGTTGTTGACCATTTTAAGGCGTTGAATAGGGTTCAATGATTTAACACCATCTACCCCCGCAGTTTTCTTGCCCGCATTATCTTGGCTTACCTTTCTGGTTGCCCAGAGCTTGCCAAAGTAAGAAGTTGTAAGTAATCTCTGTAATGAGTGAACTAATTTGACATCACCACGTTGACTTGCTCTATAAATTCTTTTCTGTAACTTAAATATTGCAACTTCCACGATTTTCCAATCGATTTCGTCCCAATTATTCCATTTATACTTCGGTGAGTTCATAACTTGTTAATTACATAGAAGCATTTATTTGTGTTTGTCGCAGTGTGTACGTCGGCGTATCCTTGAAATTACTCTTCTCCGTTTGTGGAGCTATACTCGTCCCATTCGAGTTAAGGCATTGGCTTCTTACACAATCCTTACCCGTAGTAGCTTGTGCTGGTTACTACTCAAGTATTCGACCTGTACTTGAGAGCTAAAACGGGGTTACTTCGTTCCTAACATCCATTCTGCTCAACCTTAGTCTTCCTCTTTTCACCGACCTATGTAAGTATTTCCAGTTCAGAACAATGATGCTGCTGGTACATTAGGTTTGTGCTTTTGCACCCTGCCATTTTCAGCCGTTTGGCAAGTTAATCCTGACGATGATTCATACGATTAATCCAAGCAGTTATTAGCTTAGAAAGGATTCCTTGTGTAGACATAGTTGATTTGCTAGCCCATCACCACATTCGGCTAGTAGTGAGAGGGGCATTTAACCCAGCTTCAGCGTCTGGTTTACCAAACACCAAATCACTGTGGGTTATGCTGTCAATCGAATACTTCGACGGTAGGATTTACACCTACATGAATGTTAAGTTGTCAAGGTTCAAAAAATGAACATTTGCTAGATTTACGTTAGTTTAGAAATATCTCTAAGTGTCTCCTTACAAGGGATAGACCTAACTTCGATCTAAACGAATCGCACCACCGTCGGGATTCCCAGTGGACGCTTTTTGCCGTTGGCTTTCGGGATATACACTCTCCTGGTGGGTTGTGCTTTTCTTTCCTGCCATTGTTGTACAAATTTAACTCTTTCAGCAGGTGTTTTCAAGACTTGTTTGTCCACTCCTGCGGTTAGTTTCCCTTGATTAATTTGGGTAATTTGTCTAACGGCTAACAATAGATTGGCATACGATCTCATCATCAGTTTCTGCAATCTTCTTAACTGCTTCCACTGACCAAGTTTTCTGGCACGAAATATCCGCTTTCTTAAGGATTTAACCACTTTGTTGACTTTCTTCCAATTAATCTGATTCCAGTCAGTTAGTGATTCTCTTTGTCCATTTACATCTGGTTGATGTATCCAACTTTTCATCGAGTTCATTCCTTTGAATGTAAAGTTTCTATTCCGTATGTGACCCAAGTGAATTCTGCTATTCCTTTCGGTCAGGGGCAAATCTTGAACCCCTATCCCTTCCGTTACAGTTGGGCATTCGCTTTTTCACTCGTCCTTTGCCCTCCAGAGGATTCGGCTTTGATTACTCTCGGCTTACTAAGGGATTTCGACCTTGGGAGCAATCGGAAAAAGTTGGTTTCGTCTAGGGCGATCGCGAAACGTTCTCTTCGCGATCGCTAAACAAGCGAGAAAATTTTGAAGTTTAAAGATGTTTTGGCGTTAAAAAGAGTAGGCAGAATTTAAAAACAAAAATATACACAAAAAATTAAACATCAAAATTCTCCCGAATCATTTATATTCGGGAGAAAAAAGATATTTTTCGATTTTTATTTGTCCTCAATAATGTTAGCTAGTACCTGGATAAATTCTCCAAGTTAAGATAGAATTTGTGAAATCAGACCAAGCTCTCGAAAGCCATTGACAACGAGGGTGTAAAATAATTTCCGCATTTTCTTTTAACCAGAATTTTCCGTTACCTTTTAAACGTAAATTAACAGCTTGACGGATTAAACTTTCGTGATTCACCACTACCAATTGGTAAATTTAATTGAGAAATTTTATCATAGTTTAATAAACCCCGAGAGAGGAATTAAGATTTAAGGGAGGCTTGGTAGTAAAGTTACTTGTTTACGCTCTCCAATGGTCTCTTATTGAAGCCTCCCTTAAATCTATATCCTTGTAACCCTTATTTCGTCGTTTATCCAAGTAATTGATTTGATTGGTCATGATTTTACGACGAGACCCACGACTTAATTTTCTGACCGGTTTCATCTGTTCAAGTAATTCATCTATTTTTCCGCTGCTTGGTGCGCGTGCGATATGCCGTGCGACGGCATATCGGTCCCATCCGCTTTTTAAAGCTTTACGGGCTGAAATGAACCAAGTCAATCTTTCTTTTTCCTTACTAAAAGCAGCATCCGCAAAATCTTGTAAATGTTCCGTAGCATGATAAAAATCAACAAGATAATGAGTAAAATCTCCACAACCCAAACGATTTAGTAAAGGAGGAATATGTTGCCAAATCCAGTCAGCTCCATCAGCTACAAGTAAGATTTCTTTGGCTTGGTTTATGCCTAAACTGACTAAATACATTTCCAGAATAAAGAGCAACTTTTTATAGTTGCCATAAGTCCCATCATTAATTAGAGGAACTTCACCATTTTTGAGCTTTTTTCCTGTTTCATCTACAGTATATATAGTAAGTAATTTGGGTTCAATCCATTCTCCGAAAGAAATCCTAGACATATATGGACAGTCTTCAAAGACCATTAACTTTCGGAATCCACAGATAACTTAAAGACAAGACTGTCCATATATGTCCTAGATTATTGTAGCCCTGTATATTTCTTTCTCTTAGTTTTAGGGTTAGTTTTCTTCTGGTCATATTTTCTAACTCTGGTTCTACCCCCATCGACTGAAATTATTACTCTTTTATCTTTTAAGCTCGAACCTGTCTCTAATCTATCTCGTTCTAGAGCCTTGATTTTTGATTGTCTTATACTTAAACCTTCGATGCCAAATTTATAAGTTAAACGGGCAATTCTTTCGAGACTAATTTTAACGCCCCAATCTTTTAAAGTTTGTGAAGCTATCTCAAAAGAATTCATAATTGTGCCATATTTGGCAATATTACTCCAAACATAGGGAGTGACCCCTGATTCCGTTCCTAACCATCTTAAAAAAGGACAAAATCCTTGACGAGAGAGAAATTAATTTTTAGGGGGTCTTTATATTTAAGTTGCTCGTAATATGTTGAAATTGGTCGGTCGTTGAAGACCCCCTAAAAATATATTCCTTGTATGCCCTTTGCGTTTTCTTTGATAATCTTTACGAGTTTTTCTTTCAACTACATAAGGCAATTTTAGATTAACTATTACGTTACCAATTGTTAGAATTTGCCAGGTTTTAAATCCATTCTTTTTCGGATTTTTTCTCCACCATCCTTTCGTTAACTCAATGGCTGTACGAGATGCTTCTCTTGATTGGGAGAGTTGCTTTAAAAGGACACCTATACACTGCCCAGCTAAAATTAAGGCAGCTTTTCTGATTTTTTCTTCTCGCTCTTTAATAGTTATTCCATGACCTTGAGCCACATTATTTAATTGCAAAAGCTCCGTAACATTAACTTGAAAATCTTTTAGCGATTGATTTAAATTAAAGGCACGCAAATTTTTTTTGATTCATGATATTTTCCCTGGTTGAGAAACTCTGAGGAGCAATCCTCATCTTATACAGGAAAATATCGTTTTTTTAGGTTTAATTCAATTCAATAGTCGGAAAATTTGAGAATTCTTCGGCTATTTATTGGCTGTTTTGCCATCTATCTTTTCTAACTCATCTAGAGCGACCACACAGTGACTGCTAAAAGCAGACCACGTAGCGATCGCCCTAGACGAAACCAACTTTTTCCGATTGCTCCCGTAGGCGGAATAGTACCTTTTGGAATTGTTTCCAATCGGCTTGTTTCCATAGTTCGCTATAGTTTTCTATGCGTCTAACCATACTCTACTCAACAATGTTTGTTCTGATTTCCTTTTGGCAATTACGCCTCATCCTATCCGTAGCAAGGGTTTCTGATGCTCGTCCATCCTACTGAGGTTTCAACCCCTCAGACCTGGATGTCCATATGCTACTATTTTCTAGAAGTTCCTGACATCAACGAATCGCACCTACTCAAACCCCCTTTACTATATTTCTCTTCTTGTAAATATAATTTAGCTGAAGCTTCCCACTGTAATTTAACGTCTCCTGAATTTTCAAAACATTCAAGAGCTTGGCGATAGCGTTTAGCATCTAGATAGTAAACTCCCCGTTCTCGCCACATTTCAACTGTTGATTCAAATCGCTCTTTTCTAACAGATTCAGAAGTTATCTGCTGCACTAAATCTATTAATTCTTCTTGATTCCAAATTACAGAGAGTTGATTTTCCCAAACGTTTAAAATTCTACGAGCGCGGGTGATAGCAACATAAAGTAGATTTAGTTCTAACCTTAATTGGGGGATCTCTTTGTCTTTTAATGTAGGTATACCTTTTATAGTTTTTTGCCACAAATATTGATGAGGTAAGAAAAACTCTACCAAGAAAACTGTATCAAATTCTAATCCTTTAGCTTCTTCAATAGTAAATATTAAACTAGAATTAAATTGAGTACACAACTTTTCTTTTTGCTCTTGAGTCCTAACTAAAATTGCATCTGCTGAATAAAGTTGTTTTAAAGTAGGCTCAAGATTTTCTAATGGTGCATTTATTAACCGCGCAGATTTGTCTAACTGAGCAGATTCATTAGGGTGGCTACCAAGCTGATTAGAGTCATTAATATTTTCATTTAATAATCGCGATCGCAATATCAGGATTTGATTCGCTAATTGAACCAACAAACTAACGCTGCGGAAGTTGAACTGAAGCTTTCTTTCCCTTACTCGGTGATTACCTATACCAAGATGTTCACTACTATAGAATAGACTTTTCAAATCTTCCCAGCGAAAACCACTAGGACTAATCATCTGATTTAGATCTCCAGCAAAGAAAAGATGACCATCGGGAGCAATAAGCTGCATTAATAGATGTAATTGCAATTCAGTTAAATCTTGTACCTCGTCACAGACAATCATCTGATAAAGCTCTTGAGGCTTATGTTGAATATATTTGAGAGCTTTTCTGGCTAAATCTATTGTTATCGGTACGGCGGGAGATATTATTGACTAACTTTATGATTGTTTGGCTTAACCACCGTAGCATCATCCCAAAAATCATCATCTGTGGGCTGACAATCGGGGTCGGCTTTAGCTAGAGTTTCTATCTCTTCATCGGTCATCCCTTTAACTTTTGACCAGTCAGTTAAGCTTTGGCTCTGTTTTACTTCATCCATAGATAGTCTGGTAATATTTGTTTCGCTCACGTTTGGTTGCCCTCCTAGCACTGATGATTCTGCGTACCTCGCCCCGCCATGTATAAACTACAAAGAGAACTACGCCGTTTACTTCCCCCAAAGCAACAATTCTAGTCTCCTCATAATCATAACGATTGTCTACCCTTTCCAGCACGGGACGGTTAAATATCTTAGCTGCATCAACAAAATCAATACCGTGTTTGCTCAAATTAGACTGACGTTTATTCTCGTCCCATTCAAACTCCATAATCACCCACTTTCTTTGTTATCCTCTAATCTGTCAAACCAGATAACATTTCCGACAATTCCACCTGATCTTTCGCCCGATTGTCATCATAAATCATCAAAGTATCTATCTGACGGTGACGGGATAACTTCTGCACCTTCCTGACATTACCGTCGGTAGCATCCAAAGCAGCCGTAATCGAACTGTGTCTTACTCGATGGGGACTCATCCGTTTGGTTATTCCCGCTTGCTTACAATAGCGACGCACCAGCTTATAAATCCCATCCCCAGTAATGCGATGACCTTTATGCTTAAAATCCAGTGCCACAAACAACGGTGCTTTCTTCTTCCTGTGCTTGTATGCTTTACACCAGTCCAGCAGGGCATTAGTAGTAGAGATACTCAAACCAATTATTTCTGTCTGCGTACCCTTACCCTTACCCAGTATGGTTAATTCCCTAGACAGTGGCTCAAAATCCCCATAGTTCAATAAACTCACCTCATTCCGTCGCAGGGCATTGTCCCACAGAAGCTTCAAAAGGGCATAATCTCTAATCCCACTAATCTTAGAGCGATCGCAAATATCCAACACCTTGCGAAACTCCTCTGCACTAATCCCGCTAGTATCCCGATACTGCTGAACCCGTTCCCCTTTGACATCCTCCAGAGTAAACTGACAATAGTTTTGTCTGTGATGCTGATGTCATTACTCGATAATTATTGACCTTACCACCGATCTTGCCTAACTCTAAGTAATAACTAATATCTTCCTCAAGTCAACCCCTGCAAAGCTTTAATTCTATAATGTCGTTAATTTTTTTGCTTTATTTTAAATTAAATAACTATTACTTAGCATACTTATAACTGAAGAACCAATTTTCTCCTGGATGCCGATTTCTTTGATTATCAGTATGGGTGAAATCTGGGGCAGGAAAAATCCCCTAAAGTTCAGAAAAGTTCAGGATTAGAATTAAGAAAAATTCAGTAATTTGACAATCTCATCAAATTGATAGTTATCGGCTAAAATTTGCAGTTGAGCAGCGATCGCTCTTTTTTCTGGCGGAATCGCTTTGATTAGCTGCATCACTTTTTTCCCCCTGAGTTGACTTGATGCTTGGCGAAGCTCCTCTAACCACTGAGAGGGCATCCCCTTTAAGTCGGTTGATAAATCTACTGTGCTAACTGGCTCTTGACCAATAGTGTTTGGCAGTCCTTTACTATTGTTCTCTGCTGACTGTTGGTAAATCAACTCCACCCCTAGATATTGGCTCATCTTCTCCCAAATAACCGACTCCTGAAAAGGTTTGACGACAAAATCATCGAAACCCGATGCGAGAGTTAGCTCTCGCTTGCCAAAGGCACTAGCGGTCAAAGCAATAATCTTCGTCGAGATACCCTGCTGGTCTATCGACGATTCATTCTTTCTAATCTGTTTGGTGGTTTCATATCCATCCATTTCAGGCATCCGCAAATCCATCCAAATCAGATGGGGCTGCCATGCTTGCCAGATCTCTGTAGCTTCTCGTCCATTACTGGCTTGCTGCACCGAAAGCCCGGCGGAAGAAAGTAAATCTAATAGTAAAAGGCGATTGTCAGGCTCATCATCCACCACTAAAATCCGATAGTTAGATTGTCCAGGTGCTAGACCAATCGCTTGATCCCGAGATGTTTTGACAGAGACAGCTTCATCTGAGGTAAGGCGAATTGGAATCGAGCAAGTAAAACAAGTGCCTACATCTACCGTACTTCTAGCAGTAATCTCTCCCCCCATCAGCTCAATAAACTTGTGAGTAATGGCTAGCCCTAATCCAGTCCCCTGTCTGATTTTACGCCCGGCTGTGGTTTGTTCAAAGGGGACAAATAACTTATCGAGTTCTTCTGGGGCAACACCTAGACCTGTATCTTCTACTTCTAATTTAAGGTTATGTTGGTGATTTGGCTCATTTCGATTGACTTGAGCTCTTAAGATTACCCCACCTGTTTCGGTAAATTTAACCGCATTGCCAATTAAATTAATTAATACTTGTCGTAGTTTGGCCTCATCAGTAGAGATATATTGGGGTAAATTAGCATCAGGTTCTAAGAAAAATTGAAGTCCTTTGTTTTGGACTTTAAGAGCAAACATCTGTTGCAGATTCTCAAGCAGAGCCGGGAGGTCAAAATCTGTTTCATTCAGGATGATTTGACCTGCTTCAATTTTGGACATTGACAAAATATCGTTAATCAAAGACAATAAATGTTCGCCACTGCGGTTAATAATGCCCAAGCGTTGTTGTTGTTCTGGTTTCAAGGAAGTATCTTTACCGAGAATTTGAGCAAAGCCAATAATACTATTGAGAGGAGTACGGAGTTCATGGCTCATATTGGCTAAAAATTCTGATTTGGCGTGATTAGCCCTTTCCGCATTTTCTTTGGCTTGTTGCAGTTCTACTTGAGTTGCTTTTAGCTGTTGTAAAGTTGACCTTAATTCCTGGTTGCTTTGTTCTAGGGCTTGTTCGGCTGTAATCCAATCGCTAATGTCAGTAATAAAACCCTCAATAAATTCTAATTCTCTCTCAGGGCTAATATCAGTAATAAAACCCTCAATAAATTCTAATTCTTTCTCAGATTTGAAAATTCCTTGCCCTTGTTCCCAAACCCATTTTTCAGTTCCCTGTTCGGTTAAAATACGATAAGTAAGTTGAAATGGTTTTTTTTCTTTAAGTGCCTTTTG
>JASJEI010000300.1 GCA_030064795.1 Pleurocapsa sp. MO_226.B13 | reverse complement strand
GGACGCACCTTGAAATCTGAATAGTAACTATCTGGTTCTACTGAAAAGTCTCCCAGTTGCAGTCCGTTCAGTAGGTAAAAGTTACTGCGGTGGGACTTACGTAGTTTGTACTTCAAAGGTACAAATAATGTTGATAGAAAGTATCTACAACTGGGCTTTTAGCCTGGAAGTAGTAGATGGGCAGACACGCCCCAAAGTAGTCTAAGTTAGTTGATAGTGTAAGCACCTCAAAGAAGGAGAGCTTCTGGCTCTAGCTATAGCCATCAATGTTGCTTAGAAGCCCGCACGGGTTTACCCTGCGGGAGTGTCACTCAAATAAGATGAAGCTGATACCTATTATTGGCGTTGGTGAATCTAGATATGATTTTCCAGGTTTTTAAATCTTAAAATTGAATTAAAAGAGCTACAAACTGAAATATTTTGTAATTCATAGATTAAATCACCAACGCCCGATTATTATTCTTGGCGATTCTGACGCTCTATGGTTTCAATAGCAGCATTAATCGCTGCTAACCGTGTCTCTAAATCATCGCGCATGGCTTTGAGAAACGTCAATCTACGCTGTCTCCAGGACGCAGAATTTTCGGAATTAAAACAAGATTTGTACCAAGGAATAAACATCTCTAAATTATCTCCAGCTTAAAAGGCTTACCGTACTTTTACTTTAAAATAATTGCTCAAAATTAGCAGAGAATAAAAGTTTTGCTAATCAAATCATATAAGTAAAAAATGCAAAATGAGCCAGAGAAAATTAATCATTTGTTACCTTTGCACATCACTACAGCCGATCGGCTTTTCAGGAATGCGATCGCCTCGATTATTCGTCCGATATGCTGTTAAAATCAAACTTCCATCTTCAGTAACTATAACCCCTCTGGCTGGTTGAATCTTGCCTTGACTGGTTTCTATGGGTTGGGGAAGGGCGGATGTAGAATCTTCATATTTACCATCAATCAAAATATTTTGGGAGTCGAGAAGCAAACTTGGTGGTTTTGGAATACCTCCTTTTCCACTCAAAATCAGGCTACTACTACTCGATTCAGTATCAAAATCGCAAGCTCTATTAACAGTTTGTTCCGTTTCAACTGGATTTTCTGATAATTGAGGCATTCCTTGAAGAGTATCTGTATTGGGAGTAATAATTTCTATCACACCATTTACTTCTCCCGTTGCATCAATATCGTTTTCAGCATTGTTTAATCTATTACCATCTTCACTAAAAGCCATACCTTCATCTAATCCAAAGACGGCTTGAGATCTGATGGTGACATTTCCTCCATTTCCCTGTCCTGCATTAGCAAGAATGTCACTTCCCTGATTCTGGCTAGGAAAAGCGATCGCAAAACCGTTGCTAGCATCAATATTAATGTTGCCTCCATTTGCTTCACCAAATGCTCGAGCCGAAATTAAGCTATCTTCTCGTAACACAATGGAATCTGCAATTTGCAGATTAATATTAATATCGTTGGTAGATTGATTTGCTGAAGTAGCATTAGTCTCAGCCAAAATTGCAGCTCGATCGCTTAAAGTTAGTTCGCCAGCATAAACAGAGATAGTACCGCTATTACCGCTACCCTGACTATCGACAGCAATTCTTCCTCGATCGGCAATGGTTATTTCTTCTGTAAACCGAGTGCTATCTAAAATTGGGATATCACTAGTTTGAGTAAATACTCCTATCTCAATATTTCCACCATCTCCTTGAGCTCCTGAAGCTGTATTAGCAAAAACTCCGCTTTCTTCACTCACTGGATCGATAAAAAATTGAGCCTCTTGTTCCCCAAATACCTCAGTCAAAACTTTTAGTCTGTTGCGATAATCGGGATCGATACCTGAAATCAAAATACGTTCTGAAATATTGAGATTGATATTGCCAGCAGCACCATTATTAAAAGCAGTAGCTAGGATTTGGCTACCATTAGTTACTTCTAATACATCAGCATTAACCGTAATGTTACCTGCGGAAGAGTTACCGCTACTTCTGACGTTTATAATAGCTCCATTACTCATTTTTAAGGTAGAAGTTGTTATCGTAATTTCTCCCCCTGAACCTGATGCAGATGCTTCAGAAGTGTTGAATAATCCACTGGAAAAACCTCCTTCCTCACTGCTATTCTCTAGGAAAGGAAAAGTGGCAACTCCTGAAATATTAATAGAATCAGAAGCATTAATATTAATTGTCCCTGCATTTCCTGTGCCAAAAGTCGGAGCATTTATTGTCGCACCATCGGATAATGATAAAGTCTGTGTTGCAATATCTATGACTCCCCCATTTCCTGTTGCTCCTAAGTTTGATTCTAAACTACCTACAGCACTAAAAATTGAACTGTTATTTCCAAGATTGAGTGAGTCAGCATTAAATGAAATATTACCAGCATTACCACTACCGAAGGTGTTGCTATTAATTACTGCTCCATTGTTTATTGAGATATTACTAGCTTCGATACTAATATTTCCCGCAGAACCTTCTAAATTACCTGACAAATTTTCATTTAGATTGGCACTAGAAGATATACCAGTAAATTCTTCTGTGTTAGTTCCTTCTAGAGTAAAAGTATCACCTGCTTTTATAGTGACATTGCCTGCATTTCCCTGAGCAAAAGTATCAGCAAAAATAGCCGAATTGCTATTAATTAAAACTGAATCAGTAGTATTAATATTTACATTGCCCGCATTTCCCATTCCTAGGGTAGCGTTATTCAATCTGGATCTATTGGTCAAAGATAGCGTTTGCGCTGTGATGTTGATATTCCCACTATCACCACCAGAAGGTCTAGAAATAACTTGAAGTCCAAAGTCATCAAGATTAATATTGGCTCGATTTACAGTATCCGAAATATTAAAACTTTCATCTTCATTAAATTCAATTGTACCAGCTTGAGATATGCTAGCTAATCTAATATTACCTTCTTCAGCAATAATATTTCCTCTGCTTAAATTTATTTCACCACCAATTAAATTAAAGCTTTTAAAGCGATCGCCTATTTCTACCGTGGAGTCGGAGTTTACATCGATCCCTGTAGCTGTAATAGGTGCAGGATTATCTCGAAAACCTAGACCAATAGGGGCGTTAATTGTAAGCATTGGCTGCTGTAGATTATCTACCGCACTAAATTCCCCCTCTTCAAACAGAATACTACTGGCAGTAGAACTATAAAATGAACCACCGATATTTAAACTGGCATTCTCACCAAAGATAATACCTGCGGGGTTGATTAGAAATAAACTGGCACTACCATTAGCCCTAATTAAACCATCGATATTGGAGATATTTCCCCCCGTGACTCGACTCAAGATATTGGAGATATTATCCGCGTTATTGTTGAAAAAAGCTTGATTACCCGTAGGTACAGAAAAATCCTGAAAACTATGAAATAAATTACTCCCTCGCCTCTCTCCTCCCGTAATCTCTGCAACATTAGCATTCTGGGTCACTTGAGTATTTGTAGTTCCATCAGAAGTGATTTGCGATGCTACAGGACTGGATAACAAACTTTGACTGATAACACCAAATCCTAGAAAAAGTATTAACGATAAGCACTGTTTCACTGTAGTATTCCTTAGTAATTAATAAGTAATCTCCGAAGTTTATACGCCCCGCCCAAGCAGTTGGGATTCCCATCAATCCAGCAGCGGTAAAGCTTTCACGACTCGGGCATTTCCTCGGGTCTTAAGCCGATATTATCCTGCTTGACTGGACTAGAGTTCCCACCACTTCCACAGACGCAGTGTAGCTAGTCAAATTGTTTAACTTTATGTTTCTATTTATGTTTTTATGCCTGTCGGGTCACAGTTATATTTTTTGGGGTGATATTTTTCTCAATGAACAGATAGGTAGGGTTAGATTCTCCCTTGACTACTTATTGTGGGTGAACCCGTATTTTTATTAATACTATAAAGATAACGCTTTAGTCTATTGCTATGTAAATGCCACATGAAGATTTGGTATCAAAACTGTAAAGACTTAACCACGTTTTATCATTAGCCTAAAAATAGTTATTACTTAGATGCTGCTTTTTGTACGAAGCATCTAATCTAGAACAGATAAAATAATTCAGTCAAAATAAGCTAACCCGATGGATAACGTTCTTCCTAACGATCCTTTATTCTCTCAACAATGGTATCTTAACAATACTGGTCAGTCTGGCGGAACACCTGGAGCAGATATCAATGTTTTACCTGCTTGGGAAATAGCCACTGGGAATGGCGTAACTATTGGTATCGTAGATGGTGCGGTGGATGTCGATCATCCCGATCTTGAGGCTCAACATTCTCCTGTTGGTGATTATGATTATTCGGATGATATTAGTCTCAATTCTTTTGATTTTGATTTTGATGCATCATCCATACTTAATAGTGACGATCGAGAATTTCCCTTTGACGAACCCTCAGATCTTCATGGCACTCCTGTTGCTGGCATTGCCGTAGCTTCCAATAATGAAGTTGGAATTACTGGCGTTGCTTATGACGCTTCTTTTACAGGATTAAGAATTCAACTTGATGAGCATATACTTTTTCCCGATTTAGATGCCCAAATAGCTAGTGCATTATCTGATACCAGTTTTTTTATCGATATTTATAATAATAGTTGGCGAATTCCTGTACCTCTAGTACCTTTCGAGAAAGCTACTCAGGCACTAGAAACTGGTATTAATGAAGATCGCAGGCGGTTAGGAAAGATTTTTGTCTTTGCTGCTGGTAACAATGCTCAAGAAGGCGGGAACGTTAACTATTATCCTCTGACCAACTCCCGCTACACTATTACTGTAGGGGCATTAGATCACAACGGAGTTAGGTCTTACTACAGTAATCCAGGGGCATCTCTATTGATATCTACCTACGCCAACGGTGATGACGAAGGAATATTGACCACAGATGTTCAAGGTGATAACGGCTTAGATCCCTCTGAATATGCTGAGTTTGATGGTACATCGGCAGCTACTCCTATCGTCTCAGGTGTCATAGCTCTAATGTTGGAAGCTAATCCAGATCTTACTTGGCGTGATGTACAACACATATTAGTCGAAACCGCCGTACAAAATGATCCTAATAATCTTGATTGGACTGAAAACGGTGCGGGATATTTAGTCAATCATAATTATGGCTTTGGTTCAGTTAATGCTGCTGCTGCGGTTACTCGCTCCCAAGATTGGCAAACAGTTGAGCCAGAAACTTCGGTGTCTTCCGAGGTGATTAATATTAATGCTAATGTTCCCGATAACAATCCAAATGGTATTACTTCGACAATCAATATCGAAGAAGATCTAAAGATAGAATCGATCGAAATCGTTACCGATGCCGATTTAGTTCAAGAAGATTTGGAAGTAATTTTAACTTCTCCCGATGGAACTCGCTCGATTTTATCGTCGCCAAATAGTTTGAATTCTAATCAAGATAGTTTGAATTCTAATCAAGAAGGTACTTGGACGTTTACTTCATTGCGTCATTGGGGGGAGTCTTCGGCTGGAGAATGGACTTTAAGTGTAATTGACAGTGAAGAGTCTAGCTCTGAAACTAGTTGGGATTCATGGCAATTAAATTTTTATGGTACTACTAATAATGCTAGTACTACTGATTCAGATTCTTCCAATGTTAATACTACCGATTCGGATTCTTCGACATCAGAAAATTCTGAATTTCAAAGCGGTGGTTTTCAATCTTTGAGAGATTCTTTTGGAGAAATAAGTGCCGAGATTAGCAACATTAACAATATTATCGACAATATTGAGAGTGGCTTGAATTCTGATAATTCGGTTCTGTTCAGAGACAATTATATTGTAATTCCTAATTTTGAGACTAATTCATTCTTTGCTAACACTGTCGCTCCTGACACGACGATTATTGAGATTGATAATGAAGAAGATCTAGACTCGGTTACTCCCCCTGAAGGCGAAAATGTAGCTATTCAAATTGATGGTAACTTATACGTGGCAGCTAATACTGAAGGTCGTGACACCGTGTCAACTGATATTGACGATCTAGGTCTAACTTCTTTTTTTAATCTTCCACCCGATACATCATTAATGCCAATTAGTATAGAAGAACAAGGAGAAGAAGTTTATCTCCTGTTTAATAACGAACGGAATCTTCAATTTTTTACCACTTCAGAAATTGAACGAGATAACGTTCTCCAGAATTCTCCTCAATATGAATCTCAAGGAATTTCATTTATCGCTGCGCCTGAACCTGAAGGTAATGACATTACGGGTATTAGTCCTGTCTATCGTCTATTCAACTCTGATACAGGAGTACATCTTTACACTATTTCTGAAGCTGAAAAAAATTCGGTGGAAAATTTGCCCAACTATACTCTTGAAGGTGTTGAATACTATGGCTATGAAACTGAAATAGGGGGAACTACACCTTTATATCGTTTCTATAATCAACGTCTTGGTGCTCACTTTTATACTCCTTCTTCTGAAGAAAGAGATGAATATATTGCCGATCCTGATTTTCAAATAGAAGGTAATGGAGGTGTTGCTTTTTATGTTCAACCTGCACCTGATATTTAAGAAATAAATTTTTCCTAAAACTACTATTTAATTATCTTTGACAACTTTTGAATCAAAAGAATTAATACCAATTCTCATGTATTAACAAGAGACTTCGTAGGTTGGGTTAAACAAGCGCGTGCAACCCTTCCATAGCTTATGGATGTTGGGTTACTCTTCGAGAACGCTTGCGCGTACGTACCTCAACCCAACCTACATTTTTTTAATACGATCTATCTAGCTATTAATGAGAAATAGTATAACCTTGATTTTGATTTCATCTGATTTTCTAAGATCGATGTTTTTACTTTAGATTGTTCTGTTAATAAGAAAATCAGCGATCGCAACATAAGTTGAGTCAGCTTAAAATAAATTGCGATCGCCTTATAGCTATATAGTAGGTGCAGATAGCATCAAAATCTTTTCCAGTAACTGAGGAAAGATGCGTTGACACCAGACAGCCAGATAACTCTGCCAACCTACCAGAATTTCCCCTGAGTTTTTATACAGTCCTGCAACCATCGCCCTAGCAACTTTTTCGGGAGTCATCGGCATTACCCAACGGAATAGTTTTAGACCCCGCGCCATATCTGTATCTGTCAGGGTAGGTAATAGGGCAACCACTTTAATATTATGACCTGCCAGTTCGCTTCGTAAAGCCTGAGTAAAACCAACGATCGCAAACTTAGTTGCAGAGTAGGTAGACATAGTGGGGGCTGCAACTTTTCCCATCAAGCTAGAGACATTGACAATTGTGCCTTCTTTTTGGTTTGCCATGCGCTTTGCCAACAGTCGAGTAATAGTCATCATCCCTAAAAGATTAATCGTAATTTCTTCCTCAACTTTGGGTAGTTTTGTTTCTAAAAAAGGTGCTTGGTGGGCTACCCCCGCACAGTTTACCAGTAAATGAATTGGTCTATGGGTGCGCCAAGCTTGAGCGATCGCAATATTAATCGAAGATGATTGCGTTAAGTCTACAGACAAAGTAGTTACTTTGACTCCCATAGTTGCAATTTCTGCGGCCACGCTTGCTAACCGTTGACGATCTTTGGCTACTAACAATAAATGTCCGATACCTTGTTGAGCTAATTCTAAGGCGATCGCTTTACCAATACCACGGGAAGCACCCGTAATTAAAGCAGTTTTTCCTTTAATATTCATAAATTGACCCCTCACTATATTTTTTACCAGTAACAATCAACCTTTAGTATTTTTTAATTGTTAATGGCTTTGTTTCTAGATTTGGCAATTATTATGTAGACACGACTTTATCTAAACCAAGTACTATTTAAAGTAGTTGTGAATTTAGATAAATATGCATTTTTGGCTCAAAGACAAACAATATTTGCTTTTATTGACCAAGTTGAAGATTTTAATTTTTGCCAATAACAGCTTTCTTGGCTCGATATACCAATAGTTCACTAATTAGTCTGTAGTCAGTATTGTCGAAAAAATTAGATTGCATTAAGCAGGTGAATGTTCCATCTTTTTACTCAAATATTGGTAATTTCTTCGATCCCAAAATATGTGTACTTTTGTTACTTTGCCTACGTTAACAAAAAAAAATCAAACTGTAGTAATTTTTGGTATCAAAAATTGCATTTTAATAAATTTATTTTTTTCTAATTGTCTACAAGTGTTGTTAATTCTGAAATCGAGCTTCAACTACAGATAAACTTATAGATAATATAAATTTTGTTTATGTATACCTGGGATCGCTATATCTTTTCCAGTTTTTTACTAGATAGCAAATTTTTCTATTGAAGATTTTGTGCTTGAAGAAACAACAGTCTTTACTAAAGATTAGAGGACAACCACTCTGACAATCGAGTCGATCGGCTTCACGCGCGATCGCGATCGCCAAGTCTGAGGATCGTACTCCACAATAGTTGCGCTGAACCCGATAATCAAGCGGTAAAAATCGCCCTTTAGAGCCAATAGAGAGGTGCGGAGCATCATCGCTCCCATCTACTCACTCTCTCGCCTTGCGAGCTAGATGACAATAGGTACTTAGATGCTGTCGGTTAAAACTTCTCTCCGATACCAAACTGAATTTCATTACCCCCATCATCATTAATCGCATAATCAACGCGAATCGGGCCGAGGGGTGACTGTACCCTAATTCCTATACCATAGCCATAACCGCTACCAGGCAATTCCCTAACCTTAGAAGGTCTTCCTGGTACTGCATCATCAGAACCGAGAGTCGAACCATAGTCAAAAAATACCGCACCGCCAATAATTCTGAAGATAGGAAAACGATATTCTGCCGTAGCCAGAAAATAGCTTCTACCGCTGCCGACTTCGCCATCGCCAAAACCTCGTACGGAGTTACTACCCCCTAAACTAAAGGCTTCGTAGGGTGGTAAATCTCCTAAAATTGTTCCTGCTTGAATATTAAAAGCTAGAGTTTCAGGCCCGTCACTAAAACGGATGATATTGATCGGTAGATATTGACTATAATTGCCTCGAAGACGGTTAAGGAGAATAGTACCCGAACCAATAGGAATAGTTTGTTCTGTTCCCAATCTTAAGACAGAACCTTGAGTGGGTTGTAAAGGATTGTTACGGCGATCGCGATTGGCTCCAAACCTTAAGGTAAACAAATCGTCAGTACCATCTTCACTCACGGCTAACAGTTCGTTACCATCTCTAGCTTCCGATCTCGGAGCAATCTCGCCATCACTATTTTTAACTGCTACTCTTTGATACTGAAACCCCGTAGACAAAGACCATTCCCGACGTGCAAAAGGATCGCTCGGTATGGGACGACCAAAGTTAATTCCTCCTCCCGTACGCACGATACGAGGAGAGTCATTGCCATTTTCCGTATCAATATCATTATCGCCACTAAATACCAAAGAAATCGAACGACGACGAAAAGCGTTGATCGTGTATGAGGTACGACTTTCGCTACCACCAATCCAAGGATCGGTAAAATTAACATCAAACAACAAACTGTCATCGCCGATCGATACATCCGTTCCTAAAGTCTGATTGTTACCGCCAAAGTTTTTTTGCTGGTAACTAACCGTACCAAACAGACCACTAGAAGAGCTATAGCCAGCCCCTGCCGAAACCGAACCACTGCTACCTTCAACCACATCAATATTGACAATTACTTTACTCGGATCTGTCCCTGGACTAAAGGAGAAGCGCGCATCTTCAAAAATACCCAATCCATAAACTCGCTGTAAATCTCGTTGAGCAGTATCTCGCTTAAAAATATCTCCAGGCTCTAATTCTACTTCTCTCGTAACGATATATTCTTTAGTTTTTCCTTCTTTCGGTTCGTCATCCTCGTCAAAATATCTAACTTGAATATCTTCGATAATTCCCTCGGCAATAATTAAAGTAACTTCTCCATCGGGACTAACCTGGGGCGCACCGACGACTTGAGCTAATTCATAACCATTCTGGCTATACCATTCGTTAATTTCGATAATACCTTCTTGCAGCTCTCTCAGATTGAGAATTTGACCGTAGTTTTCGCCAAAAATTTCTCTAACTTTTTCTGGGGGTAAAACTTGACTCTCTTCTCTAGCGGGAACAGTAGCAACTGCCACATTGTTCAAGATCGGATTTGGTTCGACGCTAAAGGTAATTCTGACTCCCAAAGGTGTATCTCCAGGAGTTACTTCTACATTTTGGAAAAAACCCGTGGCGTATACTGCATTTACATCCTCCTGAAGCTGTGTCCTGGTGGTAGTTCTACCTGGTTCTGTATTGATAGTTGCATAGACAATATCTTGTAGTTCTTCATTGGCTCCCTGTACTACAATTTCTGCTACTAGTACCCTAGGTTCTTGAGCTTCCTCGGAATTTTCAGGCTGCTCGGAATTTTCAGGGACAGATTCTGGTTGGGATGGCTCGAATTCAGGCAAATTGATATTAGGATCTACTTCAGGATCGGAGTCGGGTTGAAATGGTTCTCGATCTTGAGTATTGGAATTTTGAACTAGTTGCATCGGCTTGATGTTTTTCAGCAAAGCTGCGCCATTGGCAACGAGAACTTTGTCTGGTTGGACGCTAATGGTATTGAGATATTTATTTTCTGCCCTTGCAGGTAGAGATATACCCCAAGCCAGAGTAGTTACCAAAATTGTAATTAGAGTATGAAATATTCGCACGTTTTTTAATTCAATTAACACTTCCACACACCAGATAGAGCATTCAACAAGTTAACAGTTTAATGTTTAACTCGCTTTGGCTTAATTCACCACATACAAGATCCGAGATTAGATCTTTAAGGAATGGAAATTGGGAATCAATTAAGCATAAAGCGCAGTTTTTTGCCAGCTTCCAGCACCTAGTCCTAAGTCCGCGAGCATCCGCCTTTTTGGGAGTCCATAACCATCCAAGAAAACTTTGACAGTTTAAATTGAACCTGGCGGTTAGCTTTACTCATGTTTTAGCCATAAAAGTAAATTTGATGCATTCAAAAAAGGATGACTGTTTAGAACATTTAATGTTCCGCTGCTGGAGAATTAATTATTTTTATTAGACTGAAATAACAAAGTTAAATATTCGATTGTAGCAATTAATCTACTTGGCTCAGTTTCAATTATTTTTTTAGCTGAGCTAAAACTCGTTGTTGTACTTTTTGATATGCCAATTCTACTTCACCCAAATCTTTACGAAAACGGTCTTTGTCCATTACTTTGGCTTTGGGATCGATTTCATTTTGATCCCAAAGACGACAAGTATCGGGGCTAATTTCATCTGCTAATAGTAATTTTTCTTGGGAATCAATTCCAAATTCTAGTTTAAAGTCTACCAGGGTTATATCACATTTATCGAAAAATACTTGCAGATTTTTATTGATTTGCTGCGCCAGATTTTCGATCTCAGCTAATCTTTGGGGAGTGACTAAATCTAACAGAAATATGCGATCGCGAGTCAAGAGAGGATCGCCTAATTCATCGTTTTTATAATAGTACTCTACTAAGGGATTGGGTAATACTTTCCCTTCTGGTAGTCCTGTTTGACGACAAAGACTGCCAGCAGCAATATTTCTCACTACTACCTCGATAGGGACTATAGTAACTGCTTTGACTCTCATTTGATTTGGTTGAGGACAATCTATGTAGTGGGTTGGTATACCCATCGATGCCAGCCACTCATACAAGGCTGCGGTAATCTGACAGTTTAATTCGCCTTTACCTTTAATTTGTCCCTTTTTTTGGGCATTAAATGCTGTGGCATCGTCTTTATATACGGTGAGTAAGACCTCTGGATCGTCCGTAGAGTAAAGGATTTTGGCTTTGCCTTCGTAAAGTTTTTCTGTCTGTAACATTTTTTATCTCTAACTGAAATTTAATTAACTGTGACAAGAAAATATGTGCCTGGAAAAATTAGGTTAAGATAAGGTTAAGTAAACTTAAGTTTGTAGTTAATATTTAAAATAAAACCCTGTTTATAGTAGCGTCATCGAGTAACCTTTGTGCCAATCTGTTGCTATTAAGATTTATTAAATTCCCTCCCTATCGAGTAACCTTTGTGCCAATCTGTTGCTATTAAGATTTATTAAATTCCCTCCCTATAGACTACAAAGATTGCTATCAGCCTCATTTAGAAAAAGTTAGTGTTATGTCAACCAACAACAAAATCAATAATTTTCTTTATCCACATCATCCCTATCACGGTAAAGTCGAACCCGAAAATTTAGTCTTTAATTCTAATTTGCAAGAGTTCGCCCAAAAGGTAAACTATATCTGTAACCTAGAAACTGGGGGGAAGCTGCCACCAGAACAAGCATACCGGCAAATCAAATCTCTCTGGAAGCAACTAAAGCGTAGTAAGAAAGAGTTAGGGATTGGAGAAAAAAGCTAGAATCACTGCGCTTGAGTAAAAAGTAAACAGTAACGAGTTAGATATTTAGCGATGGCAAGCCTATTTAAGTTGTAAAAGTTATTTTGTTGAGTGTGATTAGTCATTGGTCTTTGGTTATTTTTGATGCTCGTCAATAATTCAGGACTGCTAGATCTAAATATCTAGTAGATAAAATTCACAGATGTTAACGAGACTACTATAACTCTGCTATAACTAATAAAATTATTAATCCCAGCCAAGGTATGTCTCGCTCAAAAGCTCTACAATCCTATATATTAGTTCGGTTGCTGCTCGCGCCCTTGATGCTGTTGACGATCGCCACGGTGGTATTTTTACTTCTCAGGGCGACTCCTGGCGATCCTGCCGATGCTATCTTGGGAACAAGGGCCCCAGAAGCAGCCAAAGCTGCCTTGCGATCGCAGTTAGGTTTAACCGATCCCTTATGGCAACAGTATTTTAATTATCTCCAAGATTTACTCAGTCTAGATTTGGGTAGCTCCTTAACTAGTAGGGGTCTACCAGTTTGGGAAGTAATTAGAGATTATTTTCCCGCTACGGTTGAATTAACCTTTTGCAGCACGATCGTGGCGGTAGTGGTAGGAGTGCTAGTGGGAATGGTTTCTGCTTCTACTTCTAACAAATTACTCGATGCAGGGGGACGTTTGTTTGGTATTATCACTTACTCTTTGCCCTTGTTTTGGGTAGGAATGGTATTGCAGTTAATTTTTGCTGTCAATCTAGGTTGGTTTCCTTTGGGGACTAGGTTTCCTATTGGTGCGCCAACGCCACCTAATGTCACGGGTTTATATTTAATCGATAGTATTCTGGCGGGAGATTTGGGGATGCTGTTGAATACTCTACATTACTTAGCTTTACCTAGCATTACTTTGGGCATACTGTTGAGTGGAATTTTTGAACGGATCGTTAGAGTCAATCTCAAGCAAACTTTGCAAGCAGATTACGTCGAAGCAGCCAGAGCAAGGGGCATTCCCGAGAGAACTATTTTAGTTTCCCACGCTCTGAAAAATGCTTTGATTCCCGTAATTACCGTCTTGGGTTTAACCTTTGCTGCTCTATTGGGTGGTGCAGTATTGACTGAAGTAACCTTTTCCTGGCCGGGATTGGGAAATAGATTGTATGAAGCAATTTCCTTACGAGATTACCCCACCGTGCAGGGAGTAATGGTCTTTTTTGGCACGATTGTCGTAATTGCCAGTATTGCGATCGATATTATTAATGCTTATATAGATCCTAGAATTAGATATTGATTAAGGAACGAGGAACAAATTTGATAATTTATAACTAAAAATTATGCCCAGAATAAATATCTATAGCCTCTCGATGCAAATTAGCCGTATGTTCGAGCAGGGACAGTCTTTTTTCTGTGCCATCAAGGTACAGGATTGGCTGAGGGAACGCAATCAAAACCCCGATGATTATGAAATTTTGTTTCACGAAAAACCCGCACCCCCAGAATCGGGCTTGATTGTCATGCAAGAAATTGAGTTGCGCCGTAAAGATGGTCAACCTGTAGAGGCTTGGTTACAAGAAGATATTAATAGTTATACATAATTGGGGAGGAGAAGGAACAAGGAACGAGGATTGAGGAATCCCGAACTCCGAACTATTAACATCGCTCTAGATACCATCTACCGTAAGGATTAAATAGAGGATCTTCTGTTTCGTGTTCGTCGTCTTCGAGCCACTGCATTTTATAGCGAGGAGATTCGATGTCAGGCTGAAAAGTATGACCTTCTTGGAGTATGGGCGACTCTGTGAGGCGATAATAATTGAATACATTCATCACATAAATTGCCAAGCCAAGATCTTCGGCGATCTCAACCGAAACATCGGCTTTACCAAAATTATGCATTCCACAAGAATAGTAACTATTTTCTCCTTCTACTAGTCCGACAAATAGAGAATAAATATCAAATATATCTATTGAGTTGTAGTTCGCCAGCCACTTATCCGCTTGGTGAGTAATTCCCGCTGATTTTACCGTGACTGCAATCCCACCAATGTTCAAAAAGACTCGTGCAAATCGGGCAATTTTGAGACAAGTTGCATATCCTAGATCGTTAGAAATCAAACAAACGACTTGCTGATAACCGATCTTTGTTAAAGTCGGGTCTGAATTTTCATCTCGCGCTTTAAATTCGATCGCCTGAACTAGATATAGATCTTCATAGTCTAAATAGTACAAGCGATCGCCCGACAACAGCCTAGCAGGGTCGTAAATATCAATTTGGCAACTTTCATGGCTACTGGTTTCCTGAAAAGTCCTACCAAGAAATAAATAATCCGTACCGTATTTATCCAATAAAGCCGAGGCGATCGCCTGTCTACTGCTCAACTCCATTGGTATATAGATAACTATCTTACTAGCCATTAAAACTCGATTATTTTGGTAGCTACTCAGAATAACTTGATTATTCTTCGGCAGGAACAACACCTAGATTAGTGTATTTAAACTTATTTGTCTCTAAAATCGAGCGAAATTTTTTTTGCAAAACAGCGATTAGCTTATCAACTAGATATGCCAAAGTGTAAGGATGGGCTGTTATTTGTCGTGCTGTTTTGGTTAGCTGCTTCTGCTTGATTGCTTCTAGCAAGCGATAGTATGCCAGCCTTTTTTCAAAAAGATTTAGATTGATCGATAAAGCCTCTAGCAATTTAGCATTTTTGAGAGTGTTATTTTCTCGCTCGATAAAGAATCGAGTTATCTGACAAGACTCTGAGAGGTATTCGGTAGGTTTTCGAGTCGAAAGAGAAGTTAGACGTGTCCGATAATAGTAATAGACTTCTGGCACCAAAACAAAGCGAGCCTGTCTTCTCAAACATTCTAAATAGAGAATATAATCCTCTCCCACACGAATTGCTTCATTGTATTTCAAATTATGTTTGACGAGAAACTCGCGCCGAATCAAAGGCTTTGTATAACCCAAACTCCAGTTTCTTTTGGCATTTATCGGCGTTGGGCGATCGCTTTTGACAAATTTGACCGCATCAATTAATTGCACTGAAGTTTTTTCTTGGTTATTTTCTCGAAGTAGACTACTCCAGGGTTGAGATTCATAGTCGCGAATTAGATGTAAATCATCTGCAACCAGATCGGCATTTTCTCGTTCGGCTACAGATATAAGTTTTTCGATTCTTTCAGGTGCATACCAATCATCCGAATCTAAAAGAGCAATCCAATTTCCCTTAGCTGCTTCGATCCCACAATTACGTCCATAACTGACACCACGATTTTGCTGATTGGCAATGATTTTAATTCGTCGGTCGTTAAAACTACGGGCAATTGCTAATGTAGAATCGCTAGAAGCATCATCAATGAGTATAATTTCAAAATTGCGGTATGTCTGATTTAAAACCGAGTCAAGAGCTTGTGCTATATAAGCTTCGCTGTTGTAGCTAGGAATTATTATCGATACTTCGGGATTCATAGTTTTCGATCGAGCTTAAATTTGTTATTTCATGTATAGGTTGCAGACTAAAAAAATAAGCAGTTTATTTGTTTAATCTGCCGAGCGAGTCAATTTTTCTCCACGAAGAGAGTTACAGATTACTCCGCCATAAAAGCTAGTGTTGCGAAGTAGCAAAAAGCCATTTTAGTCCTCCAGATTGGGGTAATCTCAGGGACTAGACCACGACAATTTACAAAAACAGAATTTACTATCCCAAGATAAAATCGCACTTGTAGATACAAACATTTGTTATATTATAATTAAATTAGCTCAAAATAAGCGTAATCTTGAGCGCGATCGCCTTAAATTTATAATAAATTACTTCGGAAAAGGATAATATTAGACTCTCTTTGACTTGATTTAAGATACTTTTACAGGATTTGTATTTGATTATTAACTATTTATTTTTAAGTTTTTTTATTAGCAAAAAGTAAAGAAACTAGCGGTAATATTAAGAAATCTGAAGAGAAAGCACTCTTTCTGCTGACAACAAATGATTCCAGCTTGCTATTTGCCAATTCCGAATAGCCTTATTTTAAAGAGAGTTAAACTCGTCGATAAGAGATTGATTACTTTGTGAATCGATCGCGCCTGCGCCTAAAACTAATTATTAGTTGGTTTGCCACCGTCTAGATCGAACATTGCCTGAGTCAAGATCGCTTTGGCTTCCTTGGTACTCTGATTAACTTTGAGTAGGGATCCTTTAAGTTTAGAGCTTACTACAGCTAACTTTTTGACAATTATTTGAACTAGCTTGATATTTTTTCTAGTTTGTGTAGAAGCATTTTGATTGATTTGAGCAATTTCTCTTTCCAACAATTTGTTGAGATTATTGATTTCAATCAAAATTTGACTGCTATTTTGGACTGGTTTTTTAAGTTGTTCGATTTTAGCGTGAGCCTGGTTGATGTTATCTCTAACCTTATCTAATTCGGTTAACCCAGTTTCTACCAGTACAGAATATTCCTTTAATTTAGCTTTTGATAGTGATAAACCAGTATGAAAAGCTATTTGTTTAAAATATTCAATTTCGCTCTCTTGCCAGTCTTTGAAGTTAAAACAATGGTGAGCCACCAATAAACCATAGATCTTGCCATTGTCCCAGTTAATTGGTGCAACTAGATTGGCTTTGACACCTATTTTAGCCAGATTATCGACATAACAAGGAGTCATTCCCGCCTCATAGATATTAGAAATTGCCCGAACTCTGCCTTGCTCGTAGCTGTCTATATAACGATATTCAAAACAAGGGTCTTTGATTACATTTGCTAAAATCGGGGCGAGAGCAGGGATAGTAGCTTCGGCGACAATTTCTCCTAGGCTGTTACTCTGTAAGCCATAAACTACTACGCGATCGCAATTTAAGATTGCTTTGGCTTTATCTACTGCTAACTGCAATACAGCTTCAGAAGTCATCGCGCCATGAATTTCTTTAACGATGGTGTTAGTTTGCTCCTTTATCTGTTGCTGTTGTTCGACTTGCTGTTTGAGATCCTGATAAGCTTGTTGCTTTGATACTTGACTCATCATCCAATTTGCCACGCTAAGGACAAACTCTATTTCAGTCTGTTGCCACTGACGAGTCCTCGAACACTGGTGCATCACTAATAGTCCGTAAAGAGATCGATCCGAAGCGGTTAAAGGAACGACCAAGTTTGATTTGACATCAATTTTTTCGAGGCTTTCTATGTGGCAAAGACTCATCCCCGATTCGCGAACGTTATTAATTGCTCTAACTCTGCCTTTTTGGTATTTATCTTTATAACCCTCTTCAAAACAGTGGTCTTTTATGATCGTATTCAGTATTTCTGCGTAGCCAGCGGTAACGGCTTCAGCCACGATCTTGCACATCGATGCGGACTGCATACTATAGACGACAGCGCGATCGCATTTTAAACTTTGATAGACAATTTCTACTCCTGCTTGGAGTATTTCTGTCTCTGTGGTCAAGTGGCGCAGTTTTCGAAAAATATTAGTCGGCAGGTCGTCGTATTTCGCACCATTTGCCGAAACTTCCGACAAAGACATCGATGGTTGAACATTCATAATTTTATTAGTATTTTTTAGATTAATTTGTTTAATTTAAGTGCCGTGGAAATAATTATTTTTTTCTAGAAAAACAAGATCCTGATATCTTGCTTTTCTAGAAATTTGTTAAGCCAGTAACATTACGAATTATGTATAATTACTGAAAATTTTAACCTATTTAAGCAATCAATACCTCAGATAAACAAATTAATATTAGGCAAAAACGCTTAAATTTAACTGTTAATTAGCTTAATTTTCCAAGAACTCGCGCAAAAGTGAAGCAAATTCCCAAAGCTGTTCAAAATGAACATTATGACCAGTATTGTTAGCTATTTCTAATTTCGTTTGAGGAGATAAGTGAGTCATTTTCTTGGCGATCGCTAAAAATTTAGAATCTAATTCTCCGACGATCGACAGCAATGGGATTTGATTGTTCTTAAGGTTATTCCACAACGAAGGCTGCATCCCTAAACCCATATAGCGCAAAGACTTAGATAATTTGTTGGGGTCATTGTTAAGTCTTCTAGCGATCGCTTGTGGATAGTTAGGATGTTGCCTAAAAGAAGCAAACAAAGGATTGCCATACCATTGTTCTAGAAATAAAGAAAATTCTTGAGATTGTAGCTTGGTTATTAGTCTGAGATCCTGCTCGATCCGACGCTCTCTAGCGACTTTAGTGACCAATCCTGGTGAGGCTGATTCTAAAACAACTTTGGAAAAATACTGCGGAAAATGAATCGTTAAATATAAAGCCAGTCTTCCTCCCATAGAATAACCGACGAGAAAACACCGCTCGATTGATAATTGTTCCAATAATTCAATTATTCCTTGAGCCACCTCGGACATTTGATAATTTTCATCGCGATTTACCTCCGTCTTGCCATGTCCTGGTAAATCGATCGCCAAACAACAAAACTGCTTAGCAACTAGATCGGCAACCTCCTTAAAATCCTGCCAACTACCCATAAAGCCATGCAAAAATAAGACAACAGGCTTGTTTCTATCACCGATCAACACATAATTAAACTGATAATCCCTCATTACTAAACTCCGAATTCCGAACTCCGAACTCCGAACTCGTTAATCAGTCCATATTTATCGGATCGACATCAATAGTCATACTGACAGAGCGGGGTAAATGCGATCGCAAGTTATGGAGATCGGGCAAATCTGTGACTGTTTGGGGAAACTTGAGTAAAATTTGCCAACGATAACGACGAGCAACGCGCATCACGCTGGCTGGTGCGGGGCCTAATATTTCATACTCATTACTCAAGGTATCAATTAAAACATCGGCTAATGTCTCTGCTGCTTGTTGGACTTCTTGCGGTTCGACGCTACTGAGTTTGATTAAAATTAGATTTCCGTAGGGAGGATAGTTTAATTCCGCTCTTTGACTTAATTCTGCCTTACTAAAACTGGTATAGTCGTGGGTTTTTACGGCTTGAATGACGGGATGTTCGGGGGAATAGGTTTGGACTATGACTTTCCCTGGCAGATCTCCTCTTCCCGCTCTCCCCGCAACCTGGGTTAAAGTTTGAAAGGCTCTTTCGGCTGCACGATAATCACTACGATGCAATAAACCATCCGCAGCCACAATTCCCACTACTGTTACTCCTGCAATATCTAAACCCTTAGTCAGCATTTGCGTCCCAATTAAGATATCTGCTTCTTTTCTCGTAAAGCGATCGATCAACTCGCGGTGCTTTCCTTTATTCCTGGTGGTATCGCTATCAAACCGAATCGATCGCAATTCGGGAAACAATTTAGCTAGCTCTTGAGTTACTTTCTGTGTTCCACTACCAAAAAACTTGAGATAGGGAGAACTACATTCAGGACAGCGATCGGGTTGGATGCGGGTATGATTGCAATAATGACAGCGTAATAGTTTAGCTGCACCCTCATGAGTATAGTGATAGGAAAGAGAGACATCACAGTCTGGACATTCCATCACGTAGCCACAACTGCGACAAGAAACAAAGGTGCTATGTCCTCGACGGGGAATAAACAAGATCCCTTGTTGTCCTTGCTCCTGCATATCTGCTAAGGCATTTTGCAAAGATAGACTAAAAATAGAACGATTACCCCGATTTAATTCCTGACGTAGATCGACAATGGTGACTTGGGGTAAAGGACGAGAACTAATTCTTTCTGGTAATGAGAGATAAAATTTGTTAGTTGTTGCTGCTTCCTCTGCCTCCTTGACTGTCACTAAACTTTCTAAAGAAGGAGTAGCCGAACCTAAAACCAAAGGACAATTTTCTAACTCCGCACGCCAATTGGCTACTGTCCGAGCGTGATAAGTAGGTGCGGGACGATTTTGCTTAAAACTAGAGTCATGTTCTTCATCCAGAACAATTAAGCCCAAATTTGGCAAGGGAGCAAAGATCGCCGATCGCGTGCCAATTACTACCTGGGGTTCTCCTTGAATGGTTTGTCGCCAAGTATCGTAACGTTCTCCCCCAGAGAGTTGACTGTGATAGACACACACCCTGGTGCCAAAACGAGCGCGAAATCGATCTGTCAGTTGGGGAGTTAAACCGATTTCGGGTACTAGTACCAGTGCAGATTGGTTTTTTTCTAAGATTGGCGCGATCGCCTGTAGATATACCTCGGTTTTTCCCGAACCTGTTACTCCATGTAGGAGTATTTGAGCGTAACCTGTTTGAGTCGCGATCGCTTCTAATGCCTCAGCCTGTTCCCGACTCAATTCTTTGGCTGTATCTGCTGTCTGGGCGATCCCCTGTTCTTTTCTTAAGATTTCTCTTTCATCGAGAATCAGATATCCTTTGGTTTCTAGTTTTTTAACTGTAGGTAGAGTAGTTTTACATTGTTGTATTAGTTCTTTGAGCCACAATTCACCACCTTCATTTTTGAGAATCTGCAAGATCTCTTTTTGTCTTGCTGTTAGATCATTGAGAAAGCTACTGGTTGTCAAGCTTACTGCGGTTTTTAGTTTGGGCTTGGCTCGCTTGGGTGGTTCGAGATAGTTTTCGATCCAGCCTCGTTTGCTTAATTCTCCGATCCCTCTACTTGCGCCTTTAATCTGATTTTTGAGATAATTGAGACTATAATCGCCATCTTTTTGACTTTGCAACAGGTTTAAGACTTTTTTGGCGGTTAGACTACAAAAATTCTCTGCGCCAGGGGGAATAGCTTCGGGATTTAGTCTAATTCGGCGTTGCGATCGCCCTAATAGTCCTGGCGGTAGAGCAATGCGAATCGCACTCATCAGATCGCTACAGTAGTAATCGGCAATCTTAGTTAATAACTGCCAATATTGTTCGGGAAAAAATCCCGATGTGATTACATCTTCAAGGGGACGAATTCGACTTAGTTCGAGATCTTTCGGTGGTTCGATTAAGGTACGAATTACAATTCCCCCCGTTATTTGCATCCCAAACGGTACGCTGACAATATCACCCGAAGCCACCTCTAGATCTGGCGGCAAGCTATAGGTATATAAACCTTGTATACCAGGACAATCTACTAAAACTTCCACCCATTGTTGAGTCCGAGCATAATTGCTACTAGTTTCTGCTACGATCGAGCGAGGATGAAAATTAAATTCAGGTAAATTATCGTAACTAAATTGAGGCAATTGAGGCAGATTTTCAGAAGTACCAGTTGACATTAAATTTTCACAACTATTCGTACAAAAATACTATTTTATCTGGGATCGCTCTTAGATTAAAGTTATTTACTAGTTAACCATAGCGATCGCTAATTATTTTCTGTAATCTATCTATTATCTAATCTATGAGCGGAAAAACTAAAAATAGCATTCAATTATTAAATCCTCTCCAGATTATCAATTCCTTACAAATTTAAACCGTGGGTAAAAAGGAATACAGTTTTTCCCCATAATTCGTGAAAAAATATTAAGCCAAGCACCCCAATCTTAAGAAAAATTATCATGTATCGATTTAGCCAGCAAACTATTAAGTTTAGTAACGCTACCGAACTTTGCCATTAGAAAATTACGGTTCGATTTCAACTGTCTGCCTTAACTTATTTTCACAAAAAAAAATCTTAAGAAAAAGTATATTTTTGAGATGATAATTCAGAAGTATGAGACGTTGATAATTAGACAATTGGATAAATAATAAAAAATTAACGGATAAATAATAAAAAATTAACGGATAAAGACAAGTTGTCTTACTGAATTTGTTTTCCTAAAGCTTTAAGAAAACTTATAAGTTTTTTAATTCAACCTAAGTAGAGCCAACGCAAATTTATTCTCTCAGTAAAAATTGGGCGGTAATTTTTCGCCTATATTTCAATACTTCTTTAGCAAAATTTAGGAACTAAGCTCATGACTACAGTAAAGCTGACAGAAAAAAACACTTATGACATAGAAATTGCTATAGATGAAGATTCTCAAGCAATAGACGAGGATTACAAACTGGTTGAGGCAGAATACTCAGAAGAAGATCGCAATAATCCTGAAGTTGCTAGTCGTCGTAAAGTTCCTTTAGAAGACAATATTGGTGCTTTTTTCAAAGAGATGGCTCGTTATCCCTTATTGACTGCTGAAGAAGAGATAACTTTGGCAAACGATGTCAAATTAATGCTAGAAGTAGAAACCACAAGACGAAAATTAACCGAAGACAACAACCAGAAACCAACCAAAGCCGAATTGACAACCGCAATGGAATTGGAATCAGAACGTCAGTTGGATCTACTGCTATATCGTGGCAGAGTAGCAAAACGTAAGATGATTCGTTCCAATTTGCGTTTGGTAGTTTCGATTGCTAAACGTTATCTCAATCGCGGTGTTCCCTTTCTGGACTTGATTCAAGAGGGGGCGATCGGTCTAAATAGAGCTACGGAAAAGTTCGATCCCAATAAGGGTTATAAGTTTTCTACCTATGCTTACTGGTGGATTCGTCAAGCAATTACCCGCACAATTGCCAACGATGCTCGCACAATTCGTCTGCCAATTCATATCGTAGAAAAGCTGAACAAACTCAAAAAGGCGCAACGCAATCTCAAACAAAAGTTACAGCGCAACCCTAGTGAAGTAGAACTAGCTAAAGAGTTGCAAATTTCTACTTCTCAATTGCGTCAGTTATTAGAATTGCGCCGTCAGTCTTTATCTCTCAATCATCGAGTCGGGAAAGCAGAAGATACAGAGTTAGTCGATCTGTTGGAAGACAGCGATCTTCAATTACCAGAGGATCGCATGAACGAAACCATGATGCGCCAAGAAATTACTGATGTCTTAGATGATGTTCTTACCCAAAGAGAGAAAGACGTTATTTGTCTGCGTTATGGTTTATCCACCAGTCAACCTTATACTCTAGAAGAAGTAGGGGGAATGTTCAGTCTCTCTCGCGAAAGAGTACGCCAGATCCAAAGTAAAGCGATGCGTAAACTACGTCGCCCTCAAGTCGCCCGTCGTCTCAAAGGATGGTTGAATTGAGATCGTTGACAATCTAAGGTACGAAATAGATAGTACTATTTTGCTGAGCTATTGGCTAATAACCAATAGCTTTAAATTTTTTTATTGGTGTTTGTGATTTTAGAGTTGTGAAGAGATAGTTTGAAGATCCTGACTAAGTTTTTCGGTTTATTACATGATTTGGATGCATTATTGTAATATTTAATCGATCGCGGGCGGACTAATAATGAAACAATAAATTCTATACTAACCGCTGCCTAAACTATGGATTCTAGTCTAATTCTCTCCGACATTCTTAATCCGCCAGGCTTATTTTTCTCGCTCGCAATGATGGCGGTTTTTTTCAAATCAGATCTAGAAATTTCTCATCCCTTACCCAAATTATTTTCTCTCGATCTCTTATTTGCAATTGGCTTTAAAGGCGGACGCGAAATACATAAAAGCGGAATCGACAGAGAGATTGCCATAACTTTATTGGCAGCAGTTATTTTCAAGCTAAAATTAGATGCCGATAATACAGCAGCGATCGCAACTAGCTATGGTTCAATTAGTGCAGTAACTTTTGTAACCGCCAGTTCCTTATTATTGATATTCCTGTTTATCTGGCGAGCGTCAATCGCATCTGAATCTAAAAATATTGCCAATAATATTAGATTTCTAACAGTTATTGGTGTTAAATTCCCAGTAAAACAAGTATGGATCGAAGAATTAAAACCAGTTCGATCCGTAAAGATTTGCAGCAGCTCGACTTTCGTAATAGTTACTTAGGCAATTATCTAATTTTTTTATGCAACTGGTCAACGGTTTACATTTCAAAAACGTCAGAGGCGATCTGTTTGGCGGGATAACCGCAGCAGTCGTCGCTTTGCCTTTAGCCCTAGCTTTTGGCGTATCTTCTGGGGCTGGAGCGATCGCGGGTTTATATGGCGCGATCGTAGTCGGCTTTTTTGCAGCCTTGTTTGGTGGTACTCCCTCACAAATTTCTGGCCCGACTGGGCCGATGACGGTGGTAATTGCCACGGTATTTTCTGCCGAAGTTGCTAGAGATCCCGAAAACGGTGCAGCGATCGCTTTTACCGTAATTATGTTGGGGGGAATCTTCCAGATTCTCTTTGGAATCATGCGCTTGGGTAAATACATTACCCTGATGCCCTATACGGTGATTTCAGGCTTTATGTCGGGAATTGGGGTAATTATTATCTTTATCGAACTAGGCCCTTTTCTGGGGCATCCAGCCTCGGCTAATGTGGTCGAGTCAGTGAGCAAACTACCGTATTTTTTGAGCCATGCTAATCTCGCTGAGGTGAGTCTGGGAATCTTGACTTTGGCGATCGTATTTCTAACTCCGAGCAAAATCACTCGCATAGTTCCTTCTCCTCTACTGGCTTTGATTGTCGGCACATTGGTTGCTGTCTATCTTTTACCCGATCGAGACCTACTTCTAATCGGCGATATACCCAGTGGCTTGCCCAGTTTGCATCTACCAAGCTTCAATGTGGCTAGAATCAGAGATATTTTTGGCTATGGCTTGATGTTGGCGGTGTTAGGTTCAATAGATTCTTTATTAACATCTTTGGTGGCCGATAACATTACTCATACACAACATAACTCCGACCGAGAATTAATCGGTCAGGGTATTGGCAATCTGATTGCAGGTTTATTTGGGGGACTACCTGGGGCGGGAGCAACCATGCGGACGGTGATTAATGTCAAGACTGGTGGTAAGACCCCTATTTCAGGGATGGTTCACGCTTTAGTTTTATTAATTATCGTTCTTCGGGCGGGAGAGCTAACTTCTAATATTCCTCAAGCAGTTTTAGCGGGAATTTTAATCAAAGTTGGGATCGATATTATTGATTGGAGTTTTCTCAAACGCGCGCACCAGATCTCTCTCAAGGCTACGGGATTAATGTATCTGGTCTTGTTTTTAACCGTGTTTGTCGATCTAATTACGGCAGTAGCAGTAGGAGTATTCTTTGCTAA
The DNA here is from genome assembly GCA_030064795.1 of Pleurocapsa sp. MO_226.B13. The sequence goes on along the minus strand of JASJEI010000300.1, from coordinate 2,903 downwards.
TTTACTCACCATCAAAAGCTTGAGCGATCTTCAGAGTGGTCGCATTAAAGCAATTAGCAATCCCGATGAAGACGATGATGCAGCTTTGAATATGGCAGAAAAACATCTCCTCAAACAAGCTAGAGGGAAAATTTTGCTGTTTAATCTTAGTGGCCCAATGAGCTTTGGTGCAGCAAAAACCATCTCCCAAAGAATGGGGATCGTCAAAAGATATGAAGTGTTGATCTTAGATCTCAGCGATGTACCTTTACTGGGTGTTACTGCTTCTCTGGCGATTGAAAATATAATTAAAGACGCTTGCGAAAACAACCGTCAAGTATTTTTGGTAGGTGCAACAGGAAAGGTCAGGCAAAGATTACAGAATATGAAGTTACTGAAATTAGTCTCGCCAGAGCATTGCTTTGATGAAAGACTATTTGCTTTACAAGCAGCGATCGCCGAGATAGAATCAGCAAAGATGAAATACCAAGATAAGTACAAGACTAGTAAATAAGTATATCATTCCTCCTCATTTCTCATTCCTCAATTAGCCTGATACTCGATTAATTTCCAATACTCGTTATTGCCTGGGAATTTAGCGATTACAATCGTATTGCCAGATTGAATGTCAACATGACCCACAAATGTCTTTCCATAACCGTTGAGGGGTGTCCATTGTTCGGTATTAGTATTCACTACTTGAACGTCGATCGCCTGGGGAACGACTAGATTAAAATAAGTAGACCAGTTGGGTTTTAAGTCTGCATTTAATGGTTCAATAAGACTAACCTGATGTCGATCGAAGTGTCCGTAAATTTTAGGTAATTTAGCGGTAGATTTTGCTGCATCGATCTGATACTTAATTACCTCGCCATAGCTACCGAAATCATCTTTTGGTTTGGCGTAGATACTCAGATCGTAAGTTCCCGCAGCAGGAGGAGCAACGTTAATAATTAAATTATCCCCTTGGTGATTAACTAAGACCGTATTTGCTGGTAGTTCTTGTCCGTTGTGTTTGAGGCTAGCTATGGCTGCAAGATCTTGAGCTGTTTTTAATTTAATCTGCACTCTATTTTGGGCAGAAATTCGATAATTACCGTGGCTGACTAATTCCAATCCCAAGTTATAAAAGCGACTAGAAATATTGGGTAAATTATCAAAATCTACTCTACTGTAGGTTTGAGCTAATAATTGCCAACCCGAATCTTTAGGGAAATGATGATTAATAAATTCAGTGGGTGCAGTGGCAAAATAATAGGGTTGATAGTTAGGGATAAATTTCTTGTCAACTATCGAACCCGCACCCCAGGTAGCATCTAGCAAATACCAAGCATTATCTATCTTAACCGCATTCCAAGAATGATTGACATCTTGAAATCTTGCCATACTAGGAGTTGCACCTTTAGCATAGCCAATCACAATTGCCGATTCTAAATTCATTGCTTCGGCTAAAGCATAATAAAGATTGCTATAGCCAGAACAAATTGTCTTGCGATCGCGCAGTACTTTTTCTGCACTGACATCGGGATATTTATCGTTATAAACTGCATCATTAAAAGCCACTAAATCGTAGGTAATATGTTGGGTAATCCAAGCGTAAATAATTCTGGCTTTCTCTGTTTCGGTTGTAGCGTTTTGAGCTAAAAGATTAGCTAGTTCAGTAATAGATGTTCCCGAATAATTAAGTTCTTTAGCAAAGCGATCGAGTTCGCTAAAATCTTGTCGGGCAATTGTCTCTGTCGAACCAAATTGAATTGGCTGATATTTACTGCTATGAAAAATCTCCGATTGTGGCGGAACTAAATATTGATTATTGAAAGATTTTAAAGCAGTTTTAACATTGCCAAAAGTTGCTAATAAAGAGATTACCAAAACTGACCCTACTAGCCAGCTACCAGATTTCTTTTCTTTTTGATTATGGTTAGTTTCTAATCTGAAGCTTCGTTTAGCAGTCATGAATGAGTTACAACTTAAAAGAGAAAACTTAATTTTCTCAGCATAAGTTGCAGACTAATCATCTTGCCGTGATCTCAATCTGGTTTTGTAGGGTGAATCTTGGAAGAGATAATGATGATGTGATGTTTTTAGCTGTGAGCTTCTTAGCTTTTTTTGAATAATATTAGTTATACGTCAGTTCGACAAAGCTCAAAATTTAATAATTCATAACTTTTGAGTTACTTCAATCTCCTATTATTTCCTAGGGAAAATTATAATTCCGAACTCCGAACTCCGAATTCCGAACTCACGTTAGTCATAGCTTCAACTAAACGATCGTTTTCTGCGGGTGAGCGTACGGCAAGGCGAAAATAGCGATCGCCTAATTCGGGGAAACTGATGCAGTCTCGGATGACGATTTGATATTGAGTTAATAACTTTTCCTGTAACTGTGTCGCCGAGATTTCAGTTTGAACCAGAAGATAATTTGCTGCGCCTTTTAGGGGATGTAATCCTGGAATCACCTGTAACTGGTTAAATAATCGCGATCGCGCGGGTTTTAACCACTTCCAGGTTTGTTGTTGAAACTCTTTGTCTTGAATTGCTGCAATGGATGCTGCTGCTGCTAAAGTATTGACCGACCAAGGATCGCGCCATTTTTGCCAGCGTCGCAGTCGATCGGGATGAGCGATCGCATAACCGATGCGCAACCCAGGCATAGCGTAAAATTTGGTTAGCGATCGCAAAATTACTAAATTGGAATACTTTTCTACTTCAGAAATTAAACTTTGCTCCTCAGATGGCGTTAAAAAGTCCATAAAGGCTTCATCAACTACCACCAGGTTAAATCTCTCCAAATAAGGTAAAATCTCCTTTTTTGTCCATAATTTGCCCGTCGGGTTGTGGGGATTGTTGAGCAATAATCCAGAGTTGGGATGGGGAGATGGGGGGATGGGGAGATGGGGAGATGGGGAGATGGGGAGATGGGG
>JASJEI010000299.1 GCA_030064795.1 Pleurocapsa sp. MO_226.B13 | reverse complement strand
GAAGAAGTTGGGCTAGTCACCAAAGCAGCCAAGAGCGTCGGATAAAAATCAAAAGTTTCTAATTGCAGGGTTTTAATAATTTTTCAAGCGTAGTTTAGTTTAGATTCACAATCGACAAATTAAACTTGTGGTCGCTCTCGAATAAGATCGACGTTACTTTCCCAATTTTGACCGTCAAAAGGTTTAATTTCAAATTTATTTTCCCAATCTAGATCCAGAGTGCGAATATTGACATCGATTTTATCGGGATGAGAGCGGGGGCGATAAAAACAATGAATACCACAAACCGAGCAAAATGTATGCTGTGCTATTTTGGTATTAAAAGTATAATAAGTCAAACAATCTTGACCCTGAAGTAAAGTAAAATTTTCTGGTGGAACGATTAAATGTAAAAAGCCTTTTTTGCGACAAATAGAGCAGTTACAGTCATATACTGTATCGCGGTCGATTAGTACTTGATAACGAACTGCACCACAGTGACAACCACCCTCACTAAGATAAGGTTCTTGTGGTTTGGTCATAAATAAATTTGCCTCCTCAAACGACAAAATTGTTTTCTTCTCCCTGGGCTGCTTGCCAACTACGAGCATCGTAATATAAATCGGCCAGGGTAATACTATACAAAGCTTCTTTTAATTTTTGATGTAGCCTTTGCCACAAACTAAATGTGACCCAATCTTCTGCTAGGTTGTTATCAGGAGAGTAGTTCGCTAAAGGTTCAATAGTTTCTCCTACTGCTTCTAAAATTTTGCCCAAAGAAATTTGTTCGGGTTTATGGGCTAACTGATAGCCTCCTTTTGCTCCCCGAACCGATTTAACTATGCCCGCTCTTCTCATTTCAATCAACAATTTCTCTAAATAAGGTGCGGGTAAATCTTGTCTTTGGGCGATCGTCTTTACTGATGCCGGTCGATATCCTGGCTGTAAACTAAGATCTAATAATGCTTTAACACTATAATGACCGCGAGTAGTTAATTTCATTTTGTTGTCTAATTCTTTGCTAAATAGTCAATGTACTAGCGTTAAGCTTACACGGTGACCAGAGACTAGTTTCATCTACTGTTTTCTAAACTAGAACTAGTTTAAACTTGGATATATAACTCGTTCTTTTTTTGACAAACTTTAAAATATTAATTTTTTATAGTGTCAACTGTATCTTTGCAGCTAAAATTTAAATTTTTATTTATTTAATTATGCTTAATAAGTGTAATATAGTTTTAGATGAAGATAGCAAAGTAAAACAGAGTGACTTTGACTAACTTTAGCTATAAGCAAAATTGTAAACCAAATAAATTTTTAGTTGTTTCAAGTTAATGGCAAAAGCAACCCAACCACAACCTTTAGTAGGTTCAACATTAATCGATAAAGTAAAAGAGCTAGGTAATCTCTCTAAAGAGGAAAAAGCCAGAGAATGTGGCTACTATACAGTCACCAAAAATGGTGTAGAACGAGTTAACATGATGAAGTTCCTCAATGCACTAATTGATGCAGAAGGAATTGAATTAGACAGTACTGCCAACGGTCAAGGTAGAGGCGGACGTTCCGCTAGTTATCGTATTAGTGTTCAATCCAATGGTAACTTGTTGATCGGTTCTGCTTATACCAAGAAAATGGGATTAAAGCAGGGGGATGAATTTGAAATTACCCTCGGTAGAAAACATATTCATCTGCGACAAATTGGTGCAGATGATGATGAATAAGAGTCTAGGAAACTGGGGATATTTACCCAATTAGAGAGAATATTTCTCAGTGAAAACATTAAAGACTTATACGAGGGGTTCGGTCGAGCATCTAAATAGTAGACCGTTCATCCTCAATTTGTTCTACAAAATTTGGGAGACAGCAGCTCGATTGATTGGCTCCTCTGAATCAGCCAAAGTAGTAGCGACAAATAATGCTACTGAAGGTCAGATTTTTTAATAGCTAGCATCCAGTTAAGAGAGTCAAATTGAGGATCTTTAACGAGCATTTCTGGAGGAATATTCAATTGTTTGATAGTTGCTAAATCTACTAGTAAATAAACATCGGCATCGCGATGCCAGTGAGATTTCAAATCCACAATTGTTTGCATCACCACCTGGCGATCGCTATAGAAATCTAAGCTAGGTCGTTTTTGAGTCATGGAGGTATAGATTATTTGTGTCTTGGGAACGTGTTGCCTAATTAGCTCTGCAATTGGCTTAACTGGCTCTAATGTTTTTTGCTCCCAAAGCCAATGAGGAGAGATAAACAATAAAAAAATAGAGACAAAAAGACCCCAAAACAACAAAGGGATAAACTGTTTTTCCTGTTGAGCGATGGCAATAGCGGTGGCAGTAAAGGTAATGGTTAAGGAACCACAAATAAAAGGCAAATAAAAATCGATATAATCGCGAATCCCCCAGTGCAAACCAGCAAAAGCAGCAAGAGCAGCCATTAAAGCAAAACTATAAGCCCAAAGCTTAGGGTAATTAACATAACTGGGCAAATCGCGAATCAAATCCAGTTGCCTTCCTGCTGCCAAAGCCAATCCAGGATATAAAGGTAGCCAAGAGACATATTCTCGGTCGAAGAGCAAGACAACCAGGGCTAAATAGATTCCCACCCAAGCGATCGCCAGCCTACCCCATCCCCAGTGAAGATGATGAGTCGCCGTTCTTAAGCCAGCTAACACGATTAAGAACCAAGGTAAAAAATACTGAAGACCCCCGATTAAAGAGTATTGAATAGATAGCTCGGATTCCAATTGAGGGGTAGCAAGTTGACCCAAAATTAAACTAAAAAAACCACCGATGGTATTAAGGTCGCGATAGTAAAACCATTGACCAATATACCAAGCTACTCCAGGAGTTGCTCCTAAAATTATTCCTCTGAGAAAATAAACAGAAGTAATCAAACGTGGAGTATCCCAGAGCAAAAATACGATTACTACCACTAAGATTTGCAGGCTGACAATTCCTTTAATCAAACCCATTAGCCCCAAACCCATTCCAGCAACCCAAGACCATCTCAGGTCTCTGCGCGATCGCAAAACTGCCCAAATAGTTAACAATTCAAAACAAAACAGAGGACCATCAGACATTGCCAAGCGACTAAACCGCACTACAGGCAAATAGGTAAGATAGACTAGTGCCGAAAATAAAGCGGGAAAACGAGCCACAAAAATTTCGCGACCGACATTGTAAACCAAAATCACCGAAATAGCGCCCAATAATGCTCCTGGTAAACGAGTTGTAAATTCGCTAACTCCAGCAATTTTATAGGCGATCGCAATCAAATCGTGTACTAATGGTGGTTGTTGGAGATATGGTTCGCCCTGCAAAGTAGGAAAGATCCAGTCCGATACACTCTGCGCTCCTTGGTAAATCTCTTTGGCGACTTGAGCGACTATCCCCTCATTAAAATCCAATAGAGGCGGTTTACCCAAATTAACCAAAAATAAAATTAATGCTGCGAGAAATAGACTAGTAAAATAAAAACACTCCAGCCAGATTTCGCTTTGGCGTAGTTTGTTAGGAGAACGTCTCCAGATAGATGTAGGATGAGATGGCATAAGTTGGGACAATTTAAAAAATGCAAATATTGGTGTTGTCAGTAAAGCAAATGGTTATCTAAAGACAGTTGTTAAGCAATGGTCTCGATCTTCAATCTAGCTTTTCACTCGTCAATATATTTATCTTCCTAAGTCTATCTCTTTATCTTCCTCAAGATGGTACTTTGAATCAAGTGGCAACCAATTTTGATTTTTAGCTCAGATGTTAAAATATGACCCAAGAAAACAGTGACGATCTAGTCTAACCACTTATTTGTCAGTCTGTTTCAGACAAAAATCATCCTCGTTTATCACCAAAAATAGACCAGATAAACCAAGTTAACTATTAATAAAGTTAAAAAATCCGAGAAAATTATTTTCTCCTGTAATTTAACTGGCAACCTGCACGAGAACGCTAATCTTTTACACAGCTTATGGAAGGATCTTTTGAAATTACTCTACAAATAGTTATTGCCGTTCTTGCAGGTATTAGCGCACAAGTAGTGGCAGAATATTTTAAAGTACCTAGCATTGTTTTTTTGTTGCTGTTTGGTATTTTATTAGGAGCAGATTCATTAAACATACTCCATCCCCATAATTTAGGCATAGGATTAGAGGTTTTGGTCGCTCTGTCTGTGGCAATTATCCTTTTTGAAGGCGGACTAAATCTAGAACTACGAGACTTGGGGAAAGTATCGGGTAGTTTGCGTAACCTAGTGACAATTGGTACTTTAATTACTTTAATCGGTGGTGGTATGGCCGCCCACTGGTTAGCCGAATTTCCTTGGTCAATTGCCTTTCTCTATGCCTCCTTGGTAGTAGTAACTGGCCCTACGGTAATTGGGCCTCTCCTCAAACAAGTCAGAGTAGACCGTCAGGTAGCAACCCTTTTAGAAGGAGAAGGAGTTCTCATTGACCCCGTAGGAGCGATTTTGGCAGTAGTAGTACTTAATACTATCCTCAGTACCAATGCTGCACCCATAGACATTATGAGTGGCTTGGTGTTACGCCTCGGAATTGGTGCGGTGGTAGGTGGACTAGGGGGCTGGCTACTGGGTTTGTTCCTCAAACAAGCTAATGAACTCTCAGAAGAGCTAAAAAACTTGGTTGTTTTAGCTGCTGTTTGGGGACTATTTGGGCTTTCTCAAAGCTTACGTAGTGAATCGGGTTTAATGGCAACTGTCATTGCAGGAATTGTTCTCAAAGCTTCGGCGATTCCTGAAGAAAGATTGCTCAAAAGATTTAAGGGTCAGCTTACCGTTCTTTGTGTTTCCGTCTTGTTTATACTCCTAGCAGCAGATCTTTCTATAGATAGTGTCTTTGCCTTGGGTTGGGGTAGTGTTTTAGCAGTTTTTGTCCTGATGCTGGTTGTCAGACCTATTAGTGTGGCTTTCTGCACCTGGAATAGCAACATGAACTGGCGACAAAAACTATTTTTAGCTTGGGTCGCTCCTAAAGGTATTGTTTCTGCTTCGGTTGCTTCTTTATTTGCGATTTTGCTGACCGAAAAAGGCATTAACGGTGGAGATGCAATCAAAGCATTAGTTTTCTTGACTATTTTGATGACGGTGTTTTTTCAGGGTTTGACTGCACGGTGGGTAGCTAGTTGGTTGAAAATTACTTCTAGCGAGGCTAAAGGCGCGATGATTATTGGTTGTGATGCCTTGGGTCGTTTTATGGGTCGTTTGTTTCAACAGTTGGGAGAGTCGGTGGTCATGATCGATACCGATCCCGAAGCCTGCAAGAAAGCCGAAGCAGATCGATTGACTGTATTTCAAAGCAGCGCGCTAGATACAGAGGTTCTAGCCGAAGCGGGAATCGAATCTACGGGAACATTTTTAGCTCTCACCAATAATGGTGAAGTTAATTTGGTCTTGGCTCAAAGAGCGGTAGAAGAATTTCAACCTCCGAGGGTGCTAGCTGTATTTCCCCAAAATAGCTCGGCTGAAAACAGTAAAACTAAGGTCAATCAAGCCTTGATTCCTCAATTAAAAGTAAAAACTTGGAATAGTTACATCGATGATGGACAAATTAAGTTAGGCTGGACAATTTTAAAAGAACCTGACTTTTCGTTTAAATTGGCTCATTTAAGAGCGTTAATTCGTGCGGGGGAAATGCTACCTTTATTGGTCAAACGCAATGGTAATATTCAGGTAGCAACTGCGAAAGAAGAATGGCAAATTGGGGATGAGATTTATTATTTAATTCATGACCCCAGACCAAAACTCTTGAAACGCTTATCTGGAGGCAATCAATCTTCTCGTCTAGTGTTAGAAAAATTGCCTGAAGTTGAAGAAATTCCCCTGGCTGCACCTATCCCCCAAACCTCTTCAGAAACTGTTGAAGAAGCAATTTAGCTGCTCCTAGGGCTAAGCGTCGAAATTGAAGCTTCAATTATTCAATTAATAGATTATTTGCAGAATTGCCTTCTATCGAAGGCATTATTATGTGATTAAAAGAAATTTAGTAAATAATACTTACCTCAATAATTATGGATGTCAAATTAATTGTGCTGGTTTTAACAGGGATTTTTACAGTTGCTTGCCTATTTTTTGGTACGAAAGGGGGCTATTACGATACTGATAAATACGATGGTAATGGTTCGGCACACTAGGTGTAAATATTAAGTTATCTTAACATTACTGAAATTTTGATGTGTAGCTTTTGGAAGTAGTACCTCCTCCCTGCACTGCCTTGGGACAAGGGCATAATTTTTGGTTTCAAGCAGAGAACTAAACTTAATTTCTTTTGAGATGAAGCTAAACTTGGTCGCTCAATAACCTAAGATCTTAACAAAGGCATTAATTGTTGTCTTGGTAATAGCAGTTTGGGGGTTTAGAGGTTTATTGTATGAAAAAAAGACAGGGAAAAACTATATCTAGTTCCCTGCCTTTGTCCTGCTTTGTTTATGGAGCAGGTCACGAAGATGAAGGTGTCTGTTTACTATTACAAATTGGCAAATACCGTATTTTACTCGATTGTGGTCTGGCAGATCTAGGAGTTTTATCCAAGCAGAATCAGCCACCAGCAGATCTTGTTTTTTGTTCTCATGCTCATGAAGATCACTGTCGGGGTTTATGGCAATTACATCGTACTTTTCCCGAACTGCCAATCTATACTAGCGAAGTAACCGCTAAATTATTACCGTTTTATTGGCTTGGCGAAGCTATTGCTGAAAATCTCGATTGGTGTCAAATATTGTTATGGCGATCGCCATGGTCAATTGCCCCCGATTTGCAAATCGAACTAGTACCTGCGGGACACTTGCCTGGGGCTGCTGCGATTATAATTACCTATACCACTCCAGAGCGTAGCTACAAAGTAATGTACACGGGAGACTTTTCGGTTTCTAACTTTCAGTTAGTCGAAGGAATGTCGATCGAAAACCTCAGAGGACTAGCACCTGATGTACTCATTTTAGAAGGTAGTTTTGGTACGGTCCGTCATCCCCATCGCCGTCTTCAGGAAAAACAGTTGATGGAGCGGATCGATGGTGCTTTAGTTCGAGGCAAAAATGTTTTGCTCCCCGTTCCTCCTATTGGGTTGGGACAAGAAATACTCAAGCTCTTGCGTTCTCATCATCAGTTTACGGGAAGAGATCTCGATATTTGGGTTGATGATTTAGTTGCAGTTACCTGTGATACTTATCTAGAGCTTTTGTCACAATTCCCTTTATCGGTGCAAAATTTCGCCAAACATCAGTCTCTATTTTGGGATGAGCGGATTTGTCCTCGAATGATGAGGCTCGATAACTGGGACACCTCGATCGCCAACCAAAAGCCCAAAGTTTTTTTAGTAGATTATCGTAGTAATCTTTGGCAGTATCTCAACACCGAAACAGAAGAATGGCTGGTGTTACTGGCAGAACATCCCCAAAAATTTTTAGATCCAGATAGCTCAACTTTAGATCTATTACAAAACTTAACCAACGTAACGATCGAATCCTATCTATTGGCAGAACACAGCGATGGACGCAATACGACCCAGTTAATTCACAATTTACGACCGCAGCACGTTATTTTCGTCCATGGTTCTCTCAACTATCTTCTGGAGCTAGCTAGCTTAGAAGAGCTAAGAAACCGTTACCAAATTCATTCTCCTATGCAGGGAATCTTGGTAAAACTGCCCATTGGCGATCGCTTTGTCCAGCCAAAAGCTCCCCAGCCTATTTACTACGAGGGAGAACTAAATGAAATTGCTGGTGCGATCGCCATAAATCTACCCGACACCATCAGTAGCGATCCGCGCTGGAAAAATCTTGCCGATACGGGCATTATTCAAGCTCGCTGGCAAGGGGACGAATTAGTAATTAGAGGATTATCTCAGCGAGAACTCTTAACCACCAATAATCAAGCTCGCTTATCCTCCGATTTAGATTGTTGTAACCGCTGTTTACATTACAGCGATCGGCGTTGTTGGAATCCGGCCTCGCCTTTGTATGGTTTCAAGGTAATTCCCGAAGGCTATTGCCCTGTTTTTGAAGCCAAACCAGAAAATAATTAATTATTAAATTATTTTTAAATTAAAGATTTTAAGTCGAGCAATAATAGCAGTCGATCTTTGTTCCTGGTTTTTTGCTCTTGTCTGCTTTTACAGCCCTTCATCTTTTAATTCTTGATTTTGTTCTGATGATGGAGGATGAATTTGTTCTGCTTCTGGACAATCGTCAGAAACCGAAATATCTGTATTAGACTTAGAAACTGATGCTAGTTTTTGAGTAACAGCACCAATGCTTTCTAGACGTACCATTTCTTCCCAAGAACTAATTTCATCGTCTTCTTCTGTTTCATAGCGAATGGTGACAATATCCCCCTCGAAATCAACAATACGACCTCCTTCGATCCAGCGTTGTTGATCCCGCAAGAAAATACAAACTTCGCGACCATCTTGACAGAGTTGATAAATCTTGCGGTGTAGCATGGGTTTCTCCTGTTGCGAGTAACTCCTAGAACTTTTTCAAAGCTTTATAGTATATATTATTGCCATTTTGACAATTCGGACACAAGAGTTAGAAATTACTTTTCCCTTCAATAACGAAATATCTGGGGGCAATTTCTTCGTACTAGATATGTCGGTCAACTGACTTTAGATCTTCAATCTTAACAAATACCAGCTAGTTAATTTAAGTTTAACTAGGGTTGGGCTGACTTTTTAGATAGTGAAGAAATTCTAGCAGTTGTCGGTCGGTTAAATGAAGACGGCTACGTTTACCATAACGGCTTTTGAGAAATTCTCGTCCCTCGTCTTTTGTCCAGCCCAGTCGTCTGATTTCTAGATCGGTTTTTTGTTTGACTTCATTAAAATCAAAGTCAATCGCTTCTGTTGACTCATGAGCGATCGCTGAATTCGAGTTTTGCCGAACCGCAGCTTCATTTTCAACCATAGGGCTATTTTCTTCCACTACTGAGTCTAATGTTCCCTCAAATAAATTTCCCGCACTGTTAGAAGTTCCAATTTGTGGCTGAGATTCTGGCTTAGTTTCTGGCGCGAAAACTGGCTGGGATAGAGCGGGGTCTGAAACCTGGGTAGGCGAAACACTCGGTCGAACTGTTATTTCTTCTGGGTAATTGGCAAATTCCGAGTTGATTCCACTGTATGATGGAGAATCTATAGGTGATAGCTCTTTTGGCTCTGAGTCGATAAACTCGGCATTATTATCAGCATTACCATTGTGAGCTTTTGGGATTGATTCTTCGAGGGTTGAAACCAATTCAGTCGCTTGAGGTTTAGTTTGAGGAGGATTAATCTGGGTATCACTGTCGGCAAGAGCAACAGGGTTTTCTCGGACAACTGGTTGATGGCGATCTAAAACCAAAGCGGCGATCGCTCTTTCTCTGGCAGCATCTTCGGCAGTTTCTACTCGCTCTGCTGCTGCTAAACCAGTAGCCAAAACCACATTTTCTACTTCTATTGAAACCTTGACAATGTACGTTCCTCTGTCTATATCAACTAGTTCACCCACCAAACTTCCTTGAGGATAATGTTGACGAAATTTAGCTAGCACCATCTTTTTTTAGTTTATTTCTAGTATATAGATTAGTATTAATTTACTGTTTATTGCTTTTTTGCCAAAAGAAATTTGCCAATAAGCATTGAGAATTTACAATAGATACTGAAATTGGCTATAAATTAGCTCGTAATTTTTGCGTTCCTCAGATTCACCATCAATTTTTTGGTCGAGCGACACGAGATAAAACAATTAGACTACAGAGAGCAAAAATATCTAGTTAGTACATCTTAATTGTTTTGGCCCTGCCCCTAGAGTCACAGATTATTACGCCGTTATGGAGCCAAGTATTCTGTAACCGTTGCTAGGGAACTATATAGCTCACAACTCTAATAACATCTCTAAAAAAATTTAGAGTATCAAGTCCAAAGAGTTTCTCGGTCGTTTATCTCAATCTCTGTTGTACAGCAAAGCCCTTAATTTCCATTCCAGGGATACCCAAACCGCGAAACAGGTAGTTTCCGTCTCAGAATACTCTGGTCAAAGGGAAAAAAAGCACCTAGTGCAAACAAATCATACGAGTTACTATAGTCATCTTCGCTTCTGTCGTATGTTACTAAATTAAAATTGGATAAGGATAATTTTTAGATGGAATTTTCAATCGCCACACTACTCGCTCAGTTCGTTGACGATAAATTAGTCGCGGGCAAAAATCTCGAAAAGAAACTTGGTTGTGAAGACCAAGAGAGCATGCTCAAATTACAGATTACTTTAGATGCCCTAGAGAAAATTGGCGTTTTGGTCAAAGAAAGGGGTAAATATCGCCGTGTCTACGAGGAAGATATAGTAGAAGCTAAATTAAGATGTTCTAGTAAGGGATTTTGCTTTGCGATTCAAGATGAAGAAAATGCAGATGATATCTATGTCAGAGAAAGTCATCTAAGTAATGCCTGGAATGGCGATCGCGTTTTTGTCAGGATTGTTAAAGAAGGCAGTCGTCGTCGCTCTCCTGAAGGGGAAGTAAAATTAATTTTAGAACGGGCGAATCCTTCTTTATTGGCTACAGTCACTACCAAAGAAGAACGATATCGAGCCATACCTTTGGATGACCGTCTTTTATTTGAATTAGACCTTAAAGAAAACGGTCAAGACCTCCAGGCGGCTTTAGAACATCTAGTTCATGTATCGGTATTACGTTATCCTTTGGGGCAACATCCCCCTTTAGGAAAAGTCACCAAAGTTCTGGGAAGTGATGCCGAAGAAGCAGAGGATGTCGATATTGTTTCTTGCAAACACGATCTACCTCAAGAATTTCCTGAAAAGGCGATCGCTGCTACCGCTCAACTACCCACCGCGCGGATTCCCGCAGCTGAAATTAAACGTCGTCAAGACCTACGCGAACTGCTGACTTTTTCGATCGAAGCAGAATCTAATTTAGAAAATACTTCTTGGATCGAAAATGCTTTTAGTTTAGAAAAAACCGAGACAGACAATTGGCAGTTAGGGATTCACATCACAGACGTAGCTCACTATATAGAAACCGATAGCGTTTTAGACCGCATTGCCCGCAAGCGCGGTACAGCAGTTAATCTCCGCAAAAAAGTCTTGCCTTTGTTTCCTGAAAAGGTGAGTAAACTTTGCTCGTTAATTCCAGGCAAAAACCGTTTGGCAATCTCCGTAACTATCACTATCGATCCGCAAGGTAATATTGTCGAATATACAATTGCACCAACGGTAATTTCTGTCGATCATCAATTGACCTATGAAGAAACTCAAGCACTGATCGGCGACGAGAAAAAACCAGGCAAAAAGTATGCCAAACTCGTTCCCCTGCTTAAAGAGCTATTTTTTACCCTGAGTCCGCTAGTTAAAGCTCAACGTCTACAACGGGGTGGTTTAGAAGTTAGTACTCCAGAAATCAATAGTCTCTACAAAGATGAGGGACGAGTAGGAACAATTCTCAATCTCAGCAGTTTGCCCGTACATTCAATGCTAGCGGAGTTAACGATTTTAGCAGGGAAAGTAGTTGCCGAACATCTACAGGCTCTAGAATTGCCAGGCATATATTGCACTCAAGCCGAACCAGACATAGAAGAATTAGAAGACTTACTTAAGCTAGGTAATAATTTAGGCTTGGAACTAGATGTTAACGCAGAAGAAAGCGTTACCTCTCAAGACTATCAACGACTAACCGAGCAGTTTTCTACCTCATCGGCAGCAATGGTCTTAAACTATTTGCTACAAAGCACTTTTAAACCAGTCAAGTATCTTACCGAACCAGGCAAACACTTTGGCTTGGCTTATGACGATGGCTATACTCACTGTCTTTCTCCCGGTCAGAGATATATCGACCTCGTGATTCAACGCATCTTAAAAGCAGTATTTGAACACGGACGCGATCGCCGTCATAGCCGAACTAAGCACGGAGTAGACCTGACTAGTAGCAGTTGTCACGGACAAATTAACTGGAAGGTTTTACCTCCTAACATCCAAGAGGAAATAGAAACTGAAATTCAAACTATGTTGCCTTTCCTCAATGACCGCGAAAAACAAGCCGAAGATGCCGAAAAAGACCTGGCTGGTTTGAAAAAAGCGGAACAAATGAAAGAACGTACGGGTAAAATCTTTGAAGGTCTAATTACAGGGGTACAGTCCTATGGCTTCTTTGTCGAAATTGAAGACTTACTCGTCGAAGGCTTAGTTCACGTTAGTTCTCTCAAAGATGACTGGTATGAATATCGTTCCCGTAATAGCTGTCTGGTAGGCAGAAAAAATCGTACCGCCTATCGTTTGGGCGATCGCGTGGAAGTAGAAGTTAAAAGCGTTGACTACTATCGTCAACAAATCGACCTCGTTACCGTTGGTGGTGGTAGTGAAGCCAGTAACAGTGATTGGGAAGAGGAGTAAAGTAAGGAAGAAGGAGCAAGGAAGGAGGATGAAGGAAGCAATAAGTAGCAATTTTTCTGCTAAATTCTTTTTCCTTACCCTTCAACCAAGCCTTGAAAGATTAATTAAATTAATTTAAAAATTAATAAACAAATGAAAGATCGAATAATTGAGCGGGCGATCGAGCTTGCTAACCAAAAGGGGATCGAGGCGGAGGTTTACTATGTCTCTAGTCAGGATACGCCGATTGAGTTTGCTAATAATCGTTTGAAGTCCTTAGAAACTAAGGCATCAGAAGGAATCGCTCTAAGAGTAATTGCCGATAACAAATTGGGTTTTGCTAGTTCGACAGACTTAACTCGTTTAGAGGATTTGGTTGAAGCTGCGATCGCGACTGCCGAAATTGGCGATCCAGTAGAGTTCGACTTTACTAAAGATGTTAATTACATCGAAGACAAAAGCGATTATCACCCCCCCAAAACTGAAAAATTAGTAGAGGTAGGGGAAGACTTGATTGGCAAAGTACATCAATACAACTCCGATATTCTAGTAGATGTCAGTTTTCACAGTCGTTCGAGTTTGGTTAAACTGGCAACCACAACTAACGTCTATACCGAGCAAAATAGCCAAGATCTGAGCGCGATTTTGTCTGGCAACTTAGTGCGGGGAGAAGACTTTTTGCAGGCTTATAGCTACGAAGTCACTCGCGATCGCCAGCCCGATTATCAAGCAATTTTACAAAAATTAATTCAAAAATATCAGCGTGCTGAAACTAGGGCCAACATTTCTAGCGGGACTTATCCAGTCTTGTTTACTCCTAGTGCTGTCAGTAGCACTTTGGGCAGAATGTTTGGCACAATTTTTTCTGGTCAATCCATAGTGCAGAAAGCCTCACCTCTAACCGATAAGCTGGGAGAAAAGATTGTTGACGAACGAATTACGGTCTTTGAAGATCCAACCATTGGAGTGTCCGCCTGCGAGTATGATGATGAAGGTGTTCCTACTAGTAAAAAGAATCTGATCGATCGAGGAGTTGTCAAGCAATTTTATTGGGATAGGCGTTGGGCTGCTCGTCAAGGAGTAAAATCTAGTGGCAACGGTTTTCGGGGCGGTATATCCCGTCCTAGTCCCAGCTTAGCTAATGTTGGCATTACTCCTGGAACGACTACCGTAGAGGATTTAATTGCGGGAATAGAAGAAGGGATTATTGTCGATCAAGTTTTGGGTGCTGGTCAATCAAATGTCTTGGCAGGAGAATTTTCTGTCAATGTGGATTTGGGTTATAAAGTCGAAGGGGGCAAAATTGTCGGCAGAGTCAAAGATACCATGGTGGCGGGAAATATTTTTGAAGCTTTTAATAATTTAGTCGATCTCAGCGATCGCCCAGAATGGGTAGGTAGCAGTGCCTATGTTCCCCATATTCTTTTTGCTCAGTTGGGAGTTGCAGCTAGGGGATAAATTAGCAGTACAAATCACTATTAACACGTTGGAATAAGGGAAAGGGGAAAGGGGAAAGTCATGAACAGAAAGAGATTGGCGAGATGGTTGTTACCTTTGGTGTTATCTCTGGCAACTTTGTTAACTGGCTGCGTCGATTATGATGTGGGAGTAAATTTTGTTACTCCTTATCGGGGTGAGATTGTCCAACAGATTAAAGTTGACGAAAAACTGACTATTCTGGCTGCATCGGAAACCAGAAAATGGTTAAACAGTATCGAAAAGCGATCGCGACAGTTAAAAGGCAAAGTTAAAAAATTAAATTCTCAGGAACTTTTACTGACTATTCCTTTTGGCGATGGTAAGGAATTAGCCCAGAAGTTTAATCAGCTGTTTCAGACTAGTATTGTTCCCGATACCACTCTACCCGATGAGCAAGCAGAATTAATTCAACTTAATTCCCAGGTGGATTTGGCTCAAAGCAATTTAATTTTTGTCGAACGTAACCGTATCGATCTGACGATTGACTTGAGAGCTTTAGCAGTTCTGACTCAGCAAGATAAAATTACCATCGAACCAGATTCTCTAGCTAATTTAAAGTTTCAGTTAAATACGCCTTGGATTGCCTCTAGCCTCTCTGGTTCGGAATATCTCCAGCCGATTAGCAAGATTCCGAACAAAAGTTTAGTTTGGCAACTCCATCCAGGAGAAATTAACCATATTAGAGCGGTATTCTGGCTACCTAGTCCGATTGGCATCGGCACGGTAATCATTATTTTTCTGATGCTATTGGGTTTTTTGGTCAAATATCGTCGTTTTCCTGGATTAGCCTAATCGGTCATCGACAACCCCGAACTGTAAGGGCGGTTCCCTAAAGGATACCGCTTCGCATAAAGCGAGTCCTTTAGGGAACCGCCCCTACTAACAATTACTTCTTTGACGCAAAATAAATTCAGCGATCGCTAAATCTACAGGAGTTGTTACTTTGAGATTGGTCTCTTCTCCTGGGACAATTTTGACGGGGAGTCTACATTTTTCAAATAGTGCTGCATCATCGGTTACCTGCCACCCTAATTCTTTTCCTTGGGAGTGGCATTTTTTTAATAATTCCACGGCAAAACCTTGAGGAGTTTGGGCAGCCCAGAGATTACTACGGTTTGGAGTATCGGTAATAATTCCCCGTTCATCAACTATCTTAATCGTATCTTTGACTGGTACGGCAGCAATCAAACCCTGGCAAGTATTGAGAGCATCACTACAGCGATCGAATAACTCAGGAGTTACCAGACATCTTGCCCCATCGTGAATTAAAACCCTCTCAGCACTATCTGGAAGGGTCTGTAAGCCGTTATAAACAGATTCTTGACGTGTTCTACCTCCAACAATTAACTCAAGGGATTTGGTCAAATTTAGCTGGCTGAGGATATCTTTAAAATCACTAAAGTCTTCAGGCTGACCGATAATACCAATCCAGTTAAGACTCTCAGACTGTTCGGCAGCCAATAAAGTCCAAGCTAGCAAGGGTTTTTCTAATAGATTTAATAAAAGTTTGTTACGCTGGCGTATTCCCCGCGTAGCAAATTCGCTACTCATACGACGACCCATACCAGCAGCGGGAATCAGTAAGTGCATTTAATTTGCGATGTTTTCTTAAAAATTAAGTTGGTTTAGCTCTATCATCTACTAAAATTGTCCTCAGATAAAATTAAAGACTATATCTTCTTCCTAGAATGCGTATACTGGCTCTCGTCCCTGGCGGAATTGGCAATCAACTCCTATTTTTTCCCACTTTAGAAACTCTAAAACAGCAGTATCCTCAAGCTCCAATTGATGTACTGGTAGAACCTCGCGCCAAAAAAGCTTACCGAGTTTGTAAAAATGTTGATGAAGTCTTAGTCTTCGATTTCCAAGACCGTAATAGCTTTGCCGACTACCTCAATCTCTTAGGGATTTTACGCGATCGCGAATATGATGCCCTAGTCAGTCTCAGAACCAGTTGGCGGATTAAATTAGTTTTGTGGCTTAACGGTATACCCACCAGAATAGGTTATCAGGACGACTCCGCTTTTTTACTTTCTAATCCTGTTACTTCTAAATCAGAGCAATATATTGCCGAGATGTATCACGATTTGGTAACGGGATTTGGCATTAAAGCTGCCTGTCCCCCAATTACGATCAACGTACCCACGGAAGATATCGACTGGGCAGAAGTCGAACAACAACGACTATTAATTAAAGATAGCGGTTATATAGTTCTTTGCGACGATCGCTCCATACAGTCTATAGGGCAAAGTATCAGTGCTTATCCTATCGACAGTTGGCAAAAAATCATTGACGACATCGAACAAAGACAAACAGGACTGTCTATTTTAGTTTTACAGACAGATACAAATCAAGAATGGGTAACAGAGATAATTTCAGCAAACAACAATCTTAAAGCGATCGCTCCTCCCGACATCGGTAAAGTGGCAGCGATCGTTGCGGGGGCGAACTTAATTGTCTGTAACAACAATGCTGCATTGCAGTTGGCTATAGCTGCGAATACTTATACTTTTGCTTTATTAACCAGTCAGGAGAATCAGGTAATTCCTCCACAGGGCGAAAATTGTCTTGGTATCGAATCTACAACAGAAAATCTATCGGACATTACACCAGACACAGTTATCAAACAAATGTGGCAAGGATAATTGAGGAGTTCGGAATTCGGAATTCGGAGTTATTAGTCATTGGTCATTTCTCCTGCTCCCCCTGACTTCTGACTTCTGACTCTCTAAATAAAAAACCACTACAAATTAAAATCTGAGGAGACACATAAACAAAATATATTGATAAATTTGTATGGATAAGCAGAATTTTTAAGCAACTGAGCTATTGCTCATGAAACAAAATAGTTGGGAAGAACCGAGATCGTTTGCTGAAACAGTTCAGCTAGTAGAAAATTACGTCAGACAAGAAATTACCAGAGAAACCAAAGATAAACAGCTTTACTATCACACTCTCGATCATGCCTTAGCTGTTAAACGTCGCGCTAATACTATTTTCCAGGCGATCGAGTCCTTTATACCAAAAAATCAACTTCCAATTGAATTAGAGCGATTAGAATGTCTGCTCGGTCTTTGTGCGATCGCTCACGATCTGGTGCAGCAGTTTTCCGTCCCTACCGAGATTCAGATGCCTCGCAAACGCACACCAGGAGTTAGCGAAACTGCCACGGTTGCTAAATTAATTAAATATATTCAACAATTAAACCAAAGACTCTTAAAACGCGGTCTTGATGCTTCTATTCTCTTTAACGATCGCGATCTGGCAATTATTGAAGAGGCAATTTTGGCGACGATCTGCGATCGCGATCCTCAAGCAGGAAAAGCCAGCTATAGTTTTTCTCCCTATTCTATTTATCAGCCCTATCTCTATAATTCCGAATCAAAAATTTCAATTGTGGGCAACATTATTGCCTTGGCGGATTTGGGAACATTGGGAATGGATGGGGTAGAACAATATCTCAAAGAAGGAATTTTAATTTTCTTAGAAGATAATCTCGATCTTAAAGATTTAATCTTAAACTGCGATCGCCCCGCTTTTTCGGCGACGGAAACTGTTAAAACCAGATTACTGAATATGGCTCGGTTTATGGTTAATTTGGCCCGTGAAAGACAAGCTAGATTAGAATTAGAAATTGCTGATTTTTCTCCTCAAGCCCGTCAGATTTTGCGATCGCAAATATTTGTTTATCTCAATCGGAAAAATATTGAAAAAATTATCGCCACCGTACCTACAGATGAGCATACTAGCTTGGCAGAATTAATCGATTTTTTTTGTTTAAACAAAAATACTTAATAAACTCCCTTATATCAGGTTCGATGTAGAAGTTAAATGTTTTGACTTAGGGATTTAGGGGATTGGGAAATAACTTTGTTTAAAGTAATTATCCGCACTTGATGTTATTCCTTGTTCCTTGTTCCTTGTTCTTTGTTCCTCATTCCTCCTTCCTTCTTAAATAAGAGGTGACTAATCATAGCAACTCGTAAAATTATTAGTCACCTAGTTATCATTCACTAATCACAGAAGTGCCAATTTGAGACTCCTGCCATAGTCGAGCGAGAAAATATTCGCTGTTTTGGTCGAGTTCGCAGACAAATACTCCCTCTTCGCTATTTTGACTTTGAGCGATCCAAGTTCCAGACAAAGAAACTTCGATATATTCTTCGTCACAAGGAGTAACTTCAACTAGTTCTCTTGCTTTTAGTTCTGCTAATCCTTGTAAATAAAAAACATCTAGAGGAAGCACTAAACAAGCAATACTAGCTTCGACGTAAATATTAATCGCTGCTCTCAAACTAACCAGAATTCTGTCATTTTTCCAAGCTTCTACGGTTTCTTGTAGTTGTTCTAAATAGATTCCGTCTTCTAAATAGGTAATTTTTAACACGAGATACCTTTCTCCTTAAAAATAGAGTTTTAACCAGCAAAAAGCCCACATAGACCTTTTATTTTTTGTCTTTCTTTTGTTTAAATAGCTTCATAACTAAATGTTTCCTATTTCTGCCCTATCCGCATTGATGCAAATCACGTTTCAATTGTTCTTTTCTGCCCAGCAGGATTCAAAATGGACAATAAAAAACCCTGCTATCGGCTCTCTTCCTAGCAGGGTAAAGTTAATTTTTGTTAAGATAACGACCTAGCTTAAAATTGCTATAACCCTGCTATTTAGTTTTGATTTCGACTGAAAATTATTTCGCCCTAACTTGCAATCCCTTGCAGATTCATAGTTACAGGTTTTTATATGTTTGATTGCTGGTAAATATGCTTTTCTGTTACTGCGTTGGGAAAACAGACACTTTGAACCAAGTACCGTCCGCAATCCACCATTACGACGCGCTATATTGGAGATCGGTTGCCAAAGTGATAAAAATAACATTAAATTTCTTGAAGAGGGTTTTCAAACTGCATCTTTAATACTACACTTATATTACCGTATATGTCTAGTATCTAGAGGAAAAAAAAATGCGAACCCTAACTCGCACATCTACAACCGAAATGGAAGTTACCAGTATTCGTTTGGAACGCAGTCTGAAAGACAAACTTAAAGAATTGTCTGGTAATCAAGGTTATCAAGCTCTAATCAGAGATATTCTTTGGAACTACGTTCATCAGAAATCTGGTGATTATCGTCCCCAATTTGCTCGTTCTGATATTCGCGCTACTGTCGAAGCAACTGCTCGTAAGGACGAAAGCTGCGCCCTAACTGGTAAGTTAATTCAAGAGAATGAACCAATGCTCTTAGGATTTACTATTTACGGCGATTTAGTGCCTCTGAGCGTCAATAGTGTAACTGAGTAGAATTTTCTTGGTAGGAGAATTGAGAAGGCGAGCATTTATTTTCTATTGTTTTAGATTACTCAAACTTCTTGATTCTCCGCCAAATAGCTAGATATCTCAATTATTCAATCCTGTTTTAGAGCGCGAAAATCCGATTAAGTTCTTAGAAAGTAGAGTGTTGAATGTTTAGGTGCAGTGTTTTTAATCCGTTTCAATAACGATCGCCTTTGCGATCGAGTAGCTTATTTTCTCTCAAATTGCCTCAGATGGCTCTAAAGCTACAAAGCCTCTAGATTCTTTGAAACGATATCCAGCTCTATCTCGGCTGCTACCAAACTACCACCCCATGAGTGTGGTCGACAGTAAAAAAACTTAAAATATAGAATATATAAATCTCATAGTAAATTTTTGGCAACTTTAAAAAGTTATCTATTTTACTGATTCACTATAAATCTAGAAGGAGTTATCGACACAGATGACAGAAGCTACTAAAACTGTTGAAAGAGGTATTCAGCTAACCCCCGCAGCTTATAAGCATATCAAAATGCTGAAAGAACAACAGGGGAATAAAGAGCTTTGCCTCCGAGTGGGAGTTCGTCAGGGAGGTTGTTCTGGAATGTCCTATATGATGGACTTTGAATCACCAGACCGAATTCAAGACAACGATGAAGTGTTTGACTACGATGGATTTAGAATTGTCTGCGATCCCAAAAGCCTTTTATATTTATATGGCTTAGTTTTGGACTATAGCAACGCGATGATTGGTGGCGGATTTGATTTTACTAATCCCAATGCTGCTCAAACTTGTGGCTGTGGTAAGTCTTTCGGCGTATAGAAGGAATAGACATAACTTAGCAAAACCAAATAATTAGACATTGAGACAGACTGGGTATACCCAGTCTATTTTTTTGATTGTTTCAGATTAAAGTTAATATTTGAGATCGTTAATCTCTAAAATCTCTAATTCTGCAATTGCCAAATTTTAACGGTTTTGTCACCACTGACGCTAACAATAGTTGAAGCATCGAAGCTCAATGCCACACTAGCTACCATCTCACTGTGACCTTCAAGCACGGCCAGGGGTTGATAGTCTTCTAGACTCCAGACTCGTATTATCGAATCATCACTACCACTGACGACCTTTTTGCCATCGGGACTAATTGCCACGCTATTAACCCATCCTGACGGAGAATCAAAAGTATGCTTTAGTTCCCAGGTTTGCCAATGCCAAACTTTGACAGTTTCATCATCACTGCCACTGACAATGGTCGTTCCATCGGGGCTAATTGCAACGCTAGAAACGACATCGGTATGACCTTGAAGAGTCCGCTCTAATTTGCCACTATTTAAATCCCAAACTCTAACCGTTTCATCACTGCTACCGCTTACTAGAGTTTGCCCATTAGCACTAATAGCAACACTATTAACCCAATCTTCGTGTCCTGTAAGGGTGAGTTCTGATTTGCCAGTTTCTAAATTCCAAACTCTAATAGTCTCATCATCGCTGGCACTAATGGCGGTTTTCCCATCAGGAGTAATTGCCACGCTATTGACCACATCATTATGTCCAGTCAAAGTTTGTCTTGATTCCCCTGTCTCTAGATTCCAAACTTTGAGGGTGGTATCGTCACTAGCACTAACTAGAGTATTGCCATCCGAACTAAGGGCGATACTGTTAACTACGCTTTCGTGTCCCACCAGAGTTTGCTCCAACTCACCAGTCTGGGCATTCCAAACTTTGATCGTGTTATCCCAGCTACCCGTCACTACTCGTCGTCGATCCGAACTTAGGACTACGCTATGTACGATGTCTTTATGCCCTTCGAGATCGCTGGCTAATAGATATTTGGTCGGAAAATTATTGGGGGGTAAAATAGCTACCTTATCGTTGTTTGCTTCTGCCTGGCGTTCTCGTTCTTCTGCCTGGCGTTCTCTTGCTTCTTTTGCTGCCTCTTCCTCTGCTAACCGTTTTTCTTCGGCGATCGCCGCTTTTTGTCTCGCTTCTTCGGCTGCAATCCGTTTTTCTTCGGCAATCCGTTGTTTTTCTGCTTCTGCTATTTCATTTTCTTGTCTTAGTTCCTCAATAGCAGATAGATAGATATTAATCGGGATGCCTCGGCTAAGATCTCTCCCCGTGATCGGATCTCTTTCTGTTTCACCGTTAATTGCGACCAAACGCCCATCTTCGTCTACTACTGCACCACCACTACTTCCTGGTAAAGTTTGATTGGAATAAACTAGAGCATAGCCTTCATTTTCTTCTGGATTAATTAAAACATCCTCTCTAATACTCCTAACCTGTCCCGATACTAGATCTAAGTCATTTTGAATTGCAGGAAAACCAGCCACAAAAATTGTTTGTAGGGGAACAACTTCATCAGAATTACCCAAATCGGCGATCGCGTATTTTTCCTCACTTTCAAAGGTAAGAATCATCAAGTCCAAACCAGGAAGCTCTTGTTTATCAGCTACTGGATGTTTTGTACCATCAGGAGTCTGTACCCGATACACTCCATCTTCTCCAGCAACATGGTAGTTAGTTAATACTGAGTAAACATCGTCTTTACGTTCGATAATTACTCCAGAGCCATTGTTACCTGTTTGAGCTTGAATTACTTTGACGGTAATATCTCTAGCAATAGTACTAATTTCTCTGGCGTTGAGAGCTACCGCTTTCATTGGCTGCATTAAGGCGATCGCGACTGAAGCGATCGCGACTGAAAGTTGCTGCTGAAATTTCATAGAAGCTTGTCAATAAAAATTTAAATATATTGGTCTATTGGTTTAATAGATGGCGAGCTGGCGACTAAATGCTCATTGTTGACCGTTCCAATTGAGAAACATCTCCATGTTGACGTAGGTTTCTCCATTTACCTCAGAAATTATGGTTTCCTCGCTTGAGGCTGACTGGTTAGAACCGCTACTCAAACGAATTGGATCGCTTCCTGTAGCCCAAACTCTTTGGTCTAAAAGCTTGATTAGAGTTTTATTGGGGTCTGTTCCTGGTTTAAAGGTGACTAGCAGTCCATCGGGCAAACAAGAACCTCCTGGATAAGCTGCTACACAAAGTGCGGGAAGATTATTAATTATATCTGCCTTGATATATTTAAGTGTTCCATTGTTATCAAATTTCTGAAATCGCTGGGAGACAATTTGACAGCGTTGAGCGGGGGTAAAAGGCGGGGGAAAAGAACGATCTATCCAATGAATCAAAGGTAATGAGCCTCTTTCGGTATGAACTGTGGTAAACATTCCCTTTTCGTCACAAAAGAAGCGATCTTGAGCATTGCTGGGTCGAGTATTTATCCAGAAAGTTCCAAGCAATATGCCTAACCCTGTTATGGTTGAGATGAATAAATTTGATTTAATCATTGCTACGCGCTCCAGAGAAAAATTTGGTTGAGGATTAAGTTTTGCTCTGCTCAAGACGAATTTTGCCGACTGGCGAAAATAGGTTTGCAGCTTAAACTTTTACAGTTCATTATTTGTTTAAGAGCAAAATTAGTAATTTATGCATTGCTATATGCACTACTTAAAATTTTAGAATGTAATCTACCTAGGGATTTAGCTAATCTCAATTTATCGCTGAGCTATTAACATTAGTTTAAAAATATATTTGTAATAACTCAAGTTTCTTGACATTCATTAAAGAATAAATTTCTCGATCGATGAGTAATATCTTAATTAGTAACGATGATGGTATTTTTGCTTTGGGCGTTCGTACATTGGCTAATACTTTGGCCCAGGCTGGTCATCAGGTAACGGTTGTCTGTCCCGATCGCGAACGTTCTGCTACGGGACATGGTTTAACTCTACATCTACCGATCAGAGCTAAAGAGGTTGATTCTGTTTTTGACGATCGCGTCACCGCTTGGTCTTGTTCGGGGACTCCCGCAGACTGCGTAAAATTTGCTCTCAGTGCCGTTTTGAAAACTCGCCCCGACTTTGTATTTTCGGGGATCAATCACGGTCCCAACTTAGGTACTGATGTACTTTATTCGGGAACGGTATCCGCTGCCATGGAGGGGGTATTAGAAGGCATTCCCAGTGTGGCGTTTAGTCTGGCAAGTTTTAGGGAATTTGAATTTCAACCAGCAGCAGATTTTGCCTGTAAATTAGTGGAAAAACTATCGGGTATAGATTATCCCCAAGCACCATTATTAAGCATCAATATTCCTTCTTTACCAGCTTCAGAAATAGCAGGAGTATTAGTTACCCGCCAGGGTTTACGACGTTATATCGAAAAATTTGAGAAAAGATTCGATCCTAGGGGCAAAAGTTATTATTGGCTGGAGGGAGAAATCATTGAAGATATCGAACAACCAGAAGATCTTAATTTACCGCCTCATATCTTGACTGATGTCCAAGCTATCCGCGATCGCTATATCACCATTACCCCTCTACAATACAATCTGACTGATGTGACTATCGTCAAACATCTCTATCAACAAGATCTATTTGATGTCAATTTAGATTAAAAGGAAATACAGCGGAGTACCTTGGATCTCTGAGGTAACTGGCGATCGCGTCCGCAGATGAACGCGGATGAACGCAGATGGATGGATCGGCTGTTCCACAAATTGAATTTGCTCAATCTACGTTCTTAGTCGTGCAAAAGGCTGTATTCCTTATTCCTCGTTCCTTATTCCTTGTTCCTCTATCCATCGTTGAGAATTGAATTTACTTGCTGACGAATTTCAGGGTTATAGAGTCGTAGATAATTCCAATAGTTGCCAAATACCCCTTCAACGTAATCTTTGGTTTCGGCAAAGGGTATTTGTTCGACAAAGCGATCGCGGTCTTTGAGGTCATATCTATTTAACCAAGTATTAACGTTACCCGTTCCAGCGTTATAACTAGCTACCGCCAATAAAGAACTATCTTGATAACGATGATGATTGTGTTTGAGATACCAAGTACCAATTTTGATATTATCTTCGGGGTCGGTCAGAGAATATTCTGGTAACTGTATTTGTCGAGCAACCCAACTAGCAGTGGGGGGTACAATTTGCATCAAACCTACTGCACCGACCACGGAATCGATCTCTGGGTCAAAAGTAGATTCTTTACGCATTACAGACACAACTAACAGGGGATTGATTTCTTCTTGTCGAGCATATTTGAGAATGTAGTCTTGATAGGGAAAAGGAAATAAATTATGCCAATAAGCAGTAGTCTGGCGCAAGGCTTGCCATTGTTTCCTTTCGGTAGGATTGTCTCTTTTCTTTAAGTCCCAGATTTCTTGCATTCCCTGGCTATATTGACCGAGCGCGATTCTTAATACGCCTTCGGTAAATTGTTCCTTAACAGAAAGCTGTTGCGGTTGTTCTATTTCCGATCGCAACATCAACCAGGCATCATGATATTGCCCTAGTAAATACAGTTCTTGTAAGGCTGGCGAACCGATGGGTAAAGGACTATAAATTTGTGCCAAATCTAAAGAAGGAGTCAGAGGACGCAATTGCTCAAAATCGCCGACATCCCAACCCAACATTACTGCCGATCGCCATGCCCAGTATGATTGAGGATATTGCTCGATTACCCGATTAAAAACCGTCTTGGCAGCAGCCGATTTACCAATTTCTGTTGACCATTTTCCCGTCCAGTAAAGGGCTTTGGGAGCAAAATCTGGTTCTAATTTGGAGCTAGATTGAACTACAGGTTGCATCCATTGCCAGGCTTCCTGTTTATTTCCGTTTGTTGCTAGTTTTTGGGCAATTTTCCAGCGATATTCGGCAGCAGCATTGGAATTACTATGTTGATTTAATAATTTATTGCGGGCACGATCGGCTGCTAGATTCTTCTCAAAACGTTCGTGAACGATCGCTTTGGAACGATAAGCTTCAGGGGCAGTTTGGGGAAATTTGGCGATCGCTTTTTCTAAATAGACTATTGCTTCGTCACCACTAGAAATACTGGCTAAATGGATTAAAGCCTCTCCTGCTTCTCTGGCATCGTGATATTCTCTGAGTAATCTTTGATAGGCTCGTTTGGCCGTAGCAAAATTGCCATTGCGATGAAACCCCCTGGCAGCACGAAATAAATTGCGGGGTGTAGGAGTCGCATATAGATAGGCATCGGCAGCTTTACGATGTTCTGCTTCTCGCCAGTAACCATCAGCGATCGCTTCCCAATCTTGAGGAGTTAGTTGGGCTGGATATTCTAGTACCAGGCGATCGCGAACTGGATTTAAGTCAGAGTCGCGACTGTATTTTGCCAATAGCAGTAATAGCTCAAAGCGATCGGGATTTTGCTTTAAACCTTGACGGGCAAGTTTTTGAGTGAGGGGATGGGCGGGAAATTCTCGAATTAGTCTAGCTTGATGTCGCGCTTTATTTTCTCTGACTAACAACAAGGCGTTAGCTGTAATTGGATGATGGGGATAGCTTTGAATTAAATACTTAAGGGTTCTTTGGGCAGCATTTTCTTGTT
The DNA here is from genome assembly GCA_030064795.1 of Pleurocapsa sp. MO_226.B13. Next base: position 2,721 of record JASJEI010000299.1, on the reverse strand, counting down.
GGTTTTGTTGATAAGCCTGGGCAATTTTGAACAGAATTTGAGGGCGTAGCAAAGGATAATCTTTGCCCAACCCTTGAAGATAAGTAAGGGCTAACTTTCCCTGTTGTTGTTGCACCAGATCCGAACCTAGTAAATAACGGGCGCGGTAGCGATCGCGTATTGATGTTGGCTGTTTTTTGTCTACTGGCTTATTTTCTTCCACCATAGCCTTGAGTTGGGATGCTCTAGCCGTAGCAGTAACAGTCCGCAAATCGAGCAAAGCCGATGATTCTGGAATTGATTCTGACTGTGTTTTTGACTGAAAAAACCAACTATGATAACCTTGCCAAATTAAACAGCTACCACCTAACAAGACAAATAAAACTAACTTTTTGCGCTGTAACAACCAAACCTTGACTTTATGCTGATTGAGTTTTTGTTGAGAGTGTGCGTGGGATTCTAACATGGGTGATTCTGTTCTTTTGTACCGAAAATAAGGAAATGCTTACCAAGAACGGGGATAGCTTGAATTTGGAACTCTAATTAAAAGCTTTGCGTCAATTGCTCATAACCAATATCCATTAAGAGAAATATTTTTGCCTAGTTATGTTTAACGCAAAATACTCTAAAATAACCACCTCTATCTTCATGACCCTGACTGCTTCGGCAGCAACAATTGTTAACTTTGCTAATATAACTCCTGCCCAAGCACAACTTTTTCCCCCGCAACCAAGTAGAGGACGAACCTACGAACCACCCAGACAACCAAATCGCAATTTCGACGTTGCTCCTAATACTGTTCCCAGGGGTTTTGTGATTCCTGTAGAATACGACGAAGAAAAAATCTTAGTTACCCCTGAAGAAACCGTTCCTGTTACCTTATATGTAGCAGCAAACGTCAGGGATAACCGAGGTAATACCCTAATTCCCTACGGCAGCGAAATTGATGGTCAAATTCAACCAAATGAAGGCGAATTTGGTTCTTTTTTCCAAGCTGAAGAATTAGTCTTTCCTGACGGTACGACCCAACCGATCGATGCTGTTTCTGATGTGATAACTCGCAGAGAAACGGTCAAAAAAGGCGCGAACGCAGGAGATATTTTAGAGGGAGCAGCGATCGGTGCTGCTGCTGCTACGGTTCTTTCGGAAATCTTTGGCGATATTGACTTTATAGAAGTTTTAGGCGGGGCTGGGGCTGGCGCAGTCGCTGGCTTGTTGCTGGGCGGAAACGAAGCAGAACTTGTTTCCATCGACCCCAACAACGATTTAGACCTGACTCTACAAACCAATTTAGCTTTACGCTAATACTTAAGAAAATTTTTATTTTCTTGTAATGATTTGTTATCTAATGAAGCTGAAAAATAAAAGTTACTAGATCGCCCTTACCTAAAGCCAGGCGATCGCCCGGTCGTAGTCGATGGCGATTCCCCCTAAGTAGGGGGGCGTGATTGATATAAGTTCCATTGGAACTACCCATATCTTCGATATAAAAAGCATCTCCTTCAATTCTGATATCCGCATGAACTCGCGAGACTACCTCAGAATCGGGAAAACCAGCAACATCGATATCTGGCGGAATTTGACCATTGGGTTTACCAATGTGAACCACATCCAAATTGTCGGGGATTTCGATGGTAGTATTGCTTTGTAGATGGAGTAGACTAGCTGTCTGTATCTGTAGTTGAGTTGCTCCACTGACATTACTTACCGCAGCCCTCTTTGGTTTAGAAGCGGGAACCGATTGAGGTTCTGGAACTTTATTGTTTACAGGTACTTCTGGTTCTTCTGGTATTGTAAAACTGGCTGATTCCAAATCTTCTGGTGGAACTTGAGTCGGCTCAAAGTCTGAATCTAGATCTGGAGATTCTGCTTCCCAAGGCATGACAGACTCTTGTACCGCGTTGGGCATTTCATTTGCCTCTGATGTCAATGAATCAAAATCTGGGACAGAAGCCATGGGATCCATCATTTCTGTAGGCTCGGTATTGGATACTGGTTGTGGTTGTCCAAAGGTGAGATCTTCCTCTTCCTCGTCCCAAGGACTAGCAATTGGGGAGGACATTGAGGTTTCAGGTAAGATATCAGATTCAGTACTAGCCATGGGAATTTCACCAGTCGAAGGTAGTTCCTCAAAAGAGGTATCTGGCAAAGAGCCAACCGCTGTTTCTTCCAGAGAAGTCGCACTAAGTGGATTTTCTGCCTGTAAATTAAAACCACACTGACCACAAAAAGTAGCATCAATTTGTACAGATGCTCCGCAATTAGGACAGCTAGTGCTGGCTGGCAGGGGAGTATAACAATTTTCGCATTGCAAAGATCCTTCTGGATTTTGATGATTGCAACTGGGGCAAGTAATCATGGGTAATATAAAACTTAACTAAAATCTAAACTATTACACTGCTACCAACATAGGTATTTTTTTACCTAACTATAATACTGAGTTATGGGTTTTGGAAAATTGGTTAACAAAATATCCTAGTTATTGACATCCTCCCGCCGTTAACCGCTTGAGCGGTCTAACGGGGGATTCCTAAACCTCACGATTTAGGTTTCTGTTTCTTTCTTCCAGTAGAAGTTTTTCGCAACTGCCCTCTAGAACTATGTCTATCAGGTCTTATGTCCGCTCCACAGACAATCACCGCAAGCCCTGCGGCGAGTATATTCTTCCCAGCATTGATGTCTCTATCGATGCCTGTAGTCCCACAACTAGGACAATCCCAAGTGCGAACATCAAGAGGCATC
>JASJEI010000298.1 GCA_030064795.1 Pleurocapsa sp. MO_226.B13 | reverse complement strand
GGTTGCGCAAGCCCTAAAGGATTTGCGACACGAAGTTAGTCCTTTAGGGCTTCGCGGCACAAGTCGTTAGACTCAGCTAATCCTTTAGGGCGTTCGCCCCTACCAATAATTATATTTTAAGGAAGAAAAATAATGTTAGTAACCAGTTTACTTGTTTTTTCAATCTGTATCGGTACAATCCTTTTGTGTATTCACGGTCACGATGAAATTCATCAATTGATGGTTTGGTTATCTGGAATATTGGCTCTATTATGTATTTTTATTTTAACTCCACCATTGATTAAAGGTTTGTTAGGTTTATTACTATTTATAATTGGGCATAAACTATGTCCTACTCCTAATAATTTTAGATAATTGTTAATTTACACAACGAATAAAAAACAAAGGGCAAAAGTATAAAAAAATAATAAATTAACCAGAGTTTGTATAAATTTTTACTTTAAGAAAAAAATATTTTAATTACAGTATAAATAGTCGATAAGTTAAACAATGAATTGTCAAGATTGTCATCAAAGTTGTCAACCAAAAAGACAAAATAAACTCTGGAAGATATTTGGTTTTGGTTCTAAAAAATCCTCACAAAGTAAGCTAAAAAATGACGCTAAAGCTACCGTAGCATTAGTTGGTTCTCCCAATGTAGGTAAAAGTTCGATCTTTAATCTTTTGACTGGAACTTACGTTACTGTTTCTAACTATCCAGGAACAACGGTAGAAGTAGCAAAAGGAAATCGGATAATTGCAGGAGAAAGCGTTACCTTTTTGGATACTCCAGGAATGTATTCTTTAGTTCCAATTACCGAAGAAGAAAGTGTCGCCAGAGATTTAATTACCAACAACAAGGTAGATCTAGTAATTCATGTAGTTGATGCCAAACATTTAAGTAGAATGCTAAACCTCACTTTGCAATTAATTGAAACTCAATTACCCGTGTTGCTAGTTGTCAATATGATTGATGAAGCAACCAGACTAGGTATCTGGGTAGACGAGAATCAATTGGCATATAAGCTGGGTATTCCTGTTGTGATGATGGAAGCAACCCAAAAAGTGGGACTAAAAAAATTAATCGCCAAGATAGCAGATAATGTCCACTCAACCCCTTTATCCCTTACCTATTGAAACGGCAATTAGTCGGATCGAAAAATTACTCGACAATATATTATTAGCTGAAAATCATCTTTCACGGCGCAGTATCGCTTTATTATTACTACAAAAAGATCCTGCATTAAGATCGCAACTAAGATCTAAACCTTATTTTTCCGAGATCGAGAGAATTATTGTCGATGCGGAGAGAAGTGTGTCTGGATCGTTGACTTATGCGATCGCCGAAACCCGCCATCGACTAGCAATGGCGATCGAAGAAGGTGTTTCGATTCAGCCACAACATCAAAGACTATTTGAATACGAGTGGTTGCATCAGTTAACCGTCCATCCCGCAACGGGTATTCCGATTCTATTTTTCGTTCTTTACTTTGGTGTCTATCAATTTGTCGGGGTATTTGGTGGGGGTACTTTAGTTGATGGCGTTGAGGGGTTTTTTGAATCTCAAATCAATCCTCTGGTTAATACTGTCGTTGCTGCTATTTTTCCTTGGCAGATCGTTCGAGATTTGTTTGCTAATGACTACGGTATCATTACTTTAGGGATTCGTTACGCGGTAGCAATTGTTTTACCCGTTGTCACCACCTTCTTTTTAATGTTTTCCCTCCTGGAAGATAGCGGTTATTTACCCCGTGTATCGTTATTGATGGATAGCTTGTTTAAAACCATCGGACTTTCAGGGCGATCGATTATTCCTTTAATTTTGGGGTTGGGTTGCGGTACGATGGCAACCCTTGTTACTCGCACCTTAGAAAGCAAACGAGAAAGAATTATTGCCACTTTTCTGTTGGCATTAACCATTCCCTGTTCGGCGCAGCTAGGGGTGATTTTAGGCTTACTTTCTCAAGAACCCATGGCTTTATTTGTTTGGGCAACGGTAATGATAATCATCTTTTTAGCCGTTGGTTTTTTAGCAGGAAAAATAGTGCCAGGGGAAGCGAGTTGTTTCTATATGGAGATCCCTCCTTTAAGATTACCTAGCCCTCAAGCGATCCTCACTAAAACTTATGTGCGTCTGAAATGGTACTTTTGGGAAATTATCCCCTTGTTTATCTTTGCCTCAGTCTTAATTTGGGCGGGTAAACTAACGGGATTATTCGATCTTATAGTCAGAGGATTAGAACCAGTAATGTTGTGTTTGGGATTACCCAAAGAAGTTGCACCCACCTTCCTCTATGGCTTTTTCCGACGCGACTACGGCGCAGCAGGAATGTTCGATTTACATTCTTCGGGAATTTTAGCAGGACAACAATTAGTCGTTGCAGCGGTAACTTTAACTCTGTTTATTCCTTGTGTTGCCCAACTACAATTTATGTTTAAAGAACGAGGTGCAAAATATGCGATCGCGATCGCGACTTATGTGGTTTTATTTGCTTTTTCTGTGGGCTATCTTCTCAATCGATTATTAACTATTATGGAGCTTAGTTTGTAAAATGTTTACTCAAGGTTTTTCCGTTCACTATTCCCCCTTAGATTATTTGGGAACTAAAACTCAAGGTGTAATTACTGCGATTAGAAATAAAGACGATAAAATTGTTAAAAAACTTTTAGCAATGGGCGTTCATACGGGAATGCCAATCACTTTAGAACAAAGATTTCCTTCTTTTGTGATTAGAGTTGGTCGAACTCGTATTGCCATTGACAAAGATATTGCTAGTTCGATCAAGGTTAAAGTTATTAGTCGTTAGTCATTGGTTGTTACAGCGGTTTGCATTGAACTAAGATAGCGTCCACGGATAAAAGCAGATAAACACAGATTCATTTATCTGCTTTTTCACAAATTGAATTGTCTGATGTACTAATTAGTTAATGGGTAGGGTGGGTAAGCCCATGAGTTTAAACCAAACAATTTAGCCAAAAGATAATCTTGCCCACCTTCTATTTAGTAGTTAATGCTAATAATTTTAATCTACGGCAATTGCGACATCTGTTGCTTTAATTAAGGCGTAAGCTGTTTTGCCTTCTGTTAAACCAAGTCTTTCTGCTGAGGATTTAGTAATTATAGAAACCACTTCTACTCCTGGTGCTATTTCTAAAGTTATTTCGGCACTAACTGCTCCTAATTCTACCTTTTTAACTGTACCTTTGAGAGTATTACGAGTGCTTAATTTCATGTCGATACCTCTTGCTATTTGACTAGAAACATTATAATCAAATTTTAATAGGATGAATTTATTATTTAGGAAGAATTATTATGAAAAAACCCCAAAAAATCTGGAGCTTTTTAACTATTAGTATTTTGTCATTGTTTTTGGTCGTAGGATGCGATCGCCTGAGTGATATTAGACTAGAAAATCCCAGTCAAGCTACTCCCTCAACTCAATTAACTGTATCGGCAGCAGCAAGCTTGACAGATGTTATGCAAGAAATTGAGCTACTTTACGAGCAAGAGCATCCTCAAACCGAAATTATCTATAATTTTGCTTCTTCTGGTTCTCTACAACGCCAAATCGAACAGGGCGCACCTGTAGATGTCTTTATTTCTGCTGCTAGTAGTAAGATGGATGCCTTAGAAAAACAGAATCTATTACTAACAGAAACTCGCCGAGATTTATTAAAAAATCAAATGGTTTTGGTTAGTCCAGAAACTAAGAGAAAAAATGCTCCCAAGCTCGATAATTTTGACGATTTAACCACCAAAGAAATAACGACGATCGCCCTCGGAGAACCAGAAGGTGTACCTGCGGGTAAGTATGCCCAACAGGTATTAAATCATTTCCAAATTGCCGACAAAGTAAACTCTAAAACTGTTTACGGTAAGGATGTTCGTCAGGTTCTCAATTACGTCGCGACGGGTAACGTAGACGCAGGGATTATTTATCGTACCGATGCCCAAGTTGCCGATAATGTTCAAATAGTCGCCACCGCCCCAGAAACCAGTCATTCCCCTGTAATTTATCCTGTTGCGATCGTCAAAGATAGCGATAACCCAGAAGCTGCAACCGAACTGATCGAGTTTTTAACCACCCCCGAAGCACAAGCGGTATTTAAAGAGTATGGGTTTGAGTTAGTAGTTCGTAGTTCGTAGTTAGTAGTTAGTAGTAGAAGTCGTTCCATGGAACGACCTTACAATTGTTTGTCAGGAGGCTTGTACTCTAATTCAGAATTCCGAACTCCGAACTCCGAACTCTTCTAGAACAATGGACAATGAATAATGAACGACCAACAATTAACCTTAAAACGAGATTGGAAAGCATACTATGATGCGGTAGCGGATCGTCCGCCGAGGAAAACAATTCTAACTGCTTTGGCTGGCTTTGACGAACCAGGAATGGCGATCGATCTTGGTTGTGGCGATGGCAGAGATACAGTCGCAATATTACGACAAAACTGGGCAGTACTGGCAATTGATAAAGAACCCGATGCAATTCGTCGTTTATTATCTCGTCCCGATATCGATACTAAACAATTAAAAACTCAAATAATTAGCTTTGAAGAGTTACAACTTCCCCAGAAAGTAGACTTAATTAACGCTAGCTTTTGTTTGCCCTTTTGTTCTCCCCAAGCCTTTCCTAGTTTGTGGAACCAGATCTTTAATTCTTTAGTAACTGGTGGCAGATTTTGCGGGCATTTATTCGGTGACAGAGATTCTTGGTGCGATCGCGAATTAGTTAATTGTTTTACCCGCCAACAAGTAGAAACCTTACTCAAACCCTACAAAATAGAACTACTAGAATCAGAAGAACACCCAGGCAAAACCCCTCTAGGGGAAGATAGATACTGGCACATTTTTCATATCGTCGCCCGTAAAAAATAATTTTATTCTTTATTGTACGGGCGAACAGCCCTTCGCCCCTACCCTAAAATGACTGACTTAACCCCCATCTGGATCTCCTTAAAAACCGCGACTACTGCCACGGTGATTACTTTTTTCCTGGGCATTCTGGCAGCGCGCTGGATGTTGGGTTATCGGGGTAAATCCAAGGGCTTGATAGAAGGTTTATTAACTGCCCCGTTGGTACTTCCCCCGACGGTAGTTGGTTTTTTATTATTGTTGTTATTTGGTAGAAATGGCTTTATCGGACAAATATTAAACTATTTTGGCGTTACAGTTATTTTCTCTTGGTATGCTACCGTTATCGCCTCGACAGTAGTGGCCTTTCCCCTGATGTATAAAACTGCTTTAGGGGCATTCAAACAAATCGATGCTAATTTACTTGCCTGTGCCAGAACTCTAGGGGCGACAGAAACGAGAATATTCTGGCAAATTATGCTGCCCTTAGCCAAGCCTGGGTTAATTGCTGGTACTTTACTTTCATTTGCTCGTGCTTTAGGCGAATTTGGCGCGACTTTAATGTTGGCTGGTTCGATTCCTGGCAAAACCGAAACCATTCCGATCGCGATTTTCTTGGCATCTGAAGGTGGGGCGATGGATCGGGCATTATTGCTGGTAATTATTATCCTGGCAATTTCTTTAGGAGTAATTATTACAGTTAATTATTGGACAGAAGGAAAGAAATATCAAAAATCAAAACCCCGTAGGGACGTTCTATGGAACGTCCCTACGACATGGAAAATATCGGCAAAACGGCAAAAGTCCATTGATTATCCCATACCGAAAGCCAAAATCGAATTAATTGTCGATATTCAAAAACAGCTACCAGGGTTTCTCTTAGATGTTGCTTTTGAGACAGATCAAACGCCGTTAGGTTTATTAGGTGGTTCTGGTGCGGGTAAAAGCTTGATTTTGCGCTGTATTGCTGGCTTAGATACTCCAGATCGAGGACGTATTGTCTTAAACGGCAAAGTATTATTTGATTCAGATCGAGGCATTAACTTACCGCCACGCGATCGCGCCTGTGGTTTTTTGTTTCAGAATTATGCCCTGTTTCCCCATCTAACCATTGCCGAAAATATTACCTTTGGCATCCAAACTGGGATATCTAGACGAGAAATAAAACAAGAAGTAGAAAGACAATTAATTGCCGTAGACTTACCAGGAATGGGCGATCGCCATCCAGGGGAACTTTCAGGAGGACAACAACAAAGGGTGGCATTAGCGAGAGCAAAAGCCAGTCAACCAGGGATAATGCTTTTAGATGAGCCTTTTTCGGCTTTAGATACTTATTTACGCGACAAACAGGAGAAATTACTTAGAAATAACCTGATTCACTATCAGGGAGTGACTCTATTTATTACCCATAACCTAGAAGAAGCCTATCGAGTATGCCCTAAACTATTAGTAGTAGATCGGGGAAAAGCGATCGCCAGTGGAACCAAACAAGATATATTTGAACGCCCTGGTAATTTTAGAACCGCCCAACTAACAGGCTGTAAAAACTTTTCCCGCGCCGTTGCCGTAGCAGAACGACAGATTAAAGCGATCGACTGGAACTGTATCTTAGAAACAATTGAACCCCCCCCAGAATCTTTAGAGTATGTCGGCATTCGCGCCCATCAATTAACTTTTCTCGCTACAGAGGAGGAAGCCAATACTTTTCCTTGTTGGTTGGCGACAATTAGCGAAACTCAACATCGCATGACTTTGTACCTTAAATTAAATCAACCCGCCAATCATCCTGAAGATTATCATCTACAGGCAGAAGTTTTTAAGGGTCAATGGCAAATCTTAAAAGATCGTCCTTTTCCCTGGAAAATCCAACTTAATTCACTACAAATTATGCTGTTAAAAAGCTAATTGTTAAAACTTAGTTTAATTGTCACATTAATAACATTAAACTGAGAGAGTGATGCTAATTTATATTAGTAAGCTCTACATCTTATCTAAAATTAAAATAATATGGAATTTCAAAAACCAGCTTTCTCTCCAGACAATCCTTCTGTTATTTGCACCGTTACCGCCCTACATTCTTATTTTAGAAATTTACAGGCATATTATAAAGTTTTGCGCGGACAAGTAATCAGCGAATTAGAATACACCGACAAACCAGAAAAAATTGGCGACCTAAAGATAAAACTCAACGAAATTAATCGGAAAATTAAATACGTTCACGTCCTAAATAATTCTGCATCTACCGTAGACGAGATAGTCCATCTAGAAGATATGTTGAGCGAATTTCGTCCTAGTGAAGAAGTCGTTAAAGTCTAATTACAGCATTTTACACGACTAAGAACGTACATCAGACAATTCAGTTTGTGTCACAGCAGATTCATTTATCTGCGTTCTCGGTGCGCGATGGCGCAGCCGAGTCCTTTAGGGCATACATGCGGCTAAAGCCTTTGTCTTGCCCCGAGAGAAGCGGGGTAAACGTCTTACGCCGAAATGGGTCGCGGCTTGCACTTGTCCTAAAGGATACACCTTCGGACATTGTACCCTTGTGGTATATCGCATTGAGTGTATCCGTGATAGACGCGGGGTCGTTTATCCCTTTATACCCGAAGGGTGCGAATGGGGGCACCGCTGCGTTTATCTGCGGACGCTATCTTAGATCGAATACTGATTGCGGTGGGCATTATCAAAATTATTGGTTGCCTTCGGCACAAATGGCAATGCCCACCCTAGGTTTTTCGGTCGATCGCGATGATTTTAGTTAAATTCTCTACATTTATAAATATATAAATAATTAGTCTATTGAGTACATTTTAAGTAAGCTATTGATGATTATCTAAGATTAAAATTTCTGGAAAGCGATCGCGCCGATAAAAACAAATTAACGATCTAAAAAGATTATAAAATTTAGCAAAAATTAATATTTATTGCTTTACGATAATTTTTATATAAATCAGGTTGAATCGATTAATATAGCTATCCCAAATTATCTATAAACAAGCAAGCTAATATTGAATCAAGTAAGAACAATTTAAACCACAAATTGCCCCAGATAGATAGGATAAACCTGACTCTTAATATATTTGAAATGCAGTAGTAATTTTAACTTCCTGCAAATTACTACTTTGTTTTAAGTTTTAACCTAGAAAACTCTTCACAAAAAAAAGATTATGGTAACAACACCAGTTTCTCAAAACATCGCCTCAGAATCAGTTCTGACCCCAGAAGAAGTTCGTAAAATAAACGCCTACTGGCGTGCTTGTAACTATCTTGCCATTGGCATGATTTATTTGCGGGATAATCCCTTGCTCAAAGAACCTTTAGAAGCAAAACATATCAAGCGACGTTTACTCGGACATTGGGGATCGTCTCCAGCATTAAGCTTTATTTACGTCCATCTCAACCGTTTAATCAAAAAATACGACCTCAGCACTATCTATATCGCAGGGCCAGGACATGGCGCGCCTGGAGTCTTGGGGCCAGTATATCTCGAAGGAACTTACTCAGAAATCTATCCCGACAAGAGCGAAGACACAGAGGGAATGCAGAAGTTTTTCAAACAATTCTCTTTCCCTGGTTATATCGGTAGCCACTGTACCCCAGAAACCCCTGGTTCGATTCACGAAGGAGGAGAACTAGGCTACAGTGTGTCTCATGCTTACGGTGCGGTTTACGACAACCCCGATTTAATTGCTGCTTGCGTAGTGGGGGATGGAGAAGCAGAGACAGGGCCCTTGGCTACTGCTTGGCACTCCAATAAGTTTCTCAATCCCGTCCGCGATGGGGCAGTACTGCCGATCTTAAACCTCAATGGTTATAAGATTGCCAACCCGACTTTGCTGTCTCGGATTAGTCCAGACGAACTAGAGAGACTATTTGAAGGATATGGCTACACTCCATATTTCGTCGAAGGTTCAGACCCCGAAGCGATGCACCAAAAAATGGCTGCGGTGATGGAAGAATGCGTGCTGAAAATTCGGGAAATTCAGCAAGAAGCCCGCAGTCAGAATAAAGCCTTTCGTCCTCGCTGGCCGATGATTATTTTGCGTACTCCCAAAGGCTGGACGGGGCCGCAAGAAGTTGATGGTCATAAAGTAGAAGGATTTTGGCGATCGCACCAAGTCCCTATGGGTGCAATGCACTCCAATCCCGAACACGTCAAACTCCTAGACGAGTGGATGAAGAGTTACAAGCCAGAAGAACTCTTCGATGAGAATGGTACTTTGATCCCCGAACTCAAGGAACTCGCTCCCACTGGGATCCGACGCATGAGTGCCAACCCCGCAGCCAATGGTGGTTTACTCCGTAAAGAACTGAAAATGCCCGACTTTCGCGACTATGAAGTCAAGATGGACAAGCCAGCCACAGTGCAGGTCGAAAATACTGGGGTATTGGGTCAGTTTTTGCGGGACGTGATGAAAAACAACATGACCAATTTCCGTGTCTTTGGCCCTGATGAAACCGCATCTAATCGTCTGACTGCACTTTATGAAGTTACCAAAAAAACCTGGTTGGCGGACTATTTACCCGAAGATGAAGATGGCTCTCAATTGTCTCCCGATGGACGGGTGATGGAGATGTTGAGCGAACATACCCTCGAAGGCTGGCTGGAAACTTATTTACTGACTGGACGACACGGTTTCTTCCATACCTACGAAGCTTTCGTTCACGTGATTGATTCGATGTTTAACCAACACGCCAAATGGTTAGATATCTGCAAAAATCACGTCTCCTGGCGCGCTCCCGTTTCCTCCCTCAATATCATGCTCTCTTCCTTGGTATGGCGACAAGACCACAATGGTTTTTCCCACCAAGATCCTGGTTTTGTTGACTTGGTAACAAATAAGAGTGCCGATGTTACCCGCGTTTATTTTCCCCCCGATGCTAACTGTTTGCTTTCTGTTGCCGATCACTGTTTGCGGAGTACAGATTATGTAAATGTAATTGTTTCTGATAAACAAAAGCACCTGCAATACCTCACTATGGACGAAGCAGTCAAACACTGTACCAAAGGGATCGGTATTTGGTCGTGGGCGAGTAACGATGACTGTGGTGTAGAACCTGATGAGCCAGACGTAATTATGGCTTGCTGTGGTGATATTCCCACGATGGAATCATTGGCAGCAACAGCAATTTTAAGGGAAGAATTTCCCGAACTCAAAGTTCGCTTTATCAACGTGGTCGATCTGTATAAATTACAAACCGAAACTGAACACCCCCACGGCTTATCCAATAAAGAATTCGATATCCTCTTTACTGAGGATAAACCGATAATCTTCAACTTCCACGGCTATCCCTGGCTGATTCACAAGCTAGCATATCGTCGTAGCAATCAAGAACGAATTCACGTTCGCGGTTATAAAGAGGAGGGTAATATCAATACTCCTCTGGAATTAGCAATTCTCAACCAAATCGATCGCTTTAACTTAGTCATCGATGTGATCGATCGCGTCCCTCATTTGGGTTCGCGTGCAGCCTACGTCAGAGAGCGGATGAGAGACGAAATTATCGACAATCTAGCTTACGCTCATTCTGAAGGTATGGATAAACCAGAAGTGGCTAATTGGACTTGGAATATTTAGTTTGGAATTGGTTGTTGGTCATTGACCAACAACCAATTATTTAATCACCAAAAAGCGACGGGGCTGAAGCACCGTTCCTTTCAGGGATGGTCGGATAAGTCGCCCGTCGCACTTTTAACTCGTAACTCGTAACGTATAACTTGGCTGTATCCCGTTATGAGTTACTTGTTACTTGTTACGAGTTATAGAAGTTAGTGGTGAGATGTACAAAGAGCGAACCCCGACGTGCATCCCACCTGATTTATGGGTAGGATGAGCTTAATCAAGAGCAAAATCAGCTCGAACCACATCCATATTCTTGTGTAAATTAAAACCCACCTTACTACATAAATGTTGCATAGTATGGTTTTGGGGCAGAATTTCGGCAACGATCCGACTGAGTTGTTCTTGACGACCAATATCGATTAGGGAATAGAGTAATTCTGTACCCAATCCAATACCTTGTTCGCGATCGCGAATTAACATCCCAAACTCTGCTTCTTTCGTGCCGTAAATTTTACTCAAACGACCGACACCGAGGATCTCTCTTTCCCCTGTATCGGGGTCGAGATAATCTGCAACCAGAGCCATTTCGCGATCGTAATCAATAAAACAGATGCGCGTCAGTCTTTCGTGGGAAACTCTATTTTGGAGCCCAATCGTGTGAAAGTATCTTAAATAAATACTTTCTTCAGAAACGTATTGATGAAATTTAACGATCGCGGGTTCATCTTCGGGACGAATGGGACGAATAGTTATCTGTTTGCCATCGTTGAGCGTCCAGGGTTTTATATAATGACTGGGGTAGGGACGAATCGCAACTTGAGGTAAGTCTGACTCGGTGGCATCGCGATCGTGAAGAACCACGCGGGCATCTAATGCCAACAGGCGATCGCCAGAAGCCAATAAAGGATTGATGTCGATTTCTTTAATCCAGGGGTGTTCGACTACAAGTTGGCTAAAACGCACCATTAATTTAGTTAAGGCGGTCAAATCCACGGCTTTTTTGCCTCTAACGCCTTTTAAGGCCTGATAGATCCGAGTCTGTTCAATCGCTCTTTGGGCGAGGGTAGTATTGAGGGGTGGTAATGCCAATGCCCGATCTTTAAATACCTCTACTAACTCCCCTCCCGTACCGAACAATAAAACCGGGCCAAATTGTCGATCGATACTGCTGCCGATAATTAACTCATAACCATCGAGTTTGACCATTGGTTGAACGGTGACACCGAGGAAATCTTGTTGGGGTTTCCTATCCTGGGAATGGGACCCTTGTTTCAAATCGAGAAAGGCTTTAACCGCCTCTGACTCCTCCAAGGAAAGTGTTTCCCCGTTTGCCTCGACGGAACTTTTAATTGAGTTAAAGGCATTCCTAACCGCATCGGCATTATTGAGATTGAGGTGTACCCCACCGACATCGGTTTTATGGGTAATGGTTTCGGAGTGGAGTTTGAGGACGACGGGATAACCAATTGCTTCGGCTAATTCTACTGCTTGCTCTTCGCTGGTAGCTATTTTGGTAGTTACGGTGGGAATACCATAGGCGGATAGTAGCTGCTTGGATTCGTATTCTGTCAGCAGACTGCGCCTTGAATCTCTAACTCGTTGCAAAATTGCTTCTGCTTGGCTACGACTGTTATCATTCTTATCGTCTTGGGCGAGTACGGGGGTTTCATATAAACCCTTGAGATTGTAACTGTAGTTCCACATCAGATTAAACAGATGGGCAGCAGTATCGGGATAGGGCATGGTATAAATTCCCGCACGGTTGAGGATCGCTTCTCCCTCTGCTACGTCTTCTCCCCCCATCCAACTTGCAAGTACGGGTTTGCCCTTGAGTTTTTTGACAGTCTCCTGTAGTTGGAAGGCTATTTTGGTAGCATCGGTCATGGCTTGAGGAGTAAGAATGACCAAAAGTCCATCACTATTGTCATCTGCTGCTGCTACTTTTAGGGCTTGAGTATAACGTTCTGCGGTGGCATCTCCTAAGATATCGATGGGGTTGCTGCGACTCCAATGAGTCGGTAATACCGTATCTAATTCAGTAATGCTTTCGGAAGATAATTCGGTTAGTTTTCCCTGTTTTCTAATTAAAGAATCCGTTGCTAATACTCCTGGTCCTCCTGCATTGGTCAAGATCGTCAATCTTTTACCTTTAGGACGGGGTTGTTTTGCCAACAACTCGGTCATGTTAAACAAATCTTCGATGCTATCAACCCGCAACACTCCACAACGACGAAAGGCTGCATCGAGAACCTCATCGCTACCTGCCAGCGTTCCTGTATGGGAAGCTGCTGCCTTGGCTGCTGCCCCAGTACGTCCGCCCTTGATCACAATAATCGGTTTGCTGAGGGCAACTTCCCTGGCTGCGGAGAGGAAACTACGGGCATCGCCAATCGATTCCATATAGATAGCAATACTCTTGGTAGCGGGATCGTCACCGAGATGATAAATCAAATCCCCCCAACTGACATCCAGCATCGAACCGATGGAGACAAAGGCACTAAAACCGACATTTTCGCGAAAACTCCAGTCCAAAATTGCCGTACATAATGCCCCACTCTGACTGATAAAACCGACATTTCCAGGACGCGCCATAGTACTGGCAAAGGTGGCATTTAAACCGCGATGAGGATTCATTAACCCCAGGCAGTTAGGACCAACGATTCTGATTTGATGACGGCGTGCCTCGCTTAAGATTTGCTGTTCTAATTCGATACCTACCGTACCTATTTCTTTAAATCCTGCCGAGAGAATAATTGCACCTTTGACTCCCGCTTTAGCACACTGACGAATTACCGTGGGTACTGTCGGTGCGGGAGTGGCAATAACTGCCAGGTCGATCGCTTCGGGGATAGCGGTGATGTCTGCATAGGCTTTAACTCCCAGGACGTTATCTCGCTTGGGATTAACGGGAAATACCGTACCGCCAAAAGGATTGCTAATTAGATTCCAAAATAGAGTTCTACCGACGCTGCCTGGGCGATCGGTTGCACCAATTACCGCTACAGTTTTGGGCGCGAAAATAGCGTCTAGGGGTCGTCGATAGTTGGCAAGATCGTAGGCTGGATCGATGGTTGAGTTGAGAGAGATAGTCATAATTCTTGTTGTCTTCGGTCATTTGTCTTGAGTTGTTGATTGTAGATTTCTCTGACAAATAACGATTGACTTTCCAGTGCGATTTTTTCTACTTAATTGTAGTCGATCGCTTTTGGGAATAATGTCTTGTATTTTGCTTTTTTGTTTTTTATTAATCTCTATGATAGACGATCGGTTATGCAAGAGTAAAAAACTTTTTTGGCGATCGCTAGATGAAGATTAAAACAATCTAAAGTTTATCGCTTTAAAAAAGTAAATTTGTTTTGTTGGCAGCAACCACTTTGGAAGTGCTAAGCCTTACTGCGTATACAATTAAAATTTAAAGTCAATCGACAACATCAATCTTTACTATAGATAAATTAAATACTTATCTGGGAACAATAAGTTATCTAATCCAGTCAAAAAAATGTACTCAAATGTACTCAAAAAAAATAATTTTACCGCTAGATTATTATTTTTTATCTGCTATATTTAATAAGTAGTCTTTCCCGCTAAAAACTCGATTGGCTAAAAAACAAAAAGAGAAGATGAGAGGTGGCTCTAATGTTGCAACAATGGAAAGGTTTCGTTTCAGGTAAATGGACGGAAGAAATTAACCTCCGCGACTTTATTCAGCAAAACTATACTCCCTATGAAGGGGATGGCTCGTTTTTAGCCAGTACGACGGAAGTTACCCATCAGCTTTGGCAAAAAGTAAAAGACTTAATGGCAGTAGAACGGGAAAAAGGTATTTTAGATACAGATACCAAAGTACCTACTTCGATTACTGCCCACGCACCTGGCTATATCGATCGCAACTTAGAAAAAATCGTCGGTCTACAAACCGATAAGCCTCTAAAACGGGCAATTATGCCTTTTGGTGGGATTCGGGTAGTTAAAAGTTCCCTAGAAGCTTATGGTTATCAGTTAGACCAGCAAACAAAAGAGATTTTTACTAAATATCGCAAGACTCACAACGATGGTGTCTTTGATGCCTACACCCGCGAAATGAAGCTGGCAAGACATTCGGGCATCATTACAGGTTTACCCGATGCTTACGGTAGGGGCAGGATTATTGGCGACTATCGGCGAGTGGCTTTATATGGTTGCGATCGCTTAATTATCGATAAGCAGCAACAATTAAGTTCTCTCGAAGTAGACACCATTGATGAAGAGGTAATTCGTCTCAGAGAAGAAATTTCCGAACAAATCAAAGCCCTCAAAGAATTAGCCCAGATGGCTGTTGGTTATGGTTGCGATATTTCTCAACCGGCAAGCAATGCGGCCGAAGCGATCCAGTGGACTTATTTTGGCTATTTAGGCGCAGTTAAAGAACAAAACGGCGCAGCGATGTCTTTGGGTCGCGTTTCCACCTTCCTCGATATTTATTGTCAGCGGGATTTAGACAACGGCGACGCGACTGAAGCCCAAATTCAAGAACTAATCGACCATTTTGTAATGAAATTGCGGATGGTGCGTTTCTTACGTCATCCAGCCTATAACGAACTATTTTCTGGCGATCCTACCTGGGTAACAGAATCTATTGGCGGTATGGGAGAAGACGGCAGAACGTTAGTTACTAAAAACAGCTTCCGCTTCTTAAATACTTTATACAACTTAGGCCCAGCCCCCGAACCCAATTTAACCGTCCTGTGGTCGGAAAGATTACCCGTAGGCTTCAAACACTTCTGCACTAAAGTTTCTGCCGATACTAGTTCCATCCAGTACGAAAACGATGACTTGATGCGCGGTTACTACGGCGATGATTATGGTATTGCCTGTTGTGTATCGGGAATGCGGATCGGCAAACAGATGCAATTCTTTGGGGCGAGGGTTAATTTAGCCAAAGCTTTACTCTATGCCATCAACGGTGGTAAAGACGAAAAAGCAGGGAATCAAATCGCCCCGATGTTTGCACCCATAACTTCGGAATATTTAGATTACGACGAGGTAACAGCTAAATTCGATCTGATGATGGGTTGGTTGGCAAAACTCTACGTCAACACCCTCAACGTCATCCACTATATGCACGATAAATATTGCTACGAACGCCTAGAAATGGCACTGCACGATCGCGATGTTTATCGGACAATGGCTTGTGGGGTAGCTGGTTTATCGGTAGTAGGGGATGCTTTATCGGCAATCAAATACGCCAAAGTTAAAGTTATTCGCAACGAAGAAGGTTTGGCAGTAGATTACGACATCGAAGGAGATTATCCCAAATTTGGTAACAACGACGATCGCGTCGATAAAATTACCGCCAAAGTGGTCGAAGACTTTATGAACAAAGTCCGCCAACACAAAACCTATCGCGGTGCAGTACCTACCCAGTCTATTCTCACCATTACTTCTAATGTGGTTTACGGCAAGAAAACTGGTAATACCCCCGACGGACGCAAAGCAGGACAACCTTTTGCCCCTGGTGCCAACCCGATGCACGGACGGGATACCAAAGGGGCGATCGCCGCTTTAGAATCTGTGGCTAAACTGCCCTACGAACACGCCCAAGACGGTATTTCCTATACTTTCTCCATCGTCCCCGAAGCTTTGGGTAAAACTGAAGACAGTAAAACCAATAACCTAGCGGGAATGTTAGATGGTTACTTCCACGATACTGGACACCATATCAACATCAATGTTTTAAATCGCGAAACCTTGATCGATGCAATGGATCGTCCCGAATTATATCCGCAATTAACTATTCGGGTATCGGGTTATGCGGTCAACTTTATCAAACTCACCCGCGAACAACAGTTGGATGTGATTAGTCGGACTTTCCACGAACGGGTATAGGTTGGTTATTGGTAGGGTGGGGTGATGCCTCACCTTACTTTATGGTTTTAATCTCGCGCAAAGACGTTTATCCCCGTCGCCTTGGGGGCAGAGACGCAAAGAGAAACGCTTAAGTTGGTCATTGTTTCAAAAACAGACAATTGAAAAATTTCTTGATTTGATAAAAAATATAATGTATCTCTTCTTGCAGTTATTGGTAGGGTGGGCATTGCCTACCTTACTATTTAATCTCGCGCCAAGTCGCAAAGACGCAAAGAGAAACGCCAAGATTTTGTAGGAAGTATTCAAGTTAACTTGATTTTTTTGTTCCTTATGGCGATCGCAAATAAAAAATTTAAACAACTCAATTCTTTTTTACATATCTATGTGTTGGGCGCATAACCAACATTCAACATAAACCAAATTGCCAACAAAACATTTTCCTAATATTTCATTCGCAACAACTGCTTCATAAATTATTCCCGAACATTCTAGTAATAGGTATTGATAATAGTTGTAGGGTGGGCATTGCCTATTTTACTATATTTTATTAAAAGTGCGGTCTTGTGTAGCGAACGCTGCGAGATCGCAATTATTCCAATAACCAACCAAACAATTTCCCTAAAGTTAACTTAAATGACTGGGCAAAATCGGGTACTGGTAAAATATCGCCCGCATCTTCAAAAAATGCAGGTTGTTGCTTGGGATAATAAGCAAAGATAGATTGTTCGCTAGGATCGATGAGCCATCCCAACTGAGTACCATTATTCAAACAATGAAGAATATTTTTCGTAACTCTTGTATGGCTTTGCTCTGGAGATAAAATTTCTATTGTCCAATCTGGTGCAGCTTGAAAAGAATCTGCAATTTCTCCATTTTCGTCACGGGGAATACTATCCCAAGTAAATACAGTAACATCAGGTACGGTAGAACGTCCGCCAAAAGTACATCTGAGTTCGGGAAAAGCACGAGCTATTTTTTGGGGCTTGAGAAAACTGTTAAGAGCAATAATTAGTTCTGCTTGAATTGTACTGTGTTTTCCTTTTGGCATCGGTTTTTGAATAATTTTGCCGTCAATATATTCACTTGCGGGTTTGGTTTCTGGCATTGCCAAGAACTCTTCTAGAGTGATGAGTTGTGACGGTGTTGTTACCATAATTAGTTCCAGAATCCTTTAATACATACACACTTGTATTGTAATGTGGATATTTTTTAGTTGATTTCTAATTTTAAGGCGAAGCACACCCCATTTTAGTTGTATTTTGTTAATAGAGCGATCGCTTTAAATCAAGAATTAACCATTAACAATCTATAAATTAATTATAAATACAGGTAAATAACGACCTGGAATACTTGCAGATTCTCTTTCACCTATAAGTTTTGCTCCTACTTTAAAATAAAAGTTTTTCGCATTGGGATCGCCCTGGATTATCATTGTTTTGTATCCTAATTCTTTAGCGATAAGTTTGGCTCTAGCGATCAATTTACGACCATAACCTTGGTTGATATAAGCAGGATCGATAAATAAAGCTTCTAACTCTATTTCATTAGCAGATAATCTTTCAAGGGCAAAAAAACCAATAACTAAATTATTAATTTCAGCTACAAAAAAATAATTATTTTGGATATCTTCTGGTGAATAAGTAAGCTCTTGACAACAAGCACGAATAAACTCTGGGGAATAACCCCAATAAGCTTTCGATCGCAACGCCAAACTACTGAGTAATTCTGATTCTGATAATTGTGCTTGGCGGATTTTAAAATTTGAGTTTCTCAAGGAATGTTAGTTACAGCTTTTTGCAAGATTATCTAGATATTTAGTAATTCAATTATGTAATCAAGCAGATTTATCTATCTGCGTTCATCTGCGTTCATCTGTGGATGCTATCTTAGTTGTCTATCCCAAATTAAAATACAAACCGCCATACTACCATTAAGTTAATTATAGATTAAATTTAAGTCAGCTTTTCCTAACAAGATCGACTTAAATTTCATAACTAAAAAGTGTTATAATGAGCCACGAAAGCCAGTAATAATCCGACTACCATCTTTTTGAATGTGAATTTCTATTTGGTCGCTTGCCCAATCGAGTTTATCTTCTAATTTGGAATTAAAAACATGAACTTTTTGATTGCTAGAAGAAACTAAGGAATTGGGATCGTTGACTACCAAAGCTGGTACAAAAGCACCATCAATTAAAATATCGAGTTGAGCGATTAATTCTTGACTGGATGCAGGAGCATATTCTGACTGTAATCTTTCTAAAGTAAAGCCAGTAAAAGACATCACATTTAGTCCTACTGCTTTAACTTTTTTCGCTACTTCTGTTAGGGCTGGTGCTTGCCAAAAAGGTTCTCCCCCAGAAAAAGTAACTCCAGTATTGTTAGGATTACTTAAGATTTTTTCGACCAGGCGATCGACAGAAATCAATTGATTGATTTCAAAAGACCAAGAGTCAGGATTGAAGCATTGTTCGCATTCTCTTTGACAACCTTGTAACCAAACTACTGCACGACTACCAGGGCCATTAACTTCTGATTCATCAACGTAACCCATAGTATTAAGATGTCCTGGAGGAATTTCTAATAACTGGAGATAGGGATTGATTTGATTTTTGCTCATGGGATCTTCTCTGATTTAATTATCTGATTACAGATACATAATAAGGCAATAATAAACAACTACGAGCGACGGGATTGTCTATTGATATTTATGAATAATAGTCACTTTAAAAAAATATGTATTTAGCGATCGCCATTTCAGGCAAATATTTTTGATTTATCAAGAAAATCTAAAGAAAATCAAATAGATAAAAATCATTTCTTATAATTGGAGGCAAGTTAAGATAAATCTATTATTTTGACTGTAGCGATCGAGATAATACTAAAAAATAGATAATTCGGATATTAGCTAACTCGCTGATATTTGCAATTAATAGAGAATCCGATTCAAGACGCGCTGTAACCCTTCGTCTAAAGAAAAATTTCTAATTATTCAAAGGAGGTAATTTAATGTACAGTAAAATTCTCGTCGCTCTAGATGAAAGCCAACTTAGCCGACAAGCCTTTGAACAAAGCTTATCACTAGCTAAAGTATTTAATGCAGAATTACAGTTACTCAATGTTATTTATCCTTTAGAAGCAAAATATCAAAATACAGTCTCTTTGATTGGCAGTGGTTATAATTCTCATACCACCAACGAAACCGCAGAGGCGGAGTGGGAGGATTTAGTATTAAATCGATTAAATTACCTCCAATCTCTAGTAGACGAAGCTACACAAGCAGGAGTAACAGCAGATTTAGTTCAAGAAATTGGTCAACCAGCACAGCAAATTTGTAAATCTGCACAAGAGTGGCAAGCAGACTTAATTGTTCTTGGCAGTCATGGCAGAAAAGGTTTGAACGAACTAGTTATGGGCAGCGTTAGCAATTATGTCTCTCATCATGTCCCCTGTGATGTACTGTTGGTGCATCAGCAAGTTTAAATAGTTTTCCTCTTTTGTCCTTTATTTTTTATAGCCAGTGACCAATAACCAACAACTAATAACCCAAAAAGGCAGAATTCATTCTATCGAAACTTGCGGTACGGTTGATGGCCCTGGTATTCGTTATGTTATCTTTACCCAAGGTTGTCCCCTTCGATGTCTTTACTGTCATAATCCCGACTGTCGCCATCCAGAAGACGGCAAAGTGGTTACAGTTGATGAATTAATTGTAGATATCCAAAAATATAAATCTTATATTAAATTTTCGGGAGGCGGAGTAACAATAACTGGAGGCGAACCTTTAATGCAGCCAGAGTTTGTTAGTGAGATTTTTCGCCGTTGTCAAGAGTTAGGAATTCATACCGCTTTAGATACTTCTGGTTATGTTAAATTAGCTACAGCCAAGCCAGTATTAAATTATGTAGATTTAGTATTATTAGATATCAAATCTCTTGACAAGCAAATCTATCATCAAGTTACTCAAGTTTCTTTAGAACCAACCTTAAACTTAGCTCGCTACTTAAGCGAAATCAACCTACCAGTTTGGATTAGATTTGTTTTAGTTCCCAATCTGACAGATCCGCCTAAAAATATTAGAGGATTAGCTCAGTTTATTTCTCAATTAAATAATATCGAGCGCGTAGAAATTTTGCCCTTTCATAAAATGGGTGAATATAAATGGGAACGGTTAGGATATGAATATCAGCTCAAAGATACCCCCGCAGCATCACCAGAATTAGTTACTACTGCTAAAAATATTTTTCAAGAATACGGAATTAAAGCTTATTAATTTTGTTATTGATTATTTTTCCTTTGTCCTTCGGTTTTTATCGGAAGATCTAATAACTGTAAGGACGTAGAATGCGATGCGAAGCGAGTCCTTTAGGGCTACGTCTCTATCTATGACTGTAAGGGCGATTCGCTTATCTAGCAGCGTCTCTGAAAGAGATATCGCCTCTACTAACGACTAACAATCAACCATTAATAATGAAAGTAAACAACCT
Organism: Pleurocapsa sp. MO_226.B13; assembly: GCA_030064795.1. The sequence goes on along the minus strand of JASJEI010000298.1, from coordinate 7,600 downwards.
ACAAGATCTAAACACCCTAATTCAAAAAGTAAAAACTGCCCAAATTCAGTATGCAAGTTTTACTCAACAACAAGTAGATAAAATATTTAAACAAGCTGCTTTAGCTGCTAACGAACAACGCATTTCTCTAGCTAAATTAGCGGTTCGTGAAACAGGGATGGGTGTGGTAGAAGATAAGACGATCAAAAATCACTTTGCCTCCGAATTTATCTACAATAAATACAAGCAAAAACCAACCTGCGGTGTAATCGAATCGGACTCTCATTTTGGTATTCAAAAAATTGCCGAACCAGTCGGAATTTTAGCGGGGATCGTGCCGACAACCAACCCAACTTCGACCGCAATTTTTAAAGCTTTAATTGCCCTGAAAACGCGCAACGCCATTATCTTTTCACCCCACCCCAGGGCGAAAGAATGTACGATCGCAGCAGCTAAAGCAGTCCTCGATGCAGCAGTAGCAGCGGGTGCGCCCGAAGATATTATCGGTTGGATCGATCGACCATCGGTAGAATTATCTCAAGCTTTGATGCAGCATCCCGATATTAACCTAATCTTAGCCACAGGTGGCCCTGGAATGGTTAAGGCTGCCTATTCTTCAGGTAAACCATCTTTGGGTGTAGGTGCGGGTAATACCCCTGCGGTGATTGATGAAACTGCCGAGATCAAACTAGCGGTAAGCTCAATTCTATTGAGTAAAACCTTTGACAACGGTATGATCTGCGCTTCGGAACAGTCGGTAATTGTCGTCGATGAAATGTACGATCGCGTCAAAGAAGAATTTGCCCTACGGGGGGCTTATTTTTTAAGTTCAGAAGAACGCGATCGAGTAAGTCAGGTGTTAGTTAAAGATGGACATATCAACGCTGCCATAGTCGGTCAGTCTGTAGCCAAAATTGCCGAATTAGCGGGGATAGAAGTTCCTCAAGGGAGTAAAGTACTAATTGGGGAAATTGAGGGAGTAGGCGTTGACGAACCATTTTCAATTGAAAAATTATCTCCCGTATTAGCCCTCTATCGTGTAGCAGATTTTGAGACAGCAACCGCCAAAGCCGAAGAATTAATTTTACTTGGCGGACGGGGACATACATCAGTACTGTATACTGCTCCCAATAATAGCGATCGCATTGACTACTTTGATACTCACGTCTCTACAGGTAGGGTTTTAATCAATACCCCTTCTTCCCAGGGTGCGATCGGCGATCTGTATAACTTTAAATTAGATCCCTCTTTAACCTTGGGTTGCGGTACTTGGGGCGGAAATTCCGTCAGCGAAAACGTCAGCGTTTGTCACCTACTCAACATCAAAACCGTATCCGAACGCAGACAAAATATGCTTTGGTTTCGCGTCCCACCCAAAGTCTATTTTAAATACGGCTGTCTGCCCGTGGCATTAAGAGATTTAGCGGGTAAAAAACGAGCCTTTATCGTTACCGACAAGCCCCTGTATGACTTGGGAATGCTCAAAGAAGTCACCGATGCTCTAGAAGAGATTAACATCGAACATCAGATCTTTTACGACGTGCAGCCCGATCCCAATCTTTCTACGATTGAAATGGGGCTAGCTAGGGTTAATACCTTTAAACCCGATGTAATTATTGCTTTTGGCGGAGGTTCGCCGATGGATGCAGCCAAAGTAATTTGGTTGATGTACGAACATCCCGAAATTGAATTTGAAGGCATCGCCACTCGCTTTATGGATATCCGCAAACGGGTATACGAATTACCGCCTTTGGGTAAGAAGGCAGAAATGGTAGCAATTCCCACAACTTCGGGTACGGGTTCGGAAGTTACACCCTTTGCCGTCGTCACTGACGATCGTGCAGGGATTAAATACCCCCTCGCCGACTATGCCCTGACTCCCAGTATGGCAATAGTCGATCCCGAACTGGTGCTAAATATGCCCAAGTCTCTTACCGCTTTTGGTGGGATCGATGCTCTAACCCATGCTTTAGAAGCCTACGTTTCGGTACTGGCAACAGAATACACCGACGGTTTGGCTTTACAGGCGATCGCCTTGCTGATGGAATACCTCCCCCGCGCCTACAAATTAGGGGCAAAAGATCCTCTGGCCAGAGAAAAAGTTCACTACGCAGCTACGATCGCGGGGATGGCATTTGCCAATGCTTTCTTGGGGATCTGTCACTCGATGGCACACCAGTTAGGAGCAACTTTTCATATTCCCCACGGTTTAGCTAATGCCCTAATGATTAACGAGGTTATTCGCTATAACTCTACCGATGCACCCTTTAAGCAGACCATCTTTTCTCAGTATGAATATCCTCACGCCAAAGAAGGTTACGCGGAAATTGCCGACTACTTAAACTTAGGTGGCGATACTCCCGAAGAGAAGGTCGAGAAGTTAATTCAAGCGATCGACAATCTGAAACGAGAAATTGACATTCCCCTAACTATCAGAGAAGCCATGCCAGATAAAGAAGCCGAATTTTACGCTCAAGTCGAAACCCTAGCCGAACACGCCTTTGACGATCAGTGTACTGGGTCAAATCCCCGCTATCCTCTAATTAAAGACTTGCAAGAGCTTTATACTAGGGCATATCAAGGTAATGATATCGACAAAGATATATCTCCTCTGGAAGTACCAAACCAAGAAAAAGTATTGAGTTCATCTCACCCATAAATTATAAAAGTCAGAAGTTTGGGCAACTCCGTAGGGGCGATTCGCGCGAAGCGTCTATCACGGATACCGCGATACCACAAGGGTACAATGTGCGCAGCGAGTCATGCGCGGGCTTCGCACGACGCGCAGCTAGTCCTTTAGGATAAAGCGAGTCCTTTAGGGAATCGCCCCTACAATCTCGAAGGGTCGGGGCTGTCGCCTGTGTTTTCTGAGAGCGTAATTTGTGCCACCCGAAAAGGCGTTTATAATGCTTTGTTACTCACAAGAGTTCGACTCCACGTATAAACCGATGCGGTTTACTCATCAGACAGCGGATTGAGTTCGTATAGGACGTGACTGGTCACGTCCATACAGTAAATTGAGATATGATGATTTTAATAACTACTGGTTTGTTATCTGGTTATTGAAGGCAAAGAGCCTCAAGCTATCCACAGAGCAATCAGCAGTTTTTAATCATTAACGCTTTAATAATGTCTCAACGTCCGATTTATTTAGATGCTCACGCCACTACACCAGTAGATCGAAGAGTATTAGAAGCGATGCTGCCGTATTTTACAGAACATTTTGGCAATCCTTCTACCAATACTCATCTCTATGGCTGGGAAGCTAGTGCAGCAGTAAAAAACGCCAGAGAAGCGATCGCCCAAATTATTAATGCTACCCCAGAAGAAATTGTCTTTACCAGTGGTGCAACCGAAGCGAATAACCTGGCGATCAAAGGAGTTGCAGAGGCATATTTTAATCGGGGAAAACATATTGTTACTGTCGCTACCGAACATCGAGCAGTATTAGATCCCTGTAAATATTTAGAAACACTTGGTTTTGAAGTTACTTATCTACCAGTACAGCCAGACGGACTGTTAGATCTAGATAAATTAATCGCAGCCATCAGAGACGACACGATCCTAGTTTCAGTGATGGCTGCCAACAACGAAATTGGCGTATTGCAACCACTCAAAGAAATTGGTGCAATTTGTCACAGTCGAGGGGTACTATTTCATACCGATGCTGCCCAAGCGATCGCGAAAATACCTTTAGATGTAGCAGCAATGAATATTGACTTAATGTCTCTGACTGCTCACAAAATATATGGACCAAAAGGTATTGGTGCGCTGTACGTGCGTCGTCGCGATCCCAGAGTTAAATTAGCTTCCCAACTTCAGGGAGGGGGACAAGAAAGAGGCAGGCGATCGGGGACTCTATACACGCCACAAATAGTTGGTTTTGCTAAGGCTTTGGAAATCGGCGTAGAGTCGATGGCAGCGGAGTCGGAGCGTTTATTTCAGTTAAAAAAACAACTGTGGTCGATGTTTGAACCGTTAGAGGGAATCCATCTTAATGGCAATTTTACCAAAAGCCTCCAGGGTAATCTTAATATTAGCATTGAAGGGGTTGATGGTTCGGCACTGTTACTAGGATTACAATCTGTGGTAGCTGTTTCTTCTGGATCTGCCTGTTCTTCTGCTTCTACTGCCCCCTCTCATGTCTTGACTGCTTTAGGCAGGGATGAAAAACTTGCCCGTGCTTCTTTGCGTTTTGGTATTGGTAGATTTAATACACCAGAAGAAATTGAAATTGCAGGAAAAACCGCGATCGCCACGATTAAGTCTCTACGTCAGGCAAATAAATTTTAGAATATTAATGGACAATACCACGATCGAAATATCTATTACTACAGGCGAGCGCACAATTGCGCTCGAGCCTTGTAATCAGGAACGCGACGGAAAATTTATTAGAGAACTAACCAAAGAAAACTTTTACGATTATCTAAATAACACTGTTGGTTGGAACGAAGATCGCCATCTTCAAGAACCAAAGTTCCCAGAACGATATTTAATGTTATTCGAGGAAGATATTTGCATTGGTTTTCTATCGTTACGAGAACAACCTGATTACTTATATATTCATACTTTGCAATTAATTCGGCAGTATAGAAGACAAGGAATTGGTACAAAGTTGCTCGGTTTCGTTGGAGACATGGCGAAAAAAAAAGCGAAAAATAAAGTTCGTCTTACAGTTATCAAAGGTAATCCAGCCGAGTCTTTATATCTTCGTAACGGATTTAAGATCTTAGAAGACAAAGGATGGTGTGTTCTAATGGAAAAAACATTAGCAGCTTAATAACAAAACATTGCTTAAAGAATTCAAGTTAAAAAGTACCTGTAACATTAAAGATACGAACAACTGGTGAAAATCTCTTCTAATGAAACTTTCTCAGATCAGATCGTTTGTGGCAGTAGCAAGATGTGGTAAATTCAGTCAGGCAGCAATTGAATTGGACTTAACTCAGCCTACTGTCAGTCATGCGATCGCCACTTTAGAGGATGACTTAGGGGTAAAACTATTATTTAGAGGAAAAAAAGGAGTCAATCTTACTCCTGCGGGTGAAAGTATTCTTAAGCATTGCGATCGTCTGTTACAGTCAATTGAAGATATCCAACAAGAAGCTAATCGATATAAAAGCCTCGAAGTTGGCAAAATTAAAATTTCTGCTTTTCGTGGCGCAGCAGCACAACTCTTACCCAAAATCAAAGCAGATTTTAAAACTAAATATGCTCAGATTGAGATTGAGATTATTGAAGAAAAAGATTGTCCCCAAGTAGAATACACGCTCTATGAGGGTAAAGCCGATCTCGGTTTGACAATCTTACCCACCTCAAAAGATCTTGAAACCATAGAAGTCAAGCGAGATAACTATATCGTACTTTTGCCACCTAATACTAATTTCTCTTCTCAGGCAAATACATCACTTAGCTGGACGCAATTACTTTCCCTTCCACTTATTTCTTATCCCAGTCAAAATACCTGCTTTAAACAAATTCAAGATTATTTTCAAGCTGAAGGCTATCAATTTCAACCCGCCGAACAAGTTCGAGAAAGCGATACAATTGTAAACCTTGTAGCTACAGGAGCGGGAGCAGCTATTTTACCCCAGCTATCCGTATTTCATATTCCCGAAGGAGTAATTGTCTGTCAATTGCCCAAACCACTACAGCGAGTCGTAGTAGCTGCAACTCTTAAAGATGTAGACTTACCCCATGCAGTTTGGGCATTTATCGATTTTATTAGGCAGACATAACTAATTGTGCTATTTAATTGAGTTTAACCACAATTACAGCCTGACATCTTGCAGCTTTGGTCATTGACATGACCATTGGCGCAAGCATCACAACAGTAATACTTATCGTTCTTTTTAATCGCTTCTTCTAGAGAAATTTCACAAGAACAGCGATCGCACGCACATTTTAGTGACTTACCCGACGCTCCCCTATCGGGAGAGCGCGGGCTTCCGAGTAGCCCAAGATTGATGGACTAGCAGAACTTCCTTCGAGGTACTATTGGTAGCAGAAGCAACTATTACCCGATTCCCTCTACGGCGTTTTATCGTCGGGAACAAGTCCAGCCCGACTCTTTTGATATTGACTCCTGCATTGATGTCACGATCTATCAAGAGTTTAAATTTGTCATCCCAATATTCTCTGATGCCACAATCGGTAAAGACAAACTCGTCCCGATAACTCAGCAATTGAGAAGTGTATGCAGGAGTTACTTCTTTAACTACCGCACCAGCTTTTTCGGCTTTGTACTTTAGTATCGAGAAGAATTGACCAAAAGCAGCATCAGCCCAAGATTTTGACAATCCGCTTTTTGCTGATTGTCCATTGGGTAAATACCGTCCCAGCTCATCCTGCTTGGGTTTATTTCTTCGGCTCAATCCAGATAGGTTGAGTTTTTCATGGAAGAAAACTGACGCACCCGTTTTCAGTAGCTTATGGGCAGTATTATAGGCATGATCTAGTCTGGCTCTAGCAACCTTTTGATGTAATCTGGCTTCTCTTTTGGCTAGCTTGCGTCTAGCTTTACTACCTTTTTTCTGGCTAGATTTTCTTTGGGAAACTTTAGCTAGCTTCGCGCTTTGCTTACGGAATGATTTTAAACTGGGGAGCTTAAATCCTTCAGATGTAGCCAGAAAATCATCTTCCTGTAGTACCGCATCCATTCCTATTGAGTTTGACCAAGTAGGAGTAAGATCTGATTCAAACTCAGCAATAGTATCATCCTGTAGTCTCAGATTTACATACCAGCCGTCAACTTTTTTGATGACTTGTGCTGATTTGAGTATTGCACCATCTGGTAACGAGCGATGGTGACGCGCTTTAATTAATCCTAGCTTAGGTAAAGTCAGATCCAGAAATTTCCCGCCCATAGAACAGGAATGAAGTTTTGCGCCCTCAAATACCATTGACCTGAAACGAGGGGCATTTTTAAATCTTGGCTTTCCGCTACGTTGACCGTTTTTGTCTCCTGCTATATATCTATTCATAGCTAGTTTTACTCGTTTACATACTTCTTGTAGCGTTTGAGATGGTACGGTCGTAAAATCTAGCAATTCTCCGCTCCAGTCAATTTTCACCAAATCTTCTTTAATAATTGGAAGCTGTTTTTTCTGGTTGTAATAGTCAGGTTGATCTTTCAGTTCACCACTGCCAATAGTACAAGCTATCTGGCAGAATTCTCCTTGAGGAATCACACAATCAGAACGGTTGTATTGCCACCAGTAAAATCTTTCGCCTAGCTGTTTGTTATACCAATAACGACAAACCCGAAGCCAGTCATTTAGCACTAGCTTCTGTTGTGTAGTCGGTCTTAGTCGGTACTGGTAGGTGAGAATCAAAGTAGGCGTAAATAAATTAAGATACACTGATTATAGCAGAATTAATCAGGTTATGAAAAAAGATTTTGTATCTAGTGCTAGATCGGTATCTGACTTAAAAGCTCATTTGGTCTTAACAACCAAATACAGGCGTAAAGTATTTACTGGGGCAATGGTGAAAAGGCTATCTGAAATTTTTTCAGATTTGTGCGAGAAGTGGGACTGTAAGATAATTGAGTTTAACGGCGAGGATAATCATGTCCATTTGCTTTTCCAGTACTATCCTCAAATGGAACTTCCAAAATTTA
>JASJEI010000047.1 GCA_030064795.1 Pleurocapsa sp. MO_226.B13 | reverse complement strand
TAGATTAATCCTTCTGGAGTAAGCTTGTAGGTCGAATAGCCATTAAACAAGATACAAGCTTTCCAGGGAACTCGTAAAGTACCGCGCACAGTCCAATTAGCTAGAATCGTATCTGATGCCGTCTGCTCGATATCGTGTAAGTCAAAGTAGAGTGAGGTAAAAAAGAGTTTACCGTGAAATCTTAATGTCCAGAAGATAATACGGTAGTTTAACTTGCCTCTAAAAGTATTGACTGGATCTCGAAAATATATATTTTTAGTATAAATATCGTAGGAGAGATCTGTTTCAAATAAATTTGGTAGTTCAGTCTGAAGAGTCTTGATTACACCTTCGACTCGCGATTGATAAACGTTTTCTAGCAACTCTCTTTCCTCTTTGAATTTTTCTCCAAGCCTTTATTTAGCCTGAAGCTTATCTAACTCTCTTAGAATAGTATCTGTCTCTGCATTACCGTCTGTAAAGGAAAATAGATGTCGAAAGGTAATTCGACCTGATGAGTCTATGATAAACTGAGCGGGTAAAGGTGCGCCGAGAGCTTGTCCTACTCCATAACGACGAAAGATACTGCAATCTGGATCGTATAGGAAAGAATAAGGCAAGCTGAGTCGATCGACAATCTGCTGACTTTGAACGGGGTCGGTGCTAGAAATCATCAATAATTCAGCCCCCTTGTCTTTAAATTCTCGATCGCGTTGCTTCAAGTCTTGAATATGAGGATAACAATAGGGGCAAAATAGTTTTTCGGTAAAGATCCGAGTGAAGGCTAACACTACAGGTTTTTTCCCTCGGTAGTCTGAAAGCTGCACTTCATTGCTACCCCCAACTATTGGCAAACTAAAGTCTGGTGCTATTGAACCTACTGTTGGCACTTGGAAAGGAGGTAGGGGAATAAAATTAGAAGCGAAACGTCGATTAAATAGTCCTGTATTTTCAGTCACAACAAAAAGTTAATTATTTATGATTAGTTCTTATCTTGTTTAATTTTACTTAACTTCACAACAATCATCATTTGTAAACTACCAGACACCGAGCGACCGTTTGGGAATATAACCAGACTTTTTAATCGGGCGATCGCCTTAATCGGTATTATGTAATTATTGACATATAATTTTTTATATTCTAAAGTAGAAATATGCTCAAATATATTCTTCTAGGATTTCTCAACTATCAACCGATGACTGGTTACGACCTCAAACGTCTGGTCGATGGTTCAACTGCACATTTTTGGCACGCCTATCATAGTCAAATCTATACTACTTTGCGCAAAATGGAGCAGGATGGTTTGGTAACTTCTGTTATTGACGATAGTGATGAAAAGCTCGAACGAAGAATTTACGATCTTACAGAGTTAGGTAAATCTAAATTTAAGCAATGGTTGGGAAAAAGTCTCACAGAATTACCACCCACTAAAGATGCTCTACTCGTCAGGTTGTTTTTCTCTGGCTCGAGAGATCGCGCTAGTGTTTTAGATGAGCTTCGGTTTCAGCGTCAGCTACACCAGCAGCAATTGGAAATATACCAACAGATCGAGCCAGAAGAATCTTCAGATAATAGCGATCGCATCGATTTCGAGCGCGAAGCCAAGTTTTGGCGGATGACTCTCGATCTCGGTCTTGCTTACGAACAAATGTATTTAGACTGGTTGGATGAAACCATTGCCAAGATCGAATCATTTTAACTAGTCGCGCTTCTAGGAGGTATGAAAAGGGTTTAGTTATTGGTCAACAGTCTTAATTGTTTTATTTTCAAAATTTATATGTCAATAATTACATATAAATTATTAATTAATTTGAGGAGGTTAAGAAAATGTCCAAAACATATAGCAACGAAGAAGTACAAGAAATTCTACAAGTAGCAACTAGGATGCAAAAAGATGGTGACATCTCGCAGCAGCAATTACAAGAAATAGCAACAGAGGTGGGTATTTCAGCCCAAACCCTAGAAAAAGCGGAAAAAACTTGGCTAGAGCAACAACAAGCCCGTCAAAAACAAGCCAAAAGGAGAAAAGCATTTATTAGATTCCATCTAATTCCTTATTTAGCCGTAAGTACATTTCTGGTACTACTAAACCTGGCTACTACACCGCGACATTTTTGGAGTATCTATCCCATACTCGGTTGGGGTTTGGGAGTCGCAATTGATGGATCGTGTATTGACTCAACAGGAAATAAAAAAAAGGTCTGTTTTCCCAAGATTTGAGGGAATAGGGGTTTATAGATGTTTCTTGTTCTGAGTGCGTAATTGAATCTTTGATTAAAGAGGTTAGAAAAATGTCTGATAAATATGATGCGATCGTAGTTGGTTCTGGTATTGGCGGACTTACTGCTGCTGCAATACTTTCCAAATACAGCCACAAAAAAGTATTAATTTTAGAGCAGCATTACATAATTGGCGGATTTACCCACGAATTCGAGCGTCAAGGATTTAGTTGGGATGTGGGACTTCATTATGTCGGAGAGATGGGAGAAGGAGAAATTGGCAGACAAATATTTGATTACATAACCGATGGAAAACTGAAATGGACTAAAATGCCCGATCCGTTTGATGTCTTTATCTATCCTGACTTTACCTTTAAAGTAGATTCCGATCCGCAAAAATATCAGTCGGATTTAATTGCCATGTTTCCAGAAGAGAAAGCAGCAATCAAAAAATACTTCGCCGATCTCCAAAAAGCCCAGACTTGGAGCGAACTGGAGGCGATCGCGGACTCATTTCCTAGTTTTTTAAGTCCGATGGTCAAGCTATCAAGACGAACCTTTGGTAAGATTATCCAACAAACAACCAAAGAATATCTCGATCGCAACTTTCAAAATCCCCAACTAAAATCTTTGCTAGAGTCGCGATGGGATACTTATGCTTTACCTCCCTCCAAAAGTTCCTTTGCCATTCATGCTTTGATAGCCAATCACTATCTTAATGGTGGCTGGTATCCTGTAGGAGGAGGCTCTCAAATTGCCAAAAATATTTTACCTGTAATAGAAAAAACAGGCGGACGAGCGATCGCCCGAAGGCAAATTACAGAGATAATCCTCGATAATGGAGTAGCGATCGGCGTAAAAGCGAAAAAAACCAACAAGCCAGAAGCAGACATAGAAGAATACTACGCACCGATAATTATTTCCGATGCGGGAGCGTTTAATACCTACACTAAACTAATTCCTGAAAGCTATCCGATCCCTTATCGAGAGGAAATTAAAGTATTTCCCAAAGGAGTAAGTAGTATAACTCTCTATTTAGGTTTCAAAGAATCTCCAGTCAAGCTAGGATTTAAAGGCGAAAACCGCACTATTTTTCAAGATTACGACCACGATCGAACTTTTGCCAAGCTAACTTCCTTAGAAGAATTTCCCACTAGCTGTTATTTATCCTTTCCCTCTCTAAAAGATCCAGCAGCACAAAGCCACACTGGAGAGATTATTAGTCTTGTCGATTACAATTGCTTTACTCAATGGCAAGATCGACCTTGGAAAAGACGAGGAGAGGAATATAATCAACTTAAAGAAAAACTCTCTCAAAGTTTAATCGCTCTGGTGGAATCTAAATATCCTGGTTTCCAAGATTTAATTGCCTACAGCGAACTTTCTACACCTTTAACAGTAGAACATTTCGATGGGAGCGATCGCGGTGCTATCTATGGCATTCCACCAATACCAAAAAGACTAGACGCAGACTGGATCGATGCCAAAACGCCGATTAAAAATCTCTATCTAACGGGAACAGATGTTAGCGGACACGGTATTCTAGGAGCAGCAATAGGTGGTGTAGTAACTGCTGGAATTTTGAACGGCTCTTTTGGCTTTTTTAAGATAATGTCGGCTCTGAAGTAGAGGTTAAGACCACTTTAGTCTTGGTGGGCAAAGATCTCTACCTGAAACGACCTTCGATCTGAATTAGGTTTTGCCCACCCTACGGGTGCGATGCTCTTGTGTTAATTCATCTGCGCTCTGGTACAGCCTGAAACGATGCTAGATCCTGATGATGTTTTGCCCACCCTACAAGGCTTCCGTATCTTTTATCATCTTCCCCATCTTCCCCATCTCCCTAGTCTCCAACAACAATAAAAAATACTTATCTCTCAAGCTTAAAATACTGACATTTCAACTCAGAAATACTCGTCTGCCTAGTTCTTCAGGATACATTTCTGCGTTGTAAATTGGGGTTAATGGTATCTGAGTACATTTCTAATTAATATTAAGGAATCTAAATGCATTCAATTGTTTCGACTCTATTATAGAGTCAATGATATAAATGATATTAACGACAATAAATTTCTTTAAATTCAATACTCAACATTTTGAATCCAGAAATATCTCGGTGTCAAAATGGTGTCAAAATGATGCTATTGGTTTCAAGGGTTGAATTCAATGGTTATTTGTTAACATTAAGATGAGGTCACATTGATGCTATGAAAAGATTTAGCTTGAGATTGACAGAAGCAGAATATATGAAGCTTAAAATTCACTGTGATGAGCTTCAAGTATCTATGAATGATGTAATTAGAGGTTTAATTAGAGATTGGCAGCCTAAAGGCATTAAGGATATTAAACCAAGAGAAAATGAAAGAAAATGTGTTTAAAATTATTAAAGCAGCCAATAAAATTGTAATTTTATTGGCTGCTTTTTGCTATAATTTTAAATTATTAAAAATGCTTTTTGAATAATAGATTTTAATTTTTGCATAATATTTTTTTGACATTATGTAAATGTTATTTCAGTATTACGTAAAAAAAATAAATTACTAAATAGTAAATACAAATAAAATATAAAGATTTTTTCGATTCAAATAAAATCGATCATATTTAACAAATTGCTAAAAAAGATTATGTAAATATTAACGAGTAATAAACCCTAAGTAACTTTTCTGGGAATGTTGACTCATAAATCGACTTAAGATCAAAATTATAAATTTTTTCATGCACTCAATGTCATTATTTTTTGACATAGATAAAATTCTCGTATTAATTTTGTCTGCTATTTAATTTCTAGATAGTTGCAAGTTTTGCATAGTTTTTGCCGATAAAAATAGTTTTAAAAGGAAACTTACTATGGCTTATACGATTCCTAAAAGCTGTGTCCATTGTGGTATTTGCTTACCTGAATGTCCAACAAGTGCAATTCAAATAGATCAAAATAACGAGCATTGGGTAGAACCAGGTCTATGCAATAATTGCGAAGATAAAAACTCCAAACCCCCATGTGTTGATAGTTGTCCTGATAGTTTACCTGTCCCTTTACCTACTAAGAAAGGCAGATATAAAGCCGAACCAAGAGTTTTAAATACTCATCATCTTTTTGCTAATGGTCATAATAATCCGATCGCATCTTCAATGGTTATTTGGGAAGCTTGCAACTTATTAGCCAAGGGATCGGTTTTTCCTTGGTATACTGACGATGCTGGCAAGCTATATTTTAAACGCGAAGTAAAACAGGGTAGAGGTAAAATCGAGTTTCGTCTAACTGAAGATGTCAACGCAGATGTGAAACAAACTTTGAGCGAAGCAGATGCAGCCTCTACTATAGAACTAATGGATATCCGTGCAGCTTGCGTGCATTTAATCTTTGCTGCCTTAGTTACCAGTTTAGAAAGACCTTGGGAACAAGAATTCGCGATCGATAACAAACAACTTGAAACTTATTTAGGTTTAAACAAACGCAAAGATCTCAGTAAAGCTGCCAAATTGACTTTAGTTAAAACCTTGGTGCAACAGCCATGCAAACTTATCGCTAATATTGATTGGTTTCGCCAGGGGAAAATCCCATCATTTTCTGTGCCACAAGATCGCGTTTGGCATTTAGTAGAGATCGAGAATCACTTTCAAGAAGATGCAGAAGGTTATAAGCACCTTGTCGGGATGACCTTTAGGATCAAGGCAGGAATGTGGGCAAAATATTTTCTCAACAAACAAGGATATCAAAAATATACCGCTTTTTATCAATATGGCACTTTACCCAAATTTCTCTTAACTACGGTTATGACTATTTGGCATCAACACGAAGGTACAGTGAGGATGATGCTATGGTTGCTATTTAAAACCAAAATGGGCAAACAACAGCGGATCACTATTCCCAAGCTCATGTATGTAGCCTATGGAGAAGCAAAAGTAAGAGAAGCTAGCTTAAATCGCGAAAAACGAAAGAGACTGCTACGTAGATTTGAAAGCGACTTAGAAGTTCTTCATCATTATCAGATTAAACCTGTTTTCGATCCCGTTACCTATCCTCTCAAAATTCAACCTTTGTGGGCGAGATTAGCGATTGTTCCCGATGATGCAGACGAAGCAATGGAGTTTTGGATTAATGATGGTTGCAATGAAACTAGCATTACCGATCCCGCACCACCAGGAAAATGGAATTTATTAATGAAAGCACGTATTCTACATTTTGAACTGCCTCCAGAATGGGACAAACAATTGTCTCGTTGGGAAAATAAGAAACAACGCAAAACTCGTCGCAAAACTAAAACGCAAACGATATCACATTTAGAAGCCGAACAAATTGTAAGTGCCAGAAAGCGTTTGGGTATAAGTCAGAGAAAACTGGCACAACAATTAGGTAAAAGTCAAAGTTGGATTCGAGATATTGAAAATAGTCGCTTTTCTGCCAAACCAGGCGATCGCCTTAAACTCAAGAAAATTTTGGAAATAGAAGAATAATTTGGTTAGTGGTTAGTCTTCGGGGCGAACGACCGATCGCCCCTACAGTTATCAGTCATTGGTGATTCAATGCAAATATTGCAAGACGAATGACAAAGAACCAATGACAAACGACATATTATTTAATGAGTTTTAGGACAAACTTCTAGCTTCTCGAAACCTTTTGGTGACTCTAAACCGATCCAATCATCAACTTGAGCGCGATTAAATCCTATTTGATAAGTATCGCCTACCTGAATCAGTGGGCGACGAATTAGTGTAGGATCTTCGATCATTAGTTTTAATGCCGTGATTTCGTCTAAATCTTGAGGAACTATATCACCCATTTTTATTTGAGGTGCAGTTTTATTAAACCACTCAGTTACAGGGCGATCGCCAAAGAAAGGGCGTAGGCTCTTGATTGTCCAAGGAGTTTTAAATATATCGTGGGCTGTTACTTCGTGTCCTGAAGCCCAGAGCAAAGCTTTTTGCTTAGCATTATTGACGCAGCCTGGTCTTTCGTAAAATATAACTTGTGCCATGATAATCTCCAGTGATAAATAGTTATTGATTAATAGTCATTTGTCATTGGTCATTAGTTATTTAATGCGAACAAAAAAGGACAAAAGACAAATAACTACAAATAATGAGCTTTTAGGAGTGAAGCAAGGTCATTAGGATGGACATAAGAATGCTTAACATGACCTGGCATTAAAATTAGACTCGGAGCTTGTTTGCATTTTTTCTGACAACTAGTCAGTTCGATACTAACTCGCTCTTGTAATCCTAATTGCATCAGGGTTTGTGTTAAAGCGCGATAGAGTTGCTTTCCTCCTCGCTTGGAACAACTAGATTGGCGACAAACTAGAATCTTACCTCGATCGCTTTTTTCTGATTTAAAAGTTGATGCAACAGACTGAGATTCGCTTCTAGTATCGAGTCTTTCCAGGCGATCGCTTTTGAGTTTTAGTTTACTAAAACGACCTAAATTTTGTGATTCTAAAAATATTGACAGGCGATCGCCCTCTACCAATTCGCTTCCCAAAGTTTCCCGCAATTCTTTTGCCAGTTTAATTGGGATAATCCGCTCTCCTACCTGGACTTGAATGTACTTGGGTTTACCTCCTGGCTTGGGTATAAAACCGAGAAATTCTCCCTCTATTTTATAGTTGGATTTTGAGGGTTCTGTGGTTTTCATAAGCTTATCTTTGGTTTTTTGTTGTTTGTGTTTTGTCGGAAAGTTATTATTTTGATTAGTTTTGTTGAAAAGTTTGAATATAAATCGACCGATAGCAGTTTTTGAGGTTGAGATTTGAGATACTTCCCTAAGTAAGGGTGTGAGATACTTTGGATAAAAGGAGGCAGATGTATACAACCATCGCCAGAGAGTATTTCCGCTCATAAGTTGCTTCTTTAACTGCCTCCCTATGGTTTTAAAAGTCTTTTTAAGAGTCAATGATTTTCAACATAACTCTTAAAAAGTCTATCTAGAAAATGCGAGTTCAATCTCAATCAAATCTCAGACGGCACTGGTAAGAAACTATTTTCTTCCAGTTCAATACTAGGTTGTTCTCCAGGGGCAGTAATCATACGCGCTCCTTTGTTACTAGTGAAGTAGTTCCAAGCCCACTGAATCATCACAATTAATTTATTGTCAAATTCCAGCAGATAAAAGACGTGAATAAACATCCAGAATGCCCAAGCAAGAAACCCAGAAAGCTTCAAAAATCCGAACTCCACTACGGCAGCGTGCTTGCCAATTACTGCCAAGCTGCCCCAGTCCAAATATCGGAAAGGTGAAATCGTCTCTCCTTGGAGGCGACTCTTAATCAGGCGGGCGACATATTTTCCCGACTGCATTGCCACGGGAGCCACACCAGGCAATGGTTTTCCCTCTTGGTGAGAGTAATTAGCCAGATCGCCGATGACAAAAATGTTTTTAGTCCCTGGCACATTAAAATCTGAGTCAACTATTACTCGTCCCATTTTATCTAAGGCAGCACCCGTCGATTCTGCTAGGTTCTGTGCCATGGCTGAGGCTTTCATTCCCGCAGTCCACAACACTGTCCTCGCTCGAATTGATTCAATTTCACCACCGCGACGCACAGAAATTGTCTGGTTATCCATGTCAACAACTCTCGCACCAGTCATGACTGTAACTCCCAACTGTTCGAGGGAAGCTTTAGCTTCGATTGATAGTGAAGGAGAGTAGGAAGGCAAAATTCGTTCTGGGCTTTGTACCAGGATGATTTTGGCTTCTTTTGTGTTAAAATTACGGAAATCATCTTTGAGAGTGCCGTGAGCAAGTTCGCCCAATGCTCCTGCTAACTCCACTCCCGCTGGGCCACCACCAATGATAGCGAACGTCAACCAGGCCTGGCGTTTTTCAGGGTCAGTTTCTTTTTCTGCCGATTCAAAAGCAATAAAAATGCGTCGTCTCATTTCCAAAGCATCTTCGACGGTTTTTAAACCTGGTGCTTTGTCAGCCCATTCTTCATGTCCGAAATATTGGTGACTAGCACCAGTAGCAACGATCAGAGAGTCATAGCTAATTTCTCTCGATCGCAGTTTGACTGTTTGCTGTTTGGAGTCGATGTTTCTTACTTCCCCCATTAGCACTTCAATATTTTTGCTGCGCTTCAAGATTCCCCGCAGAGGAGAACTAATATTAGTGGGAGATAAACCACCAGTAGCCACTTGGTAAAGTAGTGGCTGAAAGACATGAAAGTTGCGTTTATCAATCAAGGTAACTTTGACCGCTCCTTTAGCCAGAGTTTGTGCTGCATAAAGCCCACCGAATCCTCCACCGACAATGACAATATGATGAACAGACTCTTTTTTCTCTTCTTTAAAGCTCAATTTCTCCACCTCCTAATCAATGATATTTAGTATTTACTTAGAAATTATTGGCTTCTTTTTAAAATAGTCAAATAAGTATTTTATGAAAGTATAAATAGTCACTAAATTTAGCCGTGTCAACAATCGATAACAAGGAAAAAAATTACTTTTTTTTGTTATGTTTTATTGAGTATTTTTAAAAATATTTTGAGTGGTTCATCTAATTAATTAATAAGCATTTAGTAAGCATAAAAGACTATGGATTATAGTTTTCTTAATTAACCAAGGTAAGGGTATCGGGTTTTTTGTCAGCCAAAATTAGAACTTATAGTCTTTTAAAATATTTTTAATTTAAAGGTTTGCTGGATTTTATAATTGTTTTTTTTGAGTAGTTTTGTTTTTTCTATATTTCCAGAGTAAACAGCTAAATTTGCCATTAAAATTTTTAGATATAATTATAATTTTGTAAAAACTAAAAAACAATTTCAATATTTCAATCCTGTAAGGGTAAGATAAGGCACAGCCAAAACCCCTTCAACTAGACAATTGATATTACCGTTGCTTTTTACTTATTACTTGTTAATTACTACATCCTCTGAAGTTGACTATTCGTAGTTTAATAGAGTCGATCTACTTAATAACCAAGGATTTTTCATCCTCAAGATCTTGGAACATGGGCGTACTCAGATAACGCTCGCCAAAACTGGGCTGAATCATCACAATTAACTTGCCTGCATTTTCTGGTCGTTTGCCGACTTCGATCGCTGCTGCTAAAGCTGCACCTGTAGAAATACCCGACAGCAAACCTTCTTCTCTGGCTAACCGACGACCATAGTTAAAGGCTTCCTCATTGCCAACAGTAACTACTTCATCAATAAGATCGACATTTAAAACTTCGGGAACAAAACCCGCACCAATACCCTGAATTTTGTGTCCTCCTGGACTACCTCCAGACAGGACATCACTGTCGGTAGGTTCGATCGCGATCGCTTTAAATTCTGGTTTGCGTTGTTTGATTATTTCCGCAACACCTGTAATCGTTCCTCCCGTACCGACACCAGCAATTAAAATATCTATCTCGCCGTCGGTATCAGACCAAATTTCTTCGGCGGTAGTTAGACGATGAATTTCTGGATTGGCAGGATTTTTAAACTGTTGTAGCATAAACCCATCGGGTAGGGTTGCTGCTAGTTCTTCAGCACGAGAAATTGCTCCCTTCATCCCTGCGGAAGCCTCAGTTAATTCTAACTGCGCCCCATAAGCTTTGAGCATCGCCCTGCGTTCTTTACTCATACTTTCAGGCATAGTTAAAATCAGTTGATAGCCTTTGGCAGCAGCAGTCATCGCCAAACCAATCCCCGTATTGCCAGAAGTCGGTTCGATTAGTATGGTTTTACCAGGAGTAATTAGACCTGCTTTTTCCGCAGCAACAATCATGTTTACCCCGATGCGGTCTTTTACCGAGGCTGCGGGGTTCATGCTTTCTAATTTGACTACAATTTGAGCCAGACAACCTTCGGCAAAGGGAATTGAATTTAAGCGGACTAAAGGAGTTTTGCCCACCAGTTCGGTAATGTTATTGGCAATTTTCATGATGATTTTGTTAATGGTTAGTTGTTAGTTGTCAGTTGTTAGTTGTTTACTTTCCCTTTGTTCCTTGTTCCTCGTTCCTTCTCGTTCCTTTCCCCTTATTCCTGATTCAACGTCCGATCGCCAGAGCATAGAGAATGTCATTATTTGTGCCTAAGAATTTCTGAGTTTCATCATCGTGATAAGCTCCAATTCCACTACAGCCTATGCCCAAATAATTACTAATTAAATAAAGTCTTTGTCCCATCCAGCCAGCAACTTGCATAGCTGTTTGATAGTTACTATAAGTGGAGGTAAGAAATAAGGTTACGGCACTATCTCTAGCTATTGCTTGATTTACGCACAAATATTTGGCTTTTTCGCTAAAATCTTGGCTTTGGAGTTGCTGGAGTCCTCGATATAAACCAGACTCCATGCCTTCAATGTAATTTACTACTAAATAGATTTCAATTGTTTCTTTACTTATTGTAAGCAAAGGCTGTTTTAAATACTGCCAAATTTGTAACCATTCTGCTTGAGAAATTGCTTTACGTTTAAAAGCTCTTGCCGATCGCCGAGTCAGAATTGTCTCTCTAAATTGTTCTGGTTGATAATTAAAAGGAGGACTTTGAAGAACTATATTTTTATTAAGAAATAAGTTATTTTCTAAATTTTGGCTAACTGTAGCTTGATATCCTGCTTCAATTAAATGATTGGCTTCAAAGTAGTCAGTGGGGGAAACAAAAGGTAAAGGCGATCGCAATCTACGGACGGGTCTGGTCTTAATTTCGCCAGAAATCACCGCAGCAGTTACAAATTCTTTATTCTCAAATCCTAGAACATTATTCAGCGCGAGTTTATCAAAATCAAAAAGAACTTGGAGGTTTTTTTGATACAAATATGCAGCAGCTTCGATTGCGCCGAGGTGATGTCCACTATCTAAAAAACAATAGCGCAAACTTCTATTTTTATATTTCCAACTAGAACGAAAATAGGCACAACTAACTAAAAAGATAAAACCTTTAACTAAGCAATTAGGTAAGATATAACTTTCTAGACCATCATCAATTAACTCATAGATTAAAGTTAATGAATTAGTAGTAAGTTCTAGATGATAAATACCATCGATAATACCTTTAATCCCTCTGATTTGAACATAAATCTCCGTAGGATATAATGCGCCTGCCGAGGGATTTACTCTCAACTGATAGGCATCATATTTATATTTCTTTTCAAAAGTAATCGCGCTGGTTAAATGAATAAAGTTATGGACTGGATTATTTTTATCGGGGGTCAACGGTCGGGTCTCCCGACCTTGTTCCACGCCCGTTCTTTGAACTAAAGGGAAACGACGATAAAATTTAGGATAGCTTTTAAAAGCAGTAGGCTGAGTTGACGCATCGACATAATTAGGATCGAGCATCACCGATAAAGGAGAATGCTTAGTAGCATCATGGAATTTTTTGCCGACTGCTTCTAATTGTTGAACGATCATTGGTCATTGATTGATTGTTAGTTGTTAGTTCGGGGTTGTAGGGGCGAACCTACTTATTGCCCTGCTGCGAAGAAGCTTGACGTAAAATTTTAAGAATCTCAACAGTACTGGAAAATTCGATCGCCCTAAAGTCATCTAAGTTTCTTAGATTAGGATTTGCTCCTACTGTTAGTAGCAGTCTGACTGCATCTATTTTTCCTGACGAAGCAGCGTACATTAATACGGTTACACCATTCTCGTTTTGGTTATCGATTTCAATCCCGGCGTTAATAAGTAACCCCATCAGAGGAAGATTATTCTTAAAACAGGCAAACCAAAGAGCATTATTGCCATCATTGTTGGTTAGGTTAATGTCAACACCGCTAGAGAGTAAATCTCGCACGACGTTAATTGCTCCTTCTCGACTAGCAACTATCAAAGCTGTCGCACCATTATCCCTTGGTTCATCTAAATTTTCGGCACTGTAACCTTTTTTTTGGAGCCAGATTTCTGTATTTTGGCTGAGTCTTGTGGTTATAATCATTGTTGTGATGTTTTAGTGGATAATTCTGGATACAAACCTAGTTGTTTGGCAAGTTGACGAGCGATAAAAACCAAGAATTTAGAACCTTCTTGATTATTTTCATGGGCCATTATGGTTGCTACTTGCATTACAGTTCTGATGAAATTTTCATCAATTAAATCTTTGTTGGCATCCAAGACTTCTGGTTCTTTGCCATTGGGACAACGGAGTAGGCGATCGATTAATTTGAAATATTCTTCTTGACGTTGGTTATCAGTCATTGGTTATTTGTCCTTTGTTATTTGTTCTTGGTTAATCCTTCTGCCATCTGCCTCCTGCCTTCTTTTACTCTTCTTCATCAGACGGTTTGGTAATTACTTCAAAGACGGTAGTGGCGCAAAACTGACGGGTATCATCTATTTCTTTGACTTTTTGGCTAATTGCTTTAGCTTCTTCGATTCTGCCAAGTTGGGCGAGAATCAAACCCGTGGCTGCATAGGCATTAAGATAAAGTCGGATCGTCGGTTCTTGTTTGCGGGAAAGAAGAATTGGTTGGAGTTGTAACCATTGGCTAGGTAAGTTTTCTTTAGTTGCGATCGCCTGTAATACTCTTTGAGCGATTGACAGGGCGATCGCCGGTTTGTGTTTGTAGAAAAAGAAACGATAAGCTCCAACCAAGACATCGAGATTATTTCCAGCTTTAGATAAAGCTTCCTGAATGTATTTCTCGGCTAAACCCGTATATTCCCAATTTTCGCTAGCTAAAACCAATAATTGCTTGATTTCTGGTTCGAGATCGCACCAGGAAAACTGTTCTTGAATAGTCTGCATGATTTAATGGGCGATCGCTAAGCAAAATGGGGGCGGAGAGTTTCGATCCAATTTTCGATCCGTTCGTCGGTTTTTTCGCTTTCGTTAATCTCGTCAATCGGTAAGCCGACAAACTTACCATCGCGCACGGCAAAAGAATAATTAAAGGTATAACCGTCTGTGGGAACATCTCCGACTACGTTTGCACCTACTGCTTTAAAAGCATCGTATAAAATTCCTAAAGCACTAACAAAATTCTCGCCATGAGTACCACAGTCTCCCGCACCAAAGAAAGCAATGGTTTTGCCAGTAAAGTCGGGCTTTTCGTCTTCCATATCTACTAAAGGATCGCGCCAATCATTCTGTACTTCGCCAGAACCCCAAGTAGACGAACCAAGCAGCAAATAATCATATTGCAGCATATCGTCAAAATCATCAAAATCATCTTCCATGTTGTAGAGATCGCAGACACCTTCATCGAAATACTCCACCAATTTTTCAGCGATTTCTTCAGTTACGCCTGCGGTGCTGCCATAAAAAATACCTATTTTAGTCATGACTGAAACTCCTATAATTATTATGTTGGTTAGTGGTTAATTGTTGGTTACTAGTTATTGTTTACAAACTGCAAAGTGCTAATGACTTACTGCTATTCGCGCTCTTCTCTGAGTAAAAGAATTATCTTCTAATAACTCAGGAGTAAAATTACTAGAGGTAAAGGTAAGAGTTATCAAAAAAAGTGCGATCGTGATTATGTCTTCTCGGATACGTTTAAAATTTTTCATGATTTTTCCTACTGCTAATTGTTCAATTTTGTTACTACTCCCAACTACAAAAGTTAAATGAAAACTTGTTAGTTATTTTGCTACTGGTACTTCGGGTGAAGACTGATTATTGAATAACTTTAAGCTTGGTGGACGAACTATTTCATCGAAGATCAAAGCTAGACTTATGAGTAGAAGCAAGAAAAATTTAGAGCGGACAGCCAAAGAAATTTTTGAATTGTTCTTAGGTAGTGTTGCTGTCTGTTTTTCTGGTTTCATTGCTAACTTTATTCATACAGAAAAAGAGTAGTGTGAGGGATATGGTTCTAGATAACTACTAGTGCAACCTGCACAATCTCCACATTGTTCGGGATTGGCAATGGTCAATACTTGATGTTGAAGATTGTCATCGTCTTTGTTTATAGATTGGATTTTGAAAGCATTGCGACCACCTACTTCATCAAATCTGTCGCAATCAAGACAAATATTTCGATCTATTTCTTCAATAAATTTAGGTTTCCAAATTGATTCCCCTGGAGTTAAACCAGTTAGTATAGTCATGAGTATTTTCCTCTAAGTTAGAAAGTAGAGACATTCATAAAGAATGTCCCTATCTAGTTCACTTATTTAGCGAGCGCAGATTCGGTCTTGTCATGACGAACCTTGAGAATTTCTGGATTATCTAAGCAAAATTGTTGGAAAGGAGTTGTATCTGGTGATTTTGCTCCCTCTTGATAAGTTGCTTCTGCTTCCAAATCTTCAACCAAAGCCCAAGCATCAATGCACTCAGTTGAAGTTGCACCCTTAGCTTGAGCAACGGCGATCGCTTCAGTGATTGCTTTGTCTAATTCTCGACGCAGCAAAGGTACTTTGGGATTTTCCAGAAAATCGCCTTTATAAAGGATGTCTTTTTCTGAAACAATACCCAGTAAATCCCCTTGAATTACAGGTGCGATACGAATATTAGTTAAGGCAAATAACCGAGCTATATATTCAACACCCAAATCGGGATTGATGACAATACAAGGCTTGGTCATGATTTCGTAGACGCGCATAGTTTCCGCATCCTTACCATAAGCCACCACCTTGTTGACAACATCAGTGTGGGTAACGATTCCGTAGGCATCCTGGTTGTTGCGTACAGTGACAATTAAAGCGCGTAAGTTTTTGAATTTCATCAACTTGACGGCTTCTGCTACTGTTGCCGAACCACGAATAGTAGCTACGTCGTCAGTCATAATATCAGATGCTTTTAACATGACATTACAATCTCCACTATCGTTGTGTGTATTCAGCTAGTACTTGGTTATCAGTTTTAATTGAATCTCAAATACTAACCAAAGCCTTAATCGATAAACAATTGGTTAATTTGAGCGCGAGGCTTGCGGAGATTTCCTTGCTATGTCCAATTGTTTAAGAAGAAAAAATTTTCCGCCCTTTTAATTCCCTTTCGCCTTGTCAGGGATAATTGTTCAATGTCGATTACAGTCGCTTGGCGTTGAAGGTTTGGGGTAGTTTCGTGTCTTCTGCCAGATCTTTAAAAGACAATTGCCAACCATTTGCTAGAGTTAAAATTTTGCCTTCTGAAGTAGTGGTTTGCTCGACTACTTCTTCTTCTAAATCTTTCTTCGGAACATATACCGATAAATGTCCGAGGTCGTTTTTATGTAGCATTACTTTCATGGTTTTTTGGGGGGTAGTGGTTAGTGGGTAGGGGTGAAGGGCCGTTCGCCCTTACTAATTATTAGGAATCAAGCTTAATAACTCATCTGGGGTGAGGCTGCGTTTTAGATCGACGGATAAATCTCGTACTGCATCCACAAGCGATCGCGTTTGGGCGTGACTCAGAGTGATACCGTGTTGTTGCAGCAGGTTATTAACTAGATGTCTGCCAGTATGCTTGCCAATCACCAAACGGCGTTCTCGTCCTACTTCTTCGGGGCTAAATGGTTCGTAAGTAGCAGGATTTTGCAACACTCCGTGTCCGTGAATTCCAGATTCGTGAGCAAAGGCATTGTCACCGACGATCGCCTTCCAAGGGGGAACATCGCAACCAGAGGCATCGACGACAAATTCTGAGATGGCTTTAAATCTACTGGTATCGATACCAATATTAATGCCATAAATGCGTTTGAGTGCCATTACTACTTCTTCTAAAGCAGCATTCCCCGCTCTTTCTCCCAAACCATTGACAGTGGTGTTAACCGAGGTGGCCCCCGCTCTGATTCCCGCTAGAGCGTTGGCTGTTGCCATGCCAAAATCATTATGGGTATGCATCTCTACAGGAATAACTAATTTATTAACCAACTGCTCTACTTTTTGATAAGTAGTTAGAGGATCGAGAATACCTACCGTATCGCAAAAACGAAAACGGGAAGCCCCATAATCTTGAGCGGCCAAAGCTACATCCAGTAAAAAGTTGTCATCGGCGCGGGAAGAATCTTCACCACCAACCGAAATATACAAACCGCGATCGCGAGCATAGCTAATTGTGTCCCGTAGGCGATCGAAAACTAACTGACAATTACCTTGAAACTTAACAGCAATTTGAATTGGGGAGACGGGAACAGATATATGTACCCGTTGTAAACCACAAGCTAAGGAAGCATCGATATCCGAACGTACCGCCCGATTCCAGCCAGTAATTAGGGTCTTTAAACCCAGATTATTAATCTCAGTAATCGCTTCTGCTTCGCTGCTACCCATTGCAGGTATGCCTACCTCAAGCTCCTGTACCCCAATGGTATCCATCAAGGTTGCAAAGATAACTTTCTCGGCGACAGTAAAAGCAACTCCTGCTGCTTGTTCCCCATCTCTTAAAGTTGTATCGTTAATTTGAATTGGTGGCATAATGAATGTCCTTTTTTTGGCAACTAATGACCTTAGAGACGTAGCATGCTACGTCTCTACCGACTAATGACTAATTACCGATAAAACCTAAAGTAAGGCTGTCGGTAGCTAAGAAGTGATCGAGATGGAAGGCTCTTTCTTCAGTAGCCAACAAAATTTGTTCGTAAAGATAACGAGTAGCGCGATCGCCTAAACTTTCAGCTTGGGCTGATTGAGAGCGTATTAGCTCGATAATTTTTTGTTCGGCAGCTAAATCGTTAACGATCATTTGGCGACAGTCAAAGATACCATCCTCTTCGGGAGTAAAACAACAAAGCTCGGCTAATTTGCTAAAGCTAGCTGCGGGAGTACCTCCCAAACCGTTTAAACGTTCCGCAATATCGTGAGCATGACCTTGCACCGCATCGTAGCTTTCTTGAAAATATTGATGGATCGAATAAAATTCTGCACCTTCAACTACAAAATGATGCTTTTGGTATTGCAGATATAAACCTTGAAAACTCGCTAGGGCAAGATTCAAACCTTCACAGACGGAGACGGTAACTTCTTTGTCCAAACCAATAGGATTATTGGCTACTTCTCCAAACTTTTGAGATACTAATGTTTTTGCCATGATTCTTTATTTGTGAGTGGTTAATAGATTTAGTAGGGGCGAACGGCCGTTCGCCCGTACAGTAGTTATTTGTTTAACGACTAGCGTACAGACGCGATATATCGTTTCTCTACTGAGCGATGACTAATTGCATCCAATTCAGTTGACCAGCATCGCTC
This sequence comes from Pleurocapsa sp. MO_226.B13, assembly GCA_030064795.1. The sequence continues at coordinate 13,603 of JASJEI010000047.1, read as the reverse complement.
CAACCATTCAATTGATTCAGAGCGGGTACTAACAAACTGCTGTATGGTACTGCGGAGCAAGATGGCATTAATGCAACTATCAATTTCAATCCAGAGCGCGCCATCTTCGGGACACCAACAGGGAATATTTAATTCTTTTAGTCGGCGATGAACGCTCCAGCGTTCGCTACGATTGATTTTTGTAACCTGACTGACGAAGGAATCAGGACGAGTAGATTCATACATGATTTTCTGGTTGGTAAGTGGATAAATTCTCTAACTTTTGTTCCAAACTCTCGATGCGATCGAGTAAAGAACGAATAATATTTGCTTCTGGATCGGGTAATTTGCCGTGTTCTAGGGGACATCCATGACCAGTACGGGAGACGATGCGACCTGGAACTCCTACTACCGTACAATCATCTGGTACATCCCGCAGCACGATCGAACCCGCGCCGACACGAACATCGTTACCGATATTGATATTGCCTAAAACTTTTGCCCCAGTACCGACTACTACATTCTCGCCTAGAGTCGGGTGGCGTTTTCCTGTTTGTTTCCCAGTCCCTCCTAGAGTGACGTTTTGATAGATTAAACAGTAATCTCCAACGATCGCCGTCTCGCCAATTACAACACCCATACCGTGGTCGATAAATACTCCTTTACCGATGGTTGCACCAGGATGAATTTCAATTCCAGTCAGAAATCTGCCTAAGTGAGATAAAAAACGAGGTAAGAGGGGAAGTTGTTTATGCCATAGCCAATTAGCTACTCGGTGTAATGCCAAAGCATGAACGCCAGGATAACAGACCAGTACTTCTAACCAATTATTGGCTGCTGGATCGCGATCGAAAATAATCTTAAAATCTGTCCAGATTGTTGTCAGCCAGGGGATATTTACTAACGATTTCTTTTGCTGAGTGTATCTATCTCTTTTTTGGTTAATAGTTAGTGGCTGTTGCATAGTTTTTGTCCTTTGTCATTCGTTTTTCTTCTCCTGTTTAGTAACCAATGACCAATGACTAATAACTGATGACCAATGACCAATGACTAAACTCTATGTAATGCTTATACCAAAAGCCCCCAGTTGAAATTTGAAGACCGACAAAGGTTAGATTGATTAGATTTATTGTTTTGCACTTATAAATTTGAAACTCATAACAGACAAGGGTTTAAGCAATCGAGAAGTTTTTTTTGGGGTATGGTTGCTGGTATATTTCTTCTTGGGTCTGAGTATTGTTTGGTAACGATATTAGTATTTAGCACTCAAACTCGAATTTTCTATAATCGACTCATAGTAAGCATTTAGACTCAATTTTGCCCGCCAAAATTTAGTACTCTAATGCTAATTCAAGTCAATAATCCAGAACTCAGACAGAGTATAGTTTGTAGCAATTGTTACTATTCGCTCTAGTCGTTTCTTGGCACATATCATACTCAAATAAATAAGAATGTTAATTTAGTTACGGATTAGAGACATAAACAGATTTCCACAACAACAATTGAATTCCGCGATTCCGCTGGAGCGGGGGTGACTAACCCACTCCAGTTTTTTTTATAGTTTTTATCATGGGTTATTTGTTTGATTTTTTTAGCTAATTAAATAGCGATCGCCTTACAGCGATTTTCAGTTGAATAGAACACAGTTAGTAGGGGCGATTCCCTAAAGGACTCTATCACGGATACCGCGCTCGTCTTCGACTTGCTGAGTCTAACGACTTGCTTGCGCAAACGCAAACGCAAACGCATATCGCTTCGCTTCGCGCGATGCGCAGCGAGTCCTTTAGGGCGAATCGCCCCTACAGGAATTCGGAGTTCTTAATCTTTGCTTCTTCTTTAGTTTTTTAATAGAACAAGTATCGAGCCACTACTAAAACCTGCCTCAGTAGCAACTCGCCTACCCATTACTTTCTTTAACCTCATCTCGATGGCAACGCACAGTGTCGCTGCCAAAATCTGCTGTTTGCGTTCTTCTTCGGCAATTTAGTTTATGGTTATGTTTATTTACCCAAGAACTTTGGTGCTACTTTGTCCAGAAAAGCTCTTGTTCCTTCTCGAAAGTCTTCTGTTGAAGCGACTAAGCCGAAGTAATCCGCACCCAACATAGCAGATTCCTCTAGTGTCATATTCAGACCACGATGCAGTGCCTCCCAGGTTAAACTAACAGCAACGGGAGCTTGAGTAAGAATATCGTCGAGAAGAGACTTCGTTTCAATTATGAGTCGGTCAGCTTCCACAACTCGGTTGACAAGACCTAATTGCTGTGCTTGTTGAGAGCTAATCAGATTACCTGTCAGCAGCAACTCAGTAGCACGTCCTTTTCCAATCAGCCGTGGGAGGCGTGTTGTACCACCAAACCCCGCAACTGCACCAATACGCACTTCAGGATGCCCAAGTTTAGCATCAGAAACAGCTATGCGTAGCATACACGCCTCTGCGATTTCCAATCCACCACCAAGCGCGTACCCATTAATAGCAGCAATCACAACTTTCCCTAGATTCTCAATTTTGTTGGTTACGGTAACTGCAAGCCGAGAATATGTTTGTACCTCAAGTGGCGATGCCTGATGAAGATATTGAATGTTAGCACCAGCAGAGAAAGCTTTTTCACCTGCTCCTGTAATGACAACAGCCTTAACATCTTGATTTATTTTCACCTCATCCATTATGGATGAGAGTTTTTCAAGAACTTCTAAGCTCAAGGCATTAAGAACTTCTGGTCGATTCAAAGTAATCCAACCAATGCTATCTTCAATATGAAATAAAACAACTTCTTTGTTATAGTGACTATCAGTCACTGTTACACTCCCTAATCTTAATTTAAAAGAATTTTGTAAACAACTATATATCTTGACTCAATACTATCGAACAAGAAGTTGACTTTACTATTCATCATATTGACGAAATTGTTACTTTTTTGAAAACAGATAAGAATCAAATTGTTGCTGACTATGGTAAAAAAGTCGATTTATTACTGCAACAATATTGAAATAAAAAATAAATAAGTTTTAAAAGCGATCGCAATAAATATTAAATTAAAACTCAAAAAAAGGGCGATCGCCTTAATTTATTTTAAGGAAAATTTTGTCTCATATAAATTATATAATTAGCAAGTTTACATACCAAAAAAGTTTTATCTTGAATTTAGACATTTGGACAAAAACCAGCGGTACTTGGATTAACATCTTCACCGTCATTTTAGGTACGAGTTTGGGTTTGTTACTCAAAGATCGTCTTTCAGTCAAAATACAAACCATTATTACCCAGGGTGTAGGTTTGCTGACAATTTGGATTGGTTTGAGCATGGCAAACAGCATGGGTCAAGTAGAAGTGGGTGGTATAGCGGGAGCGGTTTTGGGACTGTTGGCAATAGTTATTGGAGGAGCAGTCGGAGAATGGTTAGAGATTGAAGAAAAACTAGCTACTATCGGCAACTGGTTGAGAAAAAGATTTCGAGGTAAAGGAAGATTTACGGAGGGCTTTGTTGCTAGTAGTTTGTTGTTTTGTGTCGGCCCGATGACTTTAATTGGCAGCTTGAATAATGGCTTGACTGGCGATAATACCTTGTTAACTATCAAAGCAACTATGGATGGCGTAATTTCCATCGCCCTAGCAAATATCTACGGTATAGGGGTGGGTTTTTCGATCTTGATTATCCTGTTTTACCAGGGTGGACTATCTCTGGTGGCGGGTTTAATTGGCAATACAGTTTCCGACCCCGAACATAGTCCTTATCTGCTGTTGATTACTGGGGTTGGGGGACTAATGATTATGGCAATTGGTTGCAATTTATTAGAACTAGTCAAAATCCGCGTTGGTTCGTTTTTACCCGCGATCGCGATCGCGCCTCTAGTTTATTTGGTAGCTAGTTATCTCCTCAGCTAGATGCGTATCTTTACAAATCTTGATATTTTGTAAAATTAAGACTAACTTGAAAATATCAGCGATTTGCTTTTAAGACACTAACGATAAATAATGACCAATACCATTAACCAACCAGTCCAAAATCAAACTTACAATATCGAAGAATGGAAGCGGGGTTATGACTCTCAACCCAACGAATATGAGTATGAAATCACCGAGATAGAAGGTAAAATTCCTCCAGAATTATCTGGGACGCTGTTTCGTAATGGCCCAGGCTTATTAGATATTGGCGACTCAGCTATTAATCATCCTTTTGATGGTGACGGTATGATCAGTGCGTTTTCATTTAAAGATGGCAAAGCACACTATCGCAACCGTTTTGTCCAAACTCAAGCTTATTTAGAAGAACAGGAAGCAGGAGAAATCCTTTACAGAGGGGTATTTGGCACGCAAAAGCCTGGGGGATTGCTGAATAATGCCTTCGATTTAAGGCTGAAAAATATTGCTAATACGGGGGTAATTTACTGGGGTGGTAAATTACTCGCTCTCTGGGAAGCAGCCGAACCTCATCGCTTAGACCCTAAAACCCTCGATACTCTGGGTATAGACTATCTTGACGGTATTATAGAACCTGGAGATTCCTTTGCTGCTCATCCTTGGATAGATCCTAGTTGCGAACTTGATGGTGGCGCGCCTTGTTTGGTCAATTTCCGTGTCGAGCCTGGACTGTCCAGTAAGATTACTTTATTCGAGATTGCTCCCGATGGCAAACTGCTACGTTATCACTCTCACACTGTTCCTGGCTTTTCTTTTATTCACGATTTTATTATTACTCCTAAATACGCCATCTTCTTTCAAAATCCCGTTAGTTTTAATCCCCTACCTTTTCTATTTGGAATGCGTGGTGCGGGAGAATGCGTTCAATTTCAACCCGATAAACCAACCAACGTTATCCTAATTCCTCGCGATCCCAATAACCAAGAAGTCAAAACCTTTAGCGTCGAGTCTGGTTTTGTCTTCCATCATGCCAATGCTTTCGAGCGAGGTAACGAAATCTGTGTTGATTCAATTGCCTACCAAAGTCTACCCCAAGTACAACCCGATACCAATTACAAAGAGGTAGAATTCGATCGTCTCGATCCAGGACAACTATGGCGATTTACCCTCAATCTAGAGGATGGTACGGTCAAACGACAAATGTTAGAAAGTCGTTGTTGTGAATTTCCGACTCACAACAACGATAAGGTAGGAAGAGAATACCGTTATTTGTTTATTGGTGCAATACCAGAAGATACGGGTAGCAATGCACCACTACAGGCAATTCTTAAGCTAGATCTCAAAACAGGAGAACGCCAAACCCATTCATTTGCTCCTAGCGGATATGTTAGCGAACCAATTTTTGTCGCCAAACCCAATACAGATAAAGAAGATGCAGGCTGGATTTTAACTCTGGTTTATGACGGCAAAAAACATCGTTCTACCCTAGCAATTCTCGATGGTGAGAACCTATCGGGAGATGCGGTTGCATTACTTCACCTAAAACACCACGTTCCCTATGGTTTACATGGTAGCTGGTGCGATGAAGTATTTATCGATCTGGACGCTCAATAATCACAAGCGATCGCCGTTTTAGAGAACGAGCTTTTTTGAACATTTGACTGAACAGTACAAGGCGATCGCTGAAAAAGGAACATCTCGATCTTATTGCTTATTGAGATGTTTCTTTTGGTAATTTAACTATCGCTATCAATAGCTCTGAGAGCGAGACTGAAATTAAAAGGTTGTTCGCCACAAGTATCAATGCGATTTAATTCGTCAGTAAAACTTAAAAGATTGCCAACTGGCTCTTAGTCGTAGGTTATGTATTGGGTTTCACTTCGTTCTACCTAACCTACTAAGAGCAATCCAAGAAAAAAGTCATCCAATAGCTACGCAATGCTAACTGGGATTTCAACAAACCATTTCTCTAATCCTGGTAAACGTTGAAACTGCTTCTCCAGCTCATTCATAGCTTTTTGAGACAATTTAACTCCAGTTTCATAAACCTGAGTCACCAATTTGACTACGGGGCGCTGACCCTTAAATTCTAAGCTTTGAGCCAAGTTTAGTACCGGATCAACAGTATCAAGTAAACTCCCATTCCAATGTTGTTCTAGCCAACCAAAAGTTCTTTCAACAGCATTATATTTACTGTGCTCAGGAGGATAGTAAGCCAACTGAATCGGGATGTGTTCAGTGTTGACCCAATTGACCAATCGATGCATAAATTGAGTCCGACGGGAATGATTCTCGGGTCCATTATCGGCATTAATCACCCATGAGGTAATTGACTCGAAGCGGTCCTTAACCTCTTGCTACCAGATCTAAGCGCAAATCCACCAGGCAATCTGCGGTAACTTTAGAAGTAACAAAAAACAGATACAGTTCATTGTATTGAGGCAAAAAAATGCCCACAGGTGTCAGAGTTGCCACTGGCTGAAAATCATGGTCGGTTGCCAAGGTAGTGACCCGATTTTTTTCCCCCTCGGTCATAGTCCCCAACTTTGACTGCTGTTTTGGCATCTATGGAAATGCGTAATGTAGTTTCATCCTCATCAGCTTGTTGATTGATTTGGTTCACTTGCTCAAAAATGGCGTCGGTTTCTGGTATTTTCTTTTGCGGTTTCCCTTTCACTACTCTTCTCAAACGGTAGTTCATTTCGCTCTCGTCGTTGTCGAATTACTTCCGACTGCGGAAGTTCCTCATCACGATCACCTTTTTGCGCGATTAGTTGACGACGCACTTTGGCGGCACTAATACGGCTATATAAACTAAATAAACCCAAATTGAGATCGGGAAATAAATGCAACAGACTGATAAACCCAGGCAAGCCACCAGCATGATAAGTTACTCTTTGTTGATTAACAAAAGATTCTCCAAAACCCCAACACCATCCAGCCAAACGAGAGTCGTGAGTAAATTGCTGTTGCTGCATCCGTTTGGCGGTAGTCTGCCAACAAAAGTTCGCCATTTTGCATGAGAGAAAAAGTCACCCCTGGAATATGTAACTTTTCCATTTGTTTTGCCATGAACTCATCCAGCCAGGTTTCCAATTCCTGCGGCTCGATCGAGATTGGTTGAGTCATTGTAATTTAGTCTAAATTGAGCATATTGCTATGCTAATAGATTGGGAATTTGTAGAAGAAAATAAACAGATATATCAAAGGAGCTTTTAAATCGATTAAAGTAAAAGTATTATTAATGATCTAGCTAATTACATTTATGCCCAAGACTCCTATAAGCCATGTTATACCTAGCTCAAGTTGAAGTTAACCCCAATTCGGGAGAAATACAACTACAGGTACTTGCTCATCAAGAATCAGAATATGTCTGGGAAGTCGGTAATTCTGAGACTTTGCTGCTGGCAAAAGAAAGTTCTCTTTGTGCTGGAGTTTTAGTCTTGGTAGAAATGGATCGCAACCGACAAATAATTAGCATTCAAGACGCAAAGGAATGGGTTTTGAGCATTCTACAACAATATTTAACTAAAAATGCGATCGATCCTCAGTTTATCGAAACCGAACAACGCAAAGTAGAACAGTGGCGACAGGAAATTACCGCTCAAAATTTAGAGTTAAACCGCCGTGCGCTGGAAATTGAAACCCGTCGCGAACAATTACAAGAATTGGAACAAGAATTGAAACGAGATCGAGAAGAGTTGGATAGATTGCAAGAACAATTAAGTAATAAGTAAAAATAGGATTTCCAACTCCCAACTCTTTACTCCAAACTCCGAACTGACAAAACATAATGTTTAATTTTACTAAGCCTTTTTATCCCTTATTACTTTCTGCTGTTAAAAGCGATCCTGAGACTGCTCATCGTCAACTGCTTAAGTATTTACACAACCTGGAAACCAATCGTCATTCTGTCTGGGGTAGTTTGGCACTCAAGCAGTTAGAAAAGTCTTTTTGTCTGCGAGATTCTCGTTTGCAACAGACATTGTGGGGATTAGATTTTAAGAACCCTTTTGGTTTAGCTGCGGGGTTTGACAAGGATGGAACGGCTGCGGGAATCTGGAGTAGTTTGGGTTTTGGTTTTGCCGAATTAGGTGCGGTGACTCTCCACGCTCAACCAGGAAATCCTCGCCCGAGGATGTTTCGCCTCCCCGAAGATAAAGCAGCCCTCAATCGCATGGGTGCAAACAATCTGGGTGCAGCGGTAATGGCTGATACTCTGGCACAGACTTGGCGCAGACAACCCCGTAAGATTCCGATTGGCATCAATCTTTGTAAATCAAAAATAGCACCCTTAGAAGAGGCAGCAGCAGACTATGTAGGTAGTTTTAAGTATTTAGTAGATGTAGCAGATTACTTTGTGGTTAATGTCAGTTCGCCTAATACTCCAGGTTTGCGATCGCTTCAAGCAGGGGAACAATTAAAACCGATTTTATCTCGATTGCAGACAGCAAATCCCCAACATAAACCTATACTTATTAAAATCGCTCCCGATCTGGAAGGGGATGATATTAAGGATATTTTAAACTTGGCAACTGAATATCATCTGGCTGGTGTAATTGCTACCAACACCACCATTCGCCGTGATGGTTTAAAGACCAAGATTCTACAAGAAACAGGCAACAGTATTAAAGACGAAGCGGGAGGAATTAGCGGACTACCTGTTAGAGAGCGTTCTACTGAAATAATACGTTTTGTTTATCGAGAAACTGAAGGGAAATTACCGATAATTGGCGTTGGAGGTATTTTTACCGCCGAAGATGCCTGGTCAAAAATAATTGCTGGCGCGAGTTTATTACAAGTTTATACTGGTTGGGTTTATCAAGGCCCTTGGCTGGTTAGAGAGGTTTTATCTGGCTTGTTGGCTAGGTTGGAAGAGAAGGGTTTAAATAGTATTAGCGAAGCAGTAGGTTTAGAACACGAGCTTGAAGATTAGGTCGAGGGACTAATTGAGATAGGATTGCTATATTCATAGCTGCCAATTTTGACCGCAGCAGCGTTAATTTGAGCAGGTGGTCTCAAAAAACTGATGTTATAACTTAGAAAGTCTTTTTATCATGCCACACAACAGTCAAAATTAGATCGTATGTCCACTATTGAACAAATTAAACCTGCCAGTAGAGCAGACGTAATCATCTACGTACCCTATTATTCTAAAAATAAACATAGTTGGTTGCCTCATGCGATCGCTTTATATCGTCAGGCATCCTTAGAGGGAGAGCGACAGGTAGAAGGAGGAGAAAGTATTCCTTTTGTTGCTAGCTGGTATGTATCCAAATTACCTTCAGAATTAACTCGTTGCCGTTTACAATTTGACGGACAGGCAGAATTAAGTTATGAAGTAACATTGTCTAACTCAGAGTTTATTGATTACCTAATTGATGTCATCATGAACTTTAAACGTTCTAAGACAACAGATTTTCCGAGAAATTTCTACCGAAAACTGTTGCGCTATGAATAGCAAAAAGTAAATTATAATCAACAAGGAGCGCGGGCGTGGTTAAATCTGCTAAACATCTTCTGATAGCTTCAACGGAAGCCCACAGCGGTAAATCGGCAACTATTTTAGGTCTGAGCCATTTATCTTCAGAAAAAGACATATCTATTGGTTATGGACAACCTTTAGCAACAGATTTACGGAAAAATTTTAGCGATCGAGAAAAAACGACAGATGTTGATTTTCTGTCCACTATCTTAGAATTATCGGCAAATCAGGTCAAAACCCCTTTATTGTTTCTCAACCGTCAAACAATTAATCGGCGTTTACAAGGAGAAGATAACCAAGACTATTCTCAAGCTTTGAAGCAATATGTTGATGGGATTGAAGGCGATTTGGTTTTATTAGAAGGGCCGAGTAATCTTTGGGAAGGTAGCGTTTTTAATTTATCTGTCCCAGAAATTGCCGAATCCATTGATGCTTCAATTTTGTTAGTTGCTCGTTATCATCCCCTGACGATGGTTGATAGCCTGTTAACCGCGAAAAAGTTTTTAGGCGATCGCTTATTAGGAATTTTAATTAACGACATTCCAGAGACAGAATTGACTACGGCTAGCGAAACGGTTAAACCTTACCTAGAAAGGCAAGGAATTCCTGTTTTGGGTATGATCCCTACAGATTCGATTCTCAACAGCGTTAGCGTGCGAGAAATAGCCACTAGGCTCGATGCTAAAGTTTTGTGTTGTGCAGAACATTTAGATTGGATGGTAGAAAGCCTGAGTATCGGGGCGATGAACGTCAATTCTGCTTTGGGTTACTTCCGTCAGAGGGATAATATGGCGGTAGTTACAGGTGGCGATCGCGCCGAACTTCAGATGGCTGCTTTAGAAACTTCTACTCATTGTCTTATTTTAACTGGTCGTATTCCCCCCAAAGACTTAATTATCGAGCGTGCTGTTAGTCTAGAAATTCCCATCCTTTCGGTAGATACAGATACCTTAACTACCGTAGAAGTGGTGGATGCTGCCTTTGGTAAAGTGCCTATTCACGAAGAAATTAAAGTCGGACAAATTCAACGTTTAATGAAAGAAAATTTCGATCTCGATCGATTGCTTCAGCAACTCGGTTTGGAAGTTGCCAGATCGGTCTAAGATAAATTTAATCTAAAATTTAAAATATTATTTCCATGACAATTGAACTAAAAGTACCAAGTATGGTTTGTGATGGCTGCGTCTCAACCGTTAAAGATGCTATTCTCACCCACGAACCAAAAGCCAAAGTAGAGATCGATCTCAATACTAAACAAGTATCAGTAGACACTGAGGCATCGGAAGCTTCAATTAAACAAGTAATTACGGCAGCAGGGCATACGGTTGAAGAATGAGATTATCTGTAATCTCAAAATGATCGATGATGAATTATCAATCAAATAATCTTTGGTATTTCATCGTTTTATTTTGTCGATGCAATTTATCCCCAGCCCGCAAGTCCTATGGGTTAACTACTATAGGACTTGATTAAAATACCAATAAAGGCAAACAATCCAGTAACAGATATTGAGATAGCAACAGTAAAAGCTAGAGAAGAACGGTGATGATAAATATAATCGTCGCGTTGTATGTGGCGTAGTTCCCTACGGTGTTCTAAAGCAGCTAAAATAATCGCGCTAGTGCCAATACCAATAAAAGAAAGACCTAAAATTCGCGTTAGATGAAGCGGATCTTCCACATCTTCAAACACCAATGATTGCTGCAGAGCGGTGACAATGCGATCGACTCCAAAACCAAAACTAATTAACGCCAAACAAGTACGAATCCAAGCCATTAAGGTACGTTCGGCAGCAGCGCGGTTACGCTCTTTGGCTAATTCTGTATTAATATTTGATTTGCGATCGCTCATAGCAATATGGGTTTGGTTAAAACAGTTTTAGCATCGAACAATCAGCGATTGCTAATCAATAAGCAATAATTAATAATTTCCCTTAACGCGAGAGAAGCCCTACATCTATTTATAGTCATTCCAATTAATTTCCTCACAATTGACTGGCTTTTCGTTAGTAGTTAGTAGTTAGTAGTTAGTAGTTAGTAGGGTTAGAGCGGATTTTATCTTAGTTACTCATACCTATGGTTTCTATTTGGAATGACTATAACAGTTGTGATTATGTCTTAAGCTGGCGATCGCTATTACTAATTACAAAGGACGAAGCCAGGATTAAAACCACCCCGAATGTATTCATATATTTTTTTAAAGAAACTAATTAAAACTCTGTATGGATTAGCGATCGACTCCGAATCTACAGTGCAAAGCAAAAAGCGAAAAGCTTTTATAATAAAGAAAGAGTAAAAAAATTTAATAAAACTTAAAAGAGGGCTATGGTCGCAACACCAATCAAAACCCAACCAAGGTTAACTATTCAAACTACCGAAATAACCCCCGATACTATAGCAATTCGTTCCCTAGATTGGGATCGCGATCGCTTTGATATAGAGTTTGGCTTACAAAACGGTACTACTTACAATTCCTATTTAATTCGTGGCGACAAAACCGCTCTAGTTGATACTTCTCACGCTAAGTTCCGCGAATTATATCTGGATGCTTTAACAGGTTTAATCGACCCTACAGAAATCGACTATCTAATTATCAGTCATACCGAACCCGATCACAGTGGTTTAGTTAAAGACTTTTTAGCCCTTGCGCCCCAAGCAACGGTAGTGGCAGCTAAGATGGCAATCAAGTTCCTGGAAGACTTGGTTCATCAACCGTTTAAACAACAGATTGTCAAGAATGGCGAACAACTTGATTTAGGTCGGGGTCATATAATTGAATTCGTTAACGCTCCCAATTTACACTGGCCCGATACGATTTTTAGTTACGATCGCAAAACAGGTATTTTGTTTACCTGCGATGCCTTTGGAATGCACTACTGTTCCAATGCTACCTACGATGAAGACCTCAAAGCGATTGAAAAAGACTATCGCTTTTACTATGACTGCTTGATGGGTCCTAACGCTCGTTCCGTACTTTCAGCGATGAAACGGATGGACAACCTAGGAGAGATTAACCTTGTAGCTAATGGGCATGGACCTTTGTTACGACACAATCTCAACGAATTATTAAACCGCTATCGTAACTGGAGTAAAGCCCAAACCAAAGCTGATAAAAGCGTAGCGGTATTTTATATCTCCGACTATGGCTACAGCGATCGTCTGAGTCAAGCCGTAGCTAAAGGAATCACCAAGACTGGGGTAGCCGTAGAGATGGTCGATTTGCGCTCGGCTGATAGTACCGAAGTTCATGAGATCGTCAATCGTTCTGTGGGTATTGTTTTGGGAATGCCTCCTTCTAACGGTAACCAGGAAGATATAACTGCCAATATGGGGACAGTTCTGGCTGCTGCGAAAGAAAAGCAGTTAATTGGGATGTTTGAATCCTATGGTGACGATGATGAACCGATCGATCCACTGATGACCAAGTTCCGTGAAGCAGGTTTGAAACCCGCCTTCCCCGCGATCAAAATTAAAGATACTCCCAGCGAAGCAGACTATCAAATCTGCGAAGAGTCGGGTACAGATTTAGGACAGTTCCTCACTCGCAAAGACTTGGTTAAGCAGATGAAGTCTTTAGATACCGACCTCGATAAAGCCATGGGTCGTTTGAGTGGTGGACTGTATATTATTACCGCAACTAAGGGCGATGTCAGTAGTGCGATGCTAGCTTCTTGGGTCTCTCAAGCAAGTTTTGAACCACCAGGATTAACCATTGCTGTCGCTAAAGATCGGGCGATCGAATCTTTAATGCAGGTAGGCGATCGCTTTGTTCTCAATATTTTGGAAGAAGACAAATATCAAGGCTTAATGAAACACTTCCTCAAGCGATTTAAACCAGGTGCAGACCGTTTTGCAGGAGTCAATACCCAGACCGCAGCTAATGGTTCGCCTATTTTAGCTGATGCTTTAGCATACTTAGAATGCGAGGTGTCTAGTCGGATGGAATGCAGCGATCACTGGATTGTTTATAGCAAAGTCGATCTAGGTCGCGTTTCTAATCCCGATGGCTTAACTGCGGTTCATCACCGCAAAGTCGGAAATCATTATTAATATGAAGTCCGTTAAATTAGTTCTAAAAAAAAGAAGATAGCACATATTTTAAATCTCGCGCAAAGGCGTTTACGACGCGAAGCTAGTCCGCCACGGTCGCCTGAATTGAATTCAGGCGCATGCGTGGCGGTGCTTTCCGCACCTTTAGGATACCCGTCGCCTTGGGTGCAAAGGCGCAAAGAAAAACGCCAAAATTTTATCGGAAGTAATCAAGCGGACTTCATATAAC